>NZ_PZKO01000024.1:0-4985 GCF_014926485.1 Pseudarthrobacter sp. AB1
CTAGATGAGTAATTCCAAGGGGTGTGTTCGGCGCGGCGCGGCGGTTTAGAGGGCAAGGGTGTCCAGAATCGGCGTTATCTACCCAACGTCGAACTTGGAGGCTCACGTGGACGCCGATCTGGACACCCTTGCTACTGCATTGTATGTGGCAGCCGATGATCTGTTAAAGGCATATCCGGAACGGATCCCGGCCCGGCCCCGCATCGGAATCAGCCCGAGGATCACCGATGCTGAGCTGATCACCTTGGCCGTGATGCAGGCCCTGCTCGGCTTTACCAGTGAAGCCAGATGGCTGCGTCACGCCCGCAAGGCCCTGGCCACGATGTTCCCCTTCCTGCCGGGCCAGTCCGGCTATAACAAGCGGCTTCGACGGCTGGGCCCGACGATGAACTGGCTCATCGGGGTCCTGGTCCAACAAAGCGATATCGGCACCGACGACGTCTGGGTGGTTGACTCCACCCCGGTCGAATGCGCCCGCTCCAAGGAAACGGTCCGCCGATCAGAGATGGCCGGCTGGGCCGAATATGGTTACTGCGCCTCGCACTCACGCTACTTCTGGGGCCTGCGCCTGCACCTCGTCTGCACGCTGCATGGGCTGCCGGTCGGTTACGCGCTCACCGGCGCCAAGGCCGACGAACGCCAAACCTTCTTGGACATCCTCGCCGGCACCCGTCGATCAGACCGGAATCGAGCTGTTGCGACCGGCCCGCAAAGGCGAAAAACCGCGGGCTGGGTCCCGATTCTTCAAACCCCTGCGCCAGATCATCGAATCCATCAACGACACACTCAAGGGCCAACTGGACCTTGAACAACACGGCGGACGCACCCCCGCAGGCGTCACGGCCCGCATCGTTCAACGCGTGCTGGCCATGACCGCCGCGATCTGGCACAACGACCAGACAGGACAGGCCGTCCGCCGCTCACTGACCGCCTACGACCACTAACAGCCCTTGGAATTACTCATCTAGACGCTGGCGGCCGCCCCGGACACGCGCACGGCAACCTGCCCACACCCCTGCGCCAGCTGAGACGCTGCGGCTTCGTCGGCCACCACCGTCACGTGCGGATGCAGCTGCAGGACCGAACCCGGGCATTCGGCAGTGACGGGTCCGTTGAGGGCGGCGGCCAGGATGCCGGCTTTGTCCGCGCCGTTGACCACCAGCAGGAGATGGCGGGCTTCGAGGATGGTGCCCAGCCCCTGCGTGATGCAGCGGAGCGGCACCTCCTCCGGTGTGCTGAAGTAGCGGGCGTTGGCTTCGCGGGTGCGTTCGGTGAGGACTTCGACCCGGGTCCGGGAGTCCAGGGCGGAGCCGGGCTCATTGAATGCCAGGTGACCGTTGTGGCCGATGCCGAGGATCTGCACGTCGATGCCGCCAACGCCGGCAATGGCGGCGTCGTAGTCAGCGGCGGCGGTTTCGGGGTCCGCAGCGCTTCCTTCCGGCACCGCTACGTTGACGGGATCCAGGTGCAGCCGTTCAGTCACTTCGCGCCGCAAAACTTCGGCGTAGCTTTCGGGGTGTCCGGGGGGCAGGCCGACGTACTCGTCCAGGGCGAAGGCGCGGACAGAGGACATATCGAGCCGGTGGTTGGCGAGCGCCGCGTAGATGGGCAGCGGCGATCCACCCGTGGCCACGCCCAGGACAGCGTCGGGCTTGCTGCGGATGACGGCAGCGAGGATACCGGCGGCGACAGAACCGGTGGCTGAGGCGGTAGGCACAACAAAAATTTCCACGACAAAGGCACTCTCTACGAAAAGGGCAGGACTAAATCCGCCCGGAGCGCGGGCGGAGAAGGAAAAGGCAGAGGGAATACAGGCTAGGCGGCCGCGACGTCCTTGAGCTTCAGGCGGATGCCGTCAAAGTGGCGCTGCAGGCGTTCGGACGCAAGAGCCTTGTCCTTGTTGGCCACGGCCTCGAAGATGTCCCAGTGGTCCTGCGTCTGCTGTTCGAGGTTGACCGGGCCGGTGCCGAGGGCCAGGTGGATCTTCCGGTAAACCTGCCAGAAGACATCCATGAGGTTGATCAGCAGCTCATTGTTCAGGGGGGCGTACAGGCGGCGGTGGAACTCGGCGTCGTGATCATGCAGCGGCTCCCCATTCTTGGCGGCGGTCTCCATGGCTTCCATGGTGGAGCGCAGATCCGCCAGGTGTTCGTCGGTGAGCAGGTTAATGGCCGAACCGATCAGTCCAGACTCGAGGGCCTGACGCACATCGATGAGCTCCATGGCTTCTTCGCCCTTGTGGCGGAGGGACAGCCGGCCACGGAAGGTCAGGCCCGACACCAGGGCGCTGAAGTTGTTGGGCGCAACGAACATGCCAAAGCCGTGCCGGATCTCGATGACGCCCAGCGCCTGCAGCACTTTCAGGGATTCACGAACGGTGTTGCGGCCCACGCCCAGTTCGGCGGAGAGTTCACTTTCGGTGGGAAGTGCGTCCCCAACGTCCAGGCCGCGCTCCAGAATAAGATCCATGATCCGCGTCTGCAGGGCATTCGAACGGAGCTGCGCGCTGAAACGGGCGGGCGATACTTCTTGCGATGCGATGGCCACGGGGTCTCCTCCTTGCCGCGCTTAAGGGTCGCGACTCGTCCTACCTCTCAAGAGTACAGGAGATGGGACGTCCAATGTCCGAAAGTTACTGACCTTTTTGAACATTTTTAACTCGGAGGGACCGAATCTAACCCAAAAGGGATTGAACCAGCTCGCGGCACGCCCGGTAACCAGGCGTTTTGGGATCGATCAGGGCGTAGTGGTCCCCGGGAACCCTGATCAACCGGGTCTGCATGTGCGCGGCGGTACCAGCGTTGACATAGGAGTCGGACTGGCCCAGCGGAACGGTGGAGTCCTCGGATCCATGGACCGCGACAACCGGAACGGCCAGCGGAAGGGCACTCATCGGATCCGCGTACCGGTAGCGGTGCGGATACTTCGACGACGACCCGCCCAGCAGGTTGCTCACCGCACCGTTGCTGAGGTTCAGCTTCTCCGCCTCGGCCAGGTTAAGAAGGCCGGACTGGCTGACCACTCCGGTCAGATGCACTGCGGAGGCGTCGGACTTGCGCGGCACCTGGCGGTCAGCGTCCGGCATTCCCAGCTGAGCAAGCTTGCCGCGGCCAGCAGCCCAGGCAGCCAGATGTCCGCCAGCCGAATGGCCCAGCGCCACCACCGGTCCAAGGTTCAGGGCGTGGCTGGCCGCGAGGTCGCCCAGCCTGTCGATTCCGGCGAGCACGTCGATGAAAGTGTTTGGCCAGCCGCCGCCGTTTCCGGCCCTGCGGTATTCCAGGTTCCAGGCGGCCATGCCATGGGCGGCCAGGTCACGGGCGATCGGCTCACCCAGCTCTGCGCCGTACTGCGAGCGCCAGTAGCCGCCATGGATCACCACCACCACGCCGCGGTGCTCACCGCCGGCCGGCAGCTCCGGCAGGAATAGCTCACCCCATTGGCTGGCGTCCTCGCCGTACTGGTACTTGTGCCGCTTCACTGCATCCCCCTTGGCGCCGCCGCCGGCGGCACCGTCCCGCTCGGCGCCGGGCGAACACGCGGTGCCGAGAGTTCCAACAGCGGCCGCGGCCGCCGCGCCAACCAGTGTGCGGAAGACAAACGTCCGACGCCGTAGATCAGCCATGTGCCGAGCCTACAGCCTGCCTCACGGGGGTCCGCCATTGGTCAAGGCATCCAGTCACCGAAATATCACACTAAAGGAGGTGGCCGCCGGCATCATTTCTGGACTTGCCGGCTAGCGGCCTCCCCGGCCGGCGCCGGATGCTTTGCCACCCAGCCGTGCGGTGACTTTGTCCGCCGCTGCCATGCAGGATTCGCCCAGGATCTGCAGGCGTTCCTTGGAAACGCGGAACCGCGGGGCCGGGATGAGGACTGCTGCCACAACATCGCCGCGATGATCGTAGACGGGGGCGGCAACGCCGACTTCATCCATGGATGATTCGCCGTAATTGATGGCCCATCCCCTGCTGAAATCGTCTTTAAGGCGGAGCAGATAATCCTCGAGGGAGGCTTCGTCCAGCCCGGTGTAGGTAATGGCTCCGCTGCGCAGAAGGGAACGCACCCTCTCCTCCGGTTGCGTTGCCAGGAACACCTGGACCGAGGAACTCAACGCGTCGTTGTACCGTGCCCCCAGCGGGGCGGTGTGCTTGATCTGGTGACGGCTGGCAATCTGCTCCACGCAGATTGACTCGTTACCCTCCCACATCATCAGGGCGCTGGTTTCGCCTGTCAGCTCCGTGAGCTCGCGCAGGACGGGATAGGCGACCCGCCGCTCCTCCAGTTCGGCGAGCAGCGGTCCGGCGACGGCGATCAGGCCCAGTCCGAGGCGGAACCGTCGGGTGTCCGCATCACGCTCCACGAGGTTTTCCTGTTCGAAGGTAGCCAGGATCCGTGACACGGTGCTCTTATGCAAGCCCACCCGGTTGGCGATCTCCGTCACGCCGAGCAACGGGTCATCGGCCGTGAATGATCGAAGGACGGCGATGGCGTTGACGATGACTGAGGCGCCCTTGGTGTCGCCCTTGCCGTTCGTGTCATTGCCGTTGGAGTCGGTGCCGTTGGTGTCATTGGAATCTGGTGTGGTCATGATGCTCACTATCATTGCGCACAGTCAGCGGAAAGCGGCGCCGCGTTACACGGCGCCGCTAACCACGGAGGGGTTAGGCTCCGATGATGTTGTATTCCGGTCCGAACGGGAACTTGGTGATGTTCTCGGCACCGTTTTCACCGACGACGAGGATGTCGTGTTCGCGGTAGCCGCCGGCGCCCGGCTGGCCATCCAGGACGGTAATCATGGGCTCCATGGAGACCACCATGCCCGGCTCCAGCACGGTGTCGATGTCTTCGCGGAGCTCCAGTCCGGCTTCGCGGCCGTAGTAGTGGCTGAGGACGCCGAAGGAGTGTCCGTAGCCGAAGGTGCGGTTGGCCAGCAGTCCGTGGCCCACGTAGATTTCATTGAGCTCGGCGGCGATGTCCTTGCAGACGGC
>NZ_PZKO01000037.1:0-4140 GCF_014926485.1 Pseudarthrobacter sp. AB1
GTCTGCTTCTTCTCGGACGAAGACGAGGGCGCGCATCAGGCGCCGGCCCTGATCGTCTTCGCCGAAGTAGCCCACGGACCAGGGTTCGAAGCAGACCAGGGACATGTCGGTGATGCCGCGTTTGGCCAGGGCGGCCTGGACTTCGGGGTCCTTGCGGCAGCTCTCTTCGCCTTCGGCGAATTCGTCGAGCATGAACGGGGGGTGGATGTGTGCGGCGAGCTGCGTCCATTTGGAGACGATGCCCGAGTCCAGGTCCACGATCGCTTCGTAGGACCGTGCCTCGGCACGGTCGACGAGGACCGCGTCGGCCTCGCGGACCGTTGCCGCGCCGGAGCGGAGCAGTTCCTTCTCCGGTTCGCGCAGCTCGATACTGATGAAGCGGAACGATTCGGCCGCGGCCTGGCCATCCTTCAGGATCGCCGCGGCCCGGGAAATCTCGTCGCGGGAGAGCGGATCGAGAGGGTGGGCTACCCCAACCTCGGTGTGGATTTCAGTGGTGAGAGTCATGGTTTTCTCCTTGGTTCTTTCTTGAGGATGAGATCCCTAGGGCCTGATAGGCGAGTTGCCCCGTGACATGGGTGGCGTTTTGCGAATACTTGGCAGTCCACTCATATGCTTGAAAGCCGCCTGGAGGATGCCGGGCCTTGCCGGCGGAGCCAAACTCTGAACTCCACGGACGTGATGCCGGTCACGTGTTCCTCTTGCTGCCAAGCTACGTGAAATAAATCATTTAGTCTAGCTTTTTTTATGCATATTCTTTTATTGCCTCTTTATGGCGCGATGCCGGGGTTTAGCGGGCGAGCAGCCAGTCAGATGCAGCTTTGCGGTAGCGGATGATGCCCTTGTATTCGGCCATGTCGTCCGGTAGTTCGGCGAGCACGTGGCCCATTTTTTCCCGCCACGCAGGTACCCGGGCAATGTCGGTGAGCGGCAGGAGATGGGTCCGGACCAGGAACAGCAGGGCACCGGAGTGCGGGAGACGGATCAAATGCTGCACTTCCACCCGCAGGTGTAGCTTCTCCGGCATGGCAGGATCGTCGGCTATGGTGCTGCGGTCGGGGCCCCATTCAGGGTAGGTTTCCGTGGAGGTATCCATACGCCTGCCTATGGTCATCGTCCAGTTGGTCCGCCGAAATTGTTCCCCGGGCTGCAGGCGCAACAGGAACTGCTCGGCCCGGCTGGTGATGCGTTCTTCCTTCACCCGCGGGACGGGATGGTGGATTTCTAGGAAGTTCATGCCGACGTCGAAACCGAATGACCAGTCGGCGGCGAACGTGACCAGGCCGGCATCAAGCCACAACGTGTCTTCGCGGATATCAAGAAGAATGATGTCATCCTGGATCTGCGTGCCGAGGAACCGCAGTGGCCCCTCCGGCAGCGAGCTGTCGTCTCCGACGGTGAATTCCACCTCGAGGTTCTGCAGACCGTTACGCCAACGGCAGATGTTCCCTTCCCGGTGGAAGGACATCGTATCCGGGTAGTCATCGGCCATGGAGGATAGCAGGGTGGTGAGGGCGTCCCACACCGCCGTTCGCATGTGGGGGAGGACATTCACGCGGGAAGGGTCGCGGGTCAGCACTTTGGCGCGTTCGGCCAGTTCATCCAGATAGTGTTCGTCGATGTCCACGAGATGGGCGCCCCAGGCGCCCGCCTCTGTCGGCGCTGTCTTGGTGGCTGGTTCGACGTTTGCGCTGTACCGGTAGGTGTCAGAGGCAAAAGGAAAGGGAAAGCGCCTGATCCGTTCCGGGAGGAGGGCGGCGTCAGGATCGGTTTCGATGATCGTGCTACTCAAAGGTCCAACTCCAATTCTGGGTCGTTGCTACGCGAAACGCAGCACATCATTGTGGTGTTCGCGGCCTTTTCCTGCTCGGATAGGTAAAGATCCCGGTGCTGGGGTGCACCGCGAAGCACCGGCAGGACGCATTCGCCGCAGATGCCTTTTCGGCACATATTGGGGATGCTTTGCCCTGCTGTTTCAAGGGTCTCCAGCAGCGAAACGCCGGCTGGAACTTCCAAACGAACGCCGCTGCGTGCCAGATGCACCGTAAAGGGTTCGCCCGCGTCCAGTTCAGCTGCGCCAAAGGCTTCTGAATGGAGCCGGGCCGATGACCAGCCATGGCCTCGGGCCTCTTCCAGGACCGCATCCATGAAGACAACCGGACCGCACACGTAGAGATGGGTTCCGACGGGCTGCGTTATGAGCGCTTCTGCCAGAACGTTTTGGAAACTGCCCCGGTCAGTGCACTCGACCAAAGCGGTCAACCCGGGCCCGAGCAGTTCCCGTGCTTCCGTTACGTGGGCGCCGGCGTCTGGCCGGTGCACGTAGATCATCGTTGCCGTGGAACCCCGTTCCACCGCGGCCCTGGCGTGTGAAAGAATCGGCGTGATCCCGATTCCGGCAGCAACAAGCAGATGATGCGTCGCCGTTGATGCGGGAGCAAAAGCACTCCGGGGGCGCGCAACATTAACACGATCACCGACGCAAAGCCGGTGCATGGCTAAGGAGCCGCCGGCTCCTTCGCCGACCCTCAGGACAGAGATGCTGTATTCGGACGGTGCGTTGCCTGAGCCTGTCAGTGAGTATGCATTGACGCCGTTTCCCCATTGGACCACAAGGTGGCTCCCCGGGACATAGGAGGGCAACCTTCCACCTTCCGGGGCAGCCATCGTGATGCTGACAATCGATTCCGTCTGGCGGCTGACGTTTGTCACCTCCAGCTGGAGGCCTCCTTCCACGGCCGGGTGGACGCGGGGCTGGAGCGCTATGGCGGTCATGCTGCCTCCTCGGCGTGGGCTGAGTAGCCCAGGTATGCGCCTCTTCGTCGGGAAAAGTGATCAGCGATGGTCAAGGTGGTGGCGCATCCTTGACACTTCACCTCGGTGCCGGCCGCCTCATCAACGGTGGTGGTAAGGCAATGCGGGCAATAAACAAACCGGGGTCCGGTTTCCTGGGGCAGGAGGGTTACCTCATCGCCCAGAAGTCCGCAGTCTGCGGCAGCTGCTGCGGCTGCACGGATATCCGTCGGGGGGCCTGCGAGTATCAGACGGACACCTACACGGGAACCGCTGAACACAGACTTGAGTTCCGAGAGGCTCTCGGCGGTTACCGATTCGAAATGGAGATCGTACCGGGGCTGGCCATTGGTGTCTGGAAGTGCGGTGTCATCTGAGGATCCGAAAGATACACAGATGACACCGCGGAAACCAGGTTCCAGGCCGTTGCCGGCTGCTGGCGGCATGGACGCGGAACGCATGGTCGGTCTTACGGTGCGAAGGTGCGGTCGCCGGCGAAGAACCCCAGGCCATACTCGGGGGTTTCGAACTTGACGGTTGTGCCCTTGGGGAAGAACAGCACGTCGCGCTCCTTCGCGTGCGTCACTTCGCCCGTGGTCTGGTCCGTGAGGATGAATTCACCCTTGATGACGACCTTCATTTCGTCGTAGGTGTAGGTGTACACCAAGGGCTCCGAGGCCTTCAGTTCGAAGAATCCGGCGCACATGACCGACCCCTCCGGGTTATGGAGGGAATCGCCGATCGCGGCTACCGTCCCCGGCTCGTCCATGGACGGGAGACCGATGAAGCCGTTCTCTACCTTGTGGATCGATCCGGCCTTGGTCAGTGTTCCTACGAGTGTGGTTTCCATGGTGTCTCCTTTGACTGGTGGTGTGTAAAAAATGGGGTTTCGGGAGGGGCCGTCCTCAGGGATAACCAACTGAGCTCTAATCCGAGCCCTTGCTGGGTGTGATGCGAGTCACGCTCCTCGTCCCATCTGCAAAGCTACGGTACTTAATTCATCTAGTCCAGTCTTTTTTAGAAAATTACGCCTTGGGATTTAGCCCGGATTTTTCATGATGCTCGGGTTGGCCGTCGGGTTCCGGTTTGATTCTGGTTCGGGCTGATTTTCTGGTTTTGGGTGTGCTGGCAGGGCCTGGTGTCGCTGGTTGGGCGTCGGGTTCCACGTCTCCGATGGGTCGTGCTGGTGGTTGAAGGGCTGGCCGAGTGGTTCTCAGGCCAGAAGCCGGTCCTGTTGTCGGAGGCTGTTTTTCAGCTCGGTTATAGCGGCCAGGAGCGTGGTGATCGTTTCGGTTTCCGGTGCTTTGTCAGGGATCAGCAGCCGTGTCCGCCGGGCACGCCGGGCAC
>NZ_PZKO01000056.1:0-4765 GCF_014926485.1 Pseudarthrobacter sp. AB1
GAAGGCACCCACAGGCATCGCACNTGAGTGCCCGCACAGCTTGTCCCACACGATGCGGTACTGCTTGATGACGGACGGCTTGTAGTTCCGCCGCTCCATCTCAGCGATGATCGCCCCCACGAGATCGGCGACCGTGACAATCTGCTTCTCCATTGCAGCCCTCCAACCTTGAGTCGTGGCGCTTATGCGCCACCCTTCAAGGCTGGATCGTTATGCAAAGCCATTACTAGGAGGGCCCCGTCCGAGGACCATCGATCATGCCGCAGAAGGCATAACGTCCCGCTGCGCATAACCGGCATATTCGGGCTGGAACTTCCCGGTCTTGAGCTCGATGACAACGTAGCGGGATTGTTCAATATGGAAGAAGAGTAGGTCCACGTAGAAGTCGTCCCCGTCGACGTCGAAGTGGACTTGCCGGCCGACGAAGGCGAAGCCTGGGCCCAGTTCGCGGAGCGTTTCCGTGATTCTGCTGGTAAGGGCGTTTTCGAGGTCACGTTCGGCCACTTCGCCTGAGAGTCCGAGGAATTCGAAGTTATAGGGGTCTTTGGCTACCTGCTGAGCGAGCTCTGAGTCTGGTGCAACGAGGTGTTGCACAAAGTTCGAGGGCGCGGCCCCTGTACGCTCCAGGGTGTTGTCTGTTTTCGGTACCGGCTGAGCACTGGTCTTCACTGGCCGGATCCCTGTTCGAGCGACACGCGGGGGAGGTTCTCGGTACCGCTCACATAGGCTTCTATCCTGTTGCTATGGCGGTGGCCTACCGACGTCTTCGTATCCTGACTCCGAACCTCGGGGCCTACTACGGCGTGGTAGACGAGGAATACAGGCCGCACGAGCTCGCGTCCCGGTGGCTTGAAGTTCGTTTCTTCGGACGGGCACAAGCCGAAACGACCAGCGCGCAGTACGCCAGCTCCATCGCCTTATTCCTGACTTGGTCACAACAAAGCGGGCGGGACCTCGAGCAGGCCGCCCGAAAGCTTCACCTGTTCGCGGCCTATCTGGCGACAGAACCTCTGATTTCGGGGCGGAATGCCGGCTCGCCCCGAACGGCGGGCCGTGCCAACCGGATACTCGTCGCCGTGCGTGAGTTTTACCGATTCGCAATCACCGAGGGTGCTCTGCCGGCCCGACTTCTCAGCAACTTATACGAGCTCCCCGACGAGCGGGAGTTCCATTCGGCGAGAGGCCCGCGGGTGCGCCACAAGCGCCGTGAGTCCCGACGAGCAACGGCGCCTGACCAGGCGACGGGAACTGAAGTTACAGCTCTTCTTGATGCCGCCATGACCGCCCGCGACCGGTTCCTGATCCTTCTGTTCGCACTCACCGGGATGCGAACCGGACAGGCGCTCGGACTGCGACGGCGGGATCTGCATCTCGTGCGCGACGCGGGCAGCCTCGGACTGCCATCCCCGACGGGCAACAGCGGTCTGTGCCGTGTCCCGGGGGAACATATCCACGTCGTCCGCCGCCGCAACCCGAACGGCGCCTGGTCTAAAGCTCAATTCGACTTCGCCGTCCCGGCGCCGGGGATTCTGCTGGCCCTTTACGACAGCTACATGCTCGAGCGCGACAGCTGCGAGGAGGCCGCGGACAACGACATGCTCATCGTTACGCTGAGCGGGCCGACCCGCGGATGCGCGATGACGGCTCGCAACCTCAACAAGATCATCGAGCGTCTCGCCCGGACAACGGGTCTGCGACATATCCACCCCCACATGTTGCGGCACTTCGCCGCTTCTGAGCATCTGGCGTCGGGAACCACCCGCGATGAGCTGCAAGCCCTTCTGGGATGGAGCAGCCCAGCGTCGGCCGACCCGTACATCCACGTCAGCGACGACCGCCGCCGCGCGGCAGTTGACCGTCTCACTGACCGGCTGACATCCCAGTTGCATTCATGACGGCCGTCGCACGGTTACTCGAGCAAGCGGCAATTCACCCGCTGGCGGGGCACCCGTTGTCGGCGGCCATCGAGGCACAACGTCCACTGGACACCTGGGACCTGAGGGTTTTTGGATATGCCCCGGCCACCGCCCATGCCCGGTTCCGGGGCCGTGTCGACCGTGCCGGTCGCGGCGCAACAGACGTCAGCCAGCCGTGGCTGCTATCGATTGTGAAGGAGTGGGTGCTGCGCGGTGCCCTTCGCCGTGTCAGTGCCAGCTACTTGGACGATGTGGTCCTTGCGATCGCCTTGCTCTCCGCGACCTTACGTGAACGGGGGGACGCCGGGTGCGACGTCAGGCGGCTCGGCCGGGATGACCTCACGGCGCACCTGATACGGCTGGGACAACTTCGCGAAGCGGCGTTGCTCAGCCGCAGTGGGCAACAACGCTGCGTACGTTTTCTCAACTGTGTTCTGGAAGATATCCGCCAGTGGGGGCTGACTGATGCGGGCGGTGCCGCTGCGGGACTGCCTGACAGCTTCGCTCTAACTCGTCGGGACCATCCCCGAGGATTCACCCGCGGCGTGGACGAGCCCAGCAACGCGTTGCCCAGAGAAGTAGTCCGTCAGCTCATGGCACCAGCCTCCCTGGCCCTGCTGGAATCAGGAGCTGGAAAGTGGGCTGTGAATTGGTTCAAACTCGCTCTCGGCACCGGCAGGCGCCCCGGCGAGTTGAACCATCTGCCGCTGGAGGGGTGCCTGGACTACAACGTGCTCCTCGATGAAAACGGGGCAGAGCGCACCCACGCCGTGTTGATTCACAACATGTCAAAGGTTGGTCTGACTTCCTACCGGCTTCCGATCAATTCTGAAACGGCTGCGGTGATCGAGGACCAGCGCCAGCAGGTGTTGGCCGCATACCCCGATACGGATCGGGCGCGGCTTCCGTTGTTCCCGCATCCGCACCACAACGAGTCCGGCCAGCGCCCGGTGGCGACCTATCAGGTGGAAGTTTCGCTGCGACGTTGGGTGGAAGCCCTGCCGGAGCTTCGCGGCCCGCAAACGGATGAGGACGGCAGGGCGGCAGGCGCTGAGGAACCGGTCAACGGGAACAGGCCGTTCCCGCGCCAGAAGGTTTACCCCTATGCCCTGCGGCATACGTGGGCTCAAGACCACGCCGATGCCGGCACCCCGCTTGAAGTGCTGCAGGACTTGCTCGGCCACTCCAAACCGGGCACCACGCAGGGCTACTACCGGATGACGCATGCTCGCCGGCATGAGGCCATGAACCGGCTCAGCCGGCTGCAGCTGACCAACACCGGTTCCCTTGTCGTCGCGGGGCTTCGCGCCCTCGAGCGCGAGGAAGAGCTCCGCGGCCAGGTCGGCGCCGTGGCTGTTCCTTTTGGCACTTGCGTTGAACCCAGCAACGTCAAGGCCGGCGGCCATAGCTGCCCCTACCGGATGCGCTGCCTGGGCTGCTCACACTTTCGCACCGATCCCTCCTATCTCCCCGAACTCGGGGAATACCTGACCCAGCTGCTGATCTCGCGCGAACGGCTTACCGCCGATGACAGTGCCTTGGAACCGTGGGCCCGGGACAGCGCCATGCCCTCCACCGAGGAGATCGACNGGGTCCGGCTCCTGATCCGCCGCTGCGAAAGCGAACTCAAAAACCTGACAGAAGAGGAACGCGCCGAGATCAGCTCCTATGTCGCACAGGTTCGGACTGCCCGGGCCGGCACCACTCAAGCAGTGCCGTTGGAACTGCTGGGAATCGTGCGCACCGACGAGCCGACACTGTTCGCCGGGTCCTTTCAACGGCTGCGGAGCCCCCTCCAGACACCGACAACTGGGAGAGTGCGATGACATCCTCGAGCGCACAGCAGACCGATGGCATGCTCCGCCACCGGAGGACGCAAAGTGAAGCCAAGCATCGCGCCGTCCGCACCGCGATCGATGCCTGCGTTGCCCGCGGCATCACTGATTCCGCCGCCGGCATCGCCCGGAAAGCGGCTGTGACGGAAACATTCCTCTACCGCCACGAGTCGCAGCCCTGCGCTCTCTGCGCGCAGGTCTTCGGCATGGGACCTGTCGAGTATCTGCGCACCCACATGGCACGCATCTTCGATTCCAGGGATGCCCACGCCCAAGAGCAAGGTCTGGTCACCGCGGCAACGACCCGGGCTGATCTGGCCAACAGCCGCGCCGCTAATCACCGTCTGCAACAGCGCCTGCAATCGCTGGAACGCAGGCTCGGTGAAGTCCTCGGCCACGCCGTCCAGGACAATCTGCCGGAACTGGGCCGCCTCGCCCAGGACATCGACCCAGCCAGTGAAAAACGCATTCGCGAGCTGTCCGAGCAGACAGCCGCCCTTCAATTGGCGCTCAACGAACGCGACGAGGAACTGGACGCCGCCCGGCGCCTCAACACCGACCTCACACGCCGCCTGAACGCTTGAGTCTGTAATTGATTGAAAGAGAAAGGCACAACATCGTGACCGACACGGAAGTCAACGCCGCCTGGCCGGGACGGCTGCCCCCTGAGGTCGAAGCCTTCATCCTGGAGACAGTGGAAATGATCCACGAACTCGACGACACGGGCCTGCACGAGATGACCCCGCATTTCTATCAACACGGATACGAGCAAGTAAGGATGTCGCTTCGGGATCTGCTCACAATCCTCGGCCACGACCCCGACGCCTGACGCCTGACACCAGTGGAGCAGGTCTCCAGGTTCGTCCCTGGCAACAACGACTCAGGGTCATCGCCATTCTTTGAGCAGCTGCCGGCCACCACACGCCGCCAGACCGCCCTCACCTCGGCCAGTGCACTCAACAACATGGAACCGCAGGTCATCCGCGACGATTAGTGCCTGGGAGTACCGAAAAC
>NZ_PZKO01000080.1:0-3963 GCF_014926485.1 Pseudarthrobacter sp. AB1
TGGTCTCGGGCAGGTTGATCCCGACGTGTTGGGCGGGGGCCGGTGTGGTGGGTCGTTGGCGGAATCTTTCTGGGTGTCGTTCGTAGTAGTCCTGGTGGACTTGGTCTCGCTTGTCCCAGAGCTCTTTCCAAGAGCCGTTGTGGACTTGTGAGGGTGAGAACAGCGCGATGCCGGAGTGTTTGTGATCGGTGCTGTACCAGTGCACATAGTCGGTGAGGTACTCCCTCGCGGCCTCGAGATCGTCAAAGATCCGGGGGTAGCCGGGCCGGTATTTCATGGTGCGAAACCCTGACTCCGAGTTATTCCGAATTCGGAATAACTCGGATTATGCCGGGCCCGTGATTATGCCGAACACGGACCGGCGCGGGCATGTTTGTGCTGGTCAGGGGGCTGTCGCGGCCTGACCTATTCGGCATAATTACGTGGTCGTTTGATGCTTGCTCTGTACAGGTTTTTCGTTCAGAGGAGGCCAAGATGAAGAAGCGGCAGTCAGTGGGTGTTGCTGGTCCACTTTCGTTGTATGTCGAGGGGTATCGGGTGAGCCTCGAAGGCCGGGGTTATGCTCCAGACTCCGTTCACTGGAGGCTGCGGCAGTTCGCCGTGCTGGCTCGTTGGATGCTCAACCAAGGTTTGGCCGTCGGCGATCTGGATGCCGGGTGTGTGGAGCGGTTGGTTGCGGCCCGACGGGCCCAGGGACGAACAACGTTCGTGTCGGTTGCGAATTTTGCGCTTCCGATCGCGTATTTGCGTGGGATCGACGTAGCGCCCGAGGTCCCATCACCAGTGGATCACGTCGCGCAGCTTCTTGAGCGGTATCGCAGCTATCTGGCCACTGAGCGTGGCCTTGCCGAGGGTTCGATATCGGGCAACATGCATGTCGCCGAATGTTTCTGCAAGGGACGGGATTCCCGGTTGGAGGAGCTCTCGGCAGCCGAGGTCACGGCGTATATCGCAGCACTGGCCGCACGCTCAAGTGTCGGGTGGTCGAAGAAGACGGTGAGCGCGTTGGCATCCTTTCTGCGGTTCCTCCACGTCACAGGTATCACCGCTCAGCCTCTCGCTTTGGCGCTTCCGAAGGTCGCCGGACACCGTCAAAACGTGCCGTGTGAGCTTGGCGAACATGATTTCGCCCGTCTGCTTGGCGGCTGTGACTGCGGTCGCGACGTGGGGTTACGCGACAGCGCGATTCTGACGGTTCTGTGGCGGCTGGGACTGCGCTGCGGTGAGGTGGCCGGGTTGCGGGTCGATGACATCGACTGGCGGCACGGTGAAATCACGATCCGGGGAAAAGGCAACCATCAGGAGCTTCTCCCGATCCCCAAAGACGTCGGTGAGGCAATCGTGCGCTACCTCCAGGATGGCCATCGCCGAGTTCCGCCGGGTTGCCGTGCCCTGTTCGTCCAGATGAGAGCACCGGAAGGCCCGATGAGCCCCACCGGTGTCGGTGACGTCGTGGAGCGCCTATGCCGTCGCGTTGGGCTGCCTGCAATGGGAGCGCACCAGCTACGGCACGGCACCGCGACGCAGCTGGTCCGCAACGGCGCTTCATGGCCGGAGATCGCACAGGTCATGAGGCACCGGAGCATGGCGGTCACCGTGTCCTACACCACCGTCGACTCTGCGCTCATGCGCGAGTTGGCACGGCCCTGGCCTGGTGCGTGATGACTGATCTTTCCGCAGCGGTCGACTCCTATCTCGCCATGCGTCGTGGTCTGGGCTTCAAACTCGTCGATGCCGGGTCCTTGTTGCCGGACTTCGTCGGCTACCTGCACAAGAATGGCGCCGAGCATGTCAGCACCGAATTGGCCCTTGCATGGGCAACCCGGCCCGTGAACACCCACCCGGTCTGGTGGCGTCAACGACTGTGCTTCGTTCGCGGGTTCGCCGAGTACTTGCGCACCATCGACCCAGAGACCGAGGTGCCGCCAGCTGACCTGCTGCCGGCACGGCAGCAGCGCCTTGCACCGTACTTGTACTCCGGTGCTGACATCGCGGCCCTGATGGCGTCCGCCCGGTCCCTAAACCCGCCCCTGCGTGCCGCCACCTACGAGACGATCATCGGCTTGCTTTCAGTCACCGGCCTGCGACTCGGGGAAGCCCTGGCTCTCAACCGCGAGGACATCGACAAAAAGCACTTACTGCTGGTTGTCCGGCATGCCAAGGGTGGCGGGCGAAAGGTGCCGCTGCACGAAACAACCCTCCGGGCGCTCCAACACTATTTCGACTGCGTCGACCGCCACTTCCCGGACCCGATGTCACCGTCGGTGTTCGTCTCGATACGGGGCACCAGGATGAACAAGGACTCAATACACGCAACGTTTCCGCTCCTGATCGACCAGGCAGGGCTGACCGGGAGAGGGCAACGACCCCGGCCCCGAATACATGACCTCCGCCACAGCTACGCGGTTCGCCAACTGATCGACTGGCACCAACAGCATGCCGATGTCGACGCCCGAATACCCCTGCTCTCAGCTGTCCTCGGACACAGCGATCCCGCATCCACCTACTGGTATCTGCAAGCCGCCCCCGAACTCTTCGCCATCGTCGGAGCGCGCCTTGAGGAATTCCTGGGAGAACTACCATGAGCCTGCTCGCCCCGACCCTGCAAAAGTTCTTCACCGACCGCCTCCTCACCCAACGGCAGGTCAGCCCGGCCACCGTCGCCGCCTACCGCGATACGTTCCGGCTGCTCTTCGGATTCATCGCCGAGACAAAGAAGCTCGCTCCGGCGGGCCTGGACATCGCCGACCTCGACGCCCCGACGATCGGAGCGTTCCTCAGCTATCTGGAAACCGGGCGGGGCAACACCGTGCGAAGCCGCAACGCGCGCCTGGCCGCGATCCATTCGCTGTTCAAGTTCGCCGCGCACGAGCACCCCGAACACGCCGACCTGATCTCGCGCGTCCTGGCGATCCCACAGAAACGGTTCGATCAAGGCATCGTTGCGTTCCTCAGCAAAGAGGAAGTTGAAGCGATCCTCTCCGTCCCGGACAAAGACACCTGGCTCGGTCGCCGTGACCACGCGCTGCTCACCGTCGCAGTCCAAACAGGTTTGCGCGTCGCGGAACTCACCGGCCTGCGGCGCGACGACGTCAACCTGACAACCGGGCCTCACGTTCGTTGTCGTGGCAAGGGCCGAAACAACGATCCACACCTTTGACCGCCGGGACCGTCGCCACGCTGCGGGAATGGTTGAAAGCGAATGACGCCCAGCCCGGCTCGCCACTGTTCCCAAGCCGACACGGGACACCGTTGAGTACCGACGCCGTTGAATGGCTGGTGAACAAATATGCCAGCGCCGCGGCATCTCGCTGCCCATCGCTGGCGAACAAGCGAGTCACCCCTCACGTCCTGCGCCACAGCGCTGCCATGTTCCTACGCGAAGCAGGGGTGGATATCTCGGTAATCGCCCTCTGGCTCGGCCACGAAAGTATCGCCTCGACACAGATCTATATGCATGCCGACCTCGCCGTCAAACAACGGGCTCTGGACAAGACCACGCCCCTGGAAGTAGCCCCGAACCGCTACCGCCCGCCGGACTCGCTGCTTGCCTACCTCGACACACTCTGAATTATGCCGAATAGGTCAGGCCGCGACAGCCCCCTGACCAGCACAAACATGCCCGCGCCGGTCCGTGTTCGGCATAATCACGGGCCCGGCATAATCCGAGAAGGGATTGTCGTTGGAGACGTACGGGCGGTTATGGGACAGTTCCACGCCGTGGGCGGTGAGGGTGTCACGGAGCAGGTTTGATCTCATGGCCGGGCCTGAATCGGCATGCACGATGCGCGGGGCGCCGTGCCGGGCGATGGCTGTCTCGAACATGTCCGCGGCGAGGTGGTCGGACTCGCGGTCCTCCACCCGCCAGCCGACGATCTCCCGGGAGAAGATGTCCATGATTGAGTACACCTTGAAAACCTTCCCCTGCCACTTGGAATAGACGTCGGAGATGTCCCACGACCA
>NZ_PZKO01000081.1:0-3515 GCF_014926485.1 Pseudarthrobacter sp. AB1
ATGCCGGTTATGCGCAGCGGGACGTTATGCCTTCTGCGGCATGATCGATGGTCCTCGGACGGGGCCCTCCTAGTAATGGCTTTGCATAACGATCCAGCCTTGAAGGGTGGCGCATAAGCGCCACGACTCAAGGTTGGAGGGCTGCAATGGAGAAGCAGATTGTCACGGTCGCCGATCTCGTGGGGGCGATCATCGCTGAGATGGAGCGGCGGAACTACAAGCCGTCCGTCATCAAGCAGTACCGCATCGTGTGGGACAAGCTGTGCGGGCACTCAGGTGCGATGCCTGTGGGTGCCTTCAGCATCGAGCACGGCATGGAGTTCTTAGAGGACGTGCTCCACATCCGCTCGCACCCGCTGAGCGAGGCGACCTCGTATCGGTGGATGAAGGCCATCTACTTGCTGAGCGACTTTAAGCGGACCGGCGTCCTGACGCTCCGCAGACCCGGGCGGGAGTTCGTGTTCGCCGGCGCGGCCGCCGCGCCGTTCCGGGCGTATGTGGCCAGCCTGGCGGCCAGGGGCATGTCGTCGGCGCACATCCGCAACTCAAGCACCTACCTCGAGAGGTTGGCGGCGTTCTTGGATCATGCTGGCCTGGATGACATCGCCGGGCTGGAGCCGGTTCACATTCACGGCTTCGTGGAGAGCTTGGCGGTCTACGAGCTGCCGACGATCTACCACACGGTCTGCGTACTGCGCAGTGTGCTGGGCTATCTGCATGAAGAGAAGGTGGTTCCGCGGGACCTGAGCCCGCTGGTGCCCAGAATCCGCTACACGAAGAAGGCCAGAATCCCCTCGGCCTACTCCCGCGAGGAAGTGGAGCAGATGGTCGCCGCCATCGACCACGGCAACCCCCGAGGAAAGCGCGATCTGGCGCTCATCCTGCTCGCGGCAAGGCTCGGTCTGAGAGCCGCCGACATCGCTGGACTGCGGTTCTCAAACCTCAGGTGGGAACAAGACGCCATCGAGATCGTCCAGCAGAAGACCGGCCGGGTCCTGGCGCTGCCCCTGCTCAACGACGTTGGCGAAGCCGTCATCGACTACCTACGCAACGCCAGGCCACACTCAGACTCCGAACATGTGTTTCTCAAGTTGAACGGCCCGTGCGAGCCGATGCAGCCGATATCAATCCATACCGTGGTCCACACACGATTGAAGGCAGCAGGAGTCGCCATCCCACAAGGGAAGAAACACGGTCCGCACGCACTACGGCACTCGCTTGCCTCGGCCCTGCTGGAGAAGAAGGTGCCACTGCCGGCGATCTCTGCCTCACTCGGGCACGCCGACACCGACTCGACGGCGGTCTACCTGAAAATCGATCTGGGACAGCTTCGAGGCTGCGCGCTGGACGTGCCCGGTCTCTACCAGGGATACCTCGACAGCCTAGGCGGTGAGAACGATGAGGATTGATGAGCAGGCGTCGTACTACGAGTCCGCTTTCGCCGCCCACATGGCTGGCTTCGTCCGCTACAAGCGCGCACAAGGCCTGCGCTACACCGACGTCCCGAAGTCGTTACGGGCGCTGTCCAGGTCCATCGCGTCCACGGGCCACACCGACCTGACAATCAGTCAGGAACTGATCGAGCAGTGGTGCCGCAGACGGCCCAACGAGCGTCGCAGCAACCAGCATAAACGCGTCGTGCACGCCAACCAGTTCCTCAGCTACCTGGCCGCACAGGGCCTCCAAGTGGCTTTCCCACAAACCTCGAACCAGCGCGGCCTTCCAGAATCATTCACCCCATACGTGTTCAGCCGACGCGAGCTGGACCAGCTCTTCGCCGCCTGCGACCGGCTCGAGGCCAAAGCGTCCTCGGTCAAGCCAGTCCTGCTGCCGGTCTTGATCAGGCTCCTGTATGGGTGCGGGCTGCGGGTGTCCGAGGCGCTGAACCTGACCCGCGGTGACGTCGATCTCGACAACTGCTGCCTCACCGTCCGCCACGCGAAGTTCGACCAGGACCGCCTCGTCCCACTGTCGATGTCGATGGCCGACATCATGCGCCACTACGACGCCACTGCACCGCGGCTATTCACCGCCGACCACGACACACGGTTCTTCACCCACAAGGACGGCCGGCCCGTCGCCCCCGACACCATCTACAGATGGTTCAGGAAGACCCTGTGGGCGGCCGGCATCTCGCACGGCGGCCGTGGGCATGGTCCCCGAGTGCACGACCTGCGGCACACCTTCGCCGTCTACTCGCTCAAAGCCATGGTCGACCAGGGCGCCGATGTCTACTGGGCGCTGCCGACACTAGCCACCTACCTCGGGCACGCCTCGGTCGCGGCAACCGGCCAATACGTCCGCCTGATCCCGGACATGTTCCCCGAAGTCACGACTGCTGTGAGCGCCATCGCCTCGCGCGTGATCCCAGGGGGCGAACCCGAATGACCACCCACGACTTCCAGCACTACCTCAGCGATTTCCTTGTCCGGTTCCTCCCCGGTGACGTTGGCTCAGCGACGAACACAATCATGTCCTACCGAGACACCTTCGCTTTGTTCCTCAGGTACTGCAAGGCCCACGAGGACATTACCCCCGAGCACATGACCTGCGAGCTGTTGACCAAAGACCTTGTGGAACGATTCCTGACCTGGCTCGAGGCCGAGCGGGGCTGCGTCCCAGCGACCCGCAACCAGCGACTGGCAGCGATCCGGTCGTTCTGCCGCTACCTGCAAGCCCGGGATATCGAGAGGATCGGGCAGTACCAGCGCGTCCTGGCGATACCAAAGAAGAAGACCACCACCGACCCACCCCGCCACCTCTCACTCGACGGGATCCGACTGATCCTCGACCAGCCCGACACCAGCAGACCCTCCGGACGGCGCGACCTCGCACTGCTGGCGCTGATCTACGACACCGGCGCCAGAGTCCAAGAGATCGCCGACCTGACCCTCGGCGACCTGCGGACCGATCCTCCCGCAACCGTAAAACTCACCGGCAAAGGCGGCAAGACCAGGATCGTGCCGCTAATGATCCCGACGGTCACCCTGGTCCAGCGTTACGCCGACGGTGCCGGCCTCACCGGCCCCGCCAGCAGGACCCGGTCGCTTTTCCCCAACCAAGGTGGCAAGAAATTGACCCGTACCGGCATCGCCTACATCCTCGGCAAGCACGTAACGGCCGCGAGGGAAGCCGACCCGGCGGCATTGCCGGACACGATCTCGCCACACACCCTCAGGCACAGCAAGGCCATGCACTTGCTTCAAGCCGGAGTCAACCTCGTCTACATCCGAGACATCCTCGGCCACGCCGATCTGAAGACCACCGAGATCTACGCCCGCATCGACGGAGAGATGAAAAGAAGAGCACTCCAGAGCGCTTTCACCAACGTCACGCCACCCGACGCCATGCCGCTCTGGCACCAGGACAAGGACATGCTCACCTGGCTCACCAGCCTCGGACGCTGACCACCACCACGGCGGGGCGTTATGCCAAGAACTCTTCAGCGACTGGCCGTCAAAACGCCAGTACGAACGAGGACTTTTGCATAACGTTCCGCTGCGCATAACCGAGAT
>NZ_PZKO01000009.1:0-3104 GCF_014926485.1 Pseudarthrobacter sp. AB1
GGTGGCCTGACCGGCATCATCCTGGCGTCGCCGCCGCTGGACTTCCACGTGTCTGACTCCTACTTTGTGGTGGCGCACTTCCACTACGTGGTCTTCGGCACGGTGGTGTTCGCGATGTTCGCAGGCTTCTACTTCTGGTGGCCAAAATTCACCGGCAAGATGCTCAACGAGCGCCTCGGAAAGATCCACTTCTGGATGCTGTTCCTTGGCTTCCACGGCACGTTCCTGATCCAGCACTGGCTAGGGGTCATGGGCATGCCCCGCCGCTACGCCGACTACCTGGTGGAGGACAACTTCGCGTGGATGAACCAGTTCTCCACCATCGGCTCCTTCCTGCTCGGCGCCTCCATGATTCCGTTCTTCTGGAACGTTTACATCACGTCACGGAGCTCCGAACGCGTTGAGGTTGATGACCCGTGGGGCTTCGGCGCCTCGCTCGAGTGGGCTACCTCCTGCCCGCCGCCGCGCCACAACTTCACCTCGCTGCCCAGGATCCGTTCGGAACGTCCGGCCCTGGACCTCCACCACCCGGAGCTCAGCATCCGCGCGCACGAAACCACGCACAGCCCTGCCGCGGCCGCCCTGGGTGCTGCCGATATCGGCGAAAAGGACGTAAGAAATCCGAACCCGGACGAGTGACCGGCTGGCCGGCGACGAATCATGAGCGACCGCGACGATTTTATGGCCTGGGTAAATTCATCGCTCCACCGGGCAGAACTGGCCCTGCACAATGGCGACTCTAACCCTCGCCGCGCGCTCTGGTCCCGCAGGGAACCGGTAAGCGTCCTCGGGGCATGGCGTAATGCCCACGGGCAGCAGGAACTAGACGAACTCTTCACGGCGCTGGCGAAAAGTTTTTCTGACTGCACTTCCTACGCTTTTGAAGTGCTGGCGTACGACGTGGTGGGCAACATGGCCTACACAGCCGGGCTGGAACACACTTCGACATCTGTCGACGGTGCAGCCCGCACGTATTCGCTGCGGGCCACGCAGGTTTACCGGCGCGAAGACGGCGAATGGAAGGTAGCCCACCGGCACGCCGATACCGTGACCGAGTGAGGGAACGCTTGGCAGCACACCTGGGTTAACAAAAAGCAGGGCCGGTCAATTAGACCGGCCCTGCTTTGAAAATGAAACCCTAAGGCCCCAGAATCTCTAAAGAATTAGAGTGCCTGGATGTTGACGGCCTGGGGACCCTTGGGGCCCTGCTCGGTTTCGAAGGAAACCTTCTGGTTCTCTTCGAGTGAGCGGAAGCCGGAAGAGGCGATCGCGGAGTAGTGAGCGAAAACGTCCTGTGAGGAGTCATCGGGGGAAATGAAGCCGAAGCCCTTTTCAGCGTTAAACCATTTGACGGTACCAGTAGCCATTATTTTTTGTCCTTCGTGAAGGTGGAGGAAAAGTCCCGACTTTCGGGTCCTCCGGTGTGGGGTGTTCAAAACCGCTACTTCAGAAAGACGCGGACTTTCGACCGCGCGTACTGCCTGAATTACCAACTGCATAAACACAACAACAAAATCAACTGTACAGGAGATTTTGGCGACCGCTTACCACTCGGTGCGAAGGAGCGCCCTTCCCCCGCCCGTAGCGCCATACCAGGACGGCAACGTAGGTACCATGGCGACTACCGTCCCCCCTCAATCTTGCGGCTGCGCTGCTCCTGCGCCATTGGCCCATACGGATAGACCCCGACTTGAGGCTGGCTGGCCTGAGTCAGCTGTTTGGTTTCGTCCGGGCTGAGTTGCAGGTCTGCCGCAGCAAGGGTGTCGGCGAGCTGCTCTTTGGTCCGGGCACCCAGGATCACGGACGTGACCGCCGGCCGGTCGGCCAGCCACGCCAAGGCTACCTGGGAGGGGCTCACATCGTGGGCCGCGGCGATGTCTTCCACCGCAGCGAGGACGGCCCAGGTATGGGGATTGTCATTGCGTGCCTTCCAGGCTTCCATGCCGCGTTCGGGGTTCTCGCCGAGCCGCGTGGCACCTGTAGGAGGTTGGTCCCGTTTGTACTTGCCCGATAGCCAGCCGCCGCCCAGCGGGGACCACGGCAGCAAACCAATCCCGGCGTCTAGCGCAGCCGGGACAATCTCCGATTCAATTTCCCGGACCAGCAGGCTGTACTGGGGCTGCAGGGTCACCGGCGGGCTCCAGCCGTGGGCGCGGGCAACGTGAACGGCCTTGGTCAGCTGCCACCCGAGGAAGTTGGAGAAGCCGTAGTAGGCGATCTTGCCGCGGCTGACGGAGTCGTCCAGGAAGCGGAGCGTCTCCTCCAACGGAGTGATCGGGTCCCACGCGTGCAGCTGGTAAAGGTCGATCTGGTCCACGCCCAGACGGCGGAGGGAATCATCCAGGGCGCGGGTCAAGTGGCGGCGGGACGTTCCGACGTCGTTCGGTGCCGTTCCCATCGGAAAGCGGCCCTTGGTGGCGAGCACCGCCTTGTCCCTTACTTCCGGGCGCCGGGCCAGCCAGCGGCCCACAATCTCCTCCGATGCGCCCGCGCTGTATACGTCAGCGGTGTCGATGAAGTTCCCACCGGCGTCGAAGTAGCTGTCCAGCACTGCGTGCGAAGCCTCTTCCGTGGCTTCGGCACCGAATGTCATGGTTCCCAGCGCATAGGCGGAAACGACTGCGCCGCTGTGGCCCAGGGTTCGATATTGCATGGTGCTCCTCGGTGATCAGTTTTCGGTGGGCGTGGTGCGGTTGGAGTGGTAAGTCCGCCACGTATGTTCAGGCTCGAAGCCCAGCAGGCGCCGGGCCTTGTCGATCGAGAGCATGGTCTCGTGTTCACCCAACTCCCTGGTCACCGTGACGCCGGGGAACACCTCCGCGGCAAGGCTGGCGCTGGAACGCGTCATCACGGTGTCCGCGTTCGCGACGATGAAAGCCTCGAATCCGGGCTGCCCGTTTTCCAGCGCACGCGCCACAGCCTGCGCGCCGTCGCGCCCGTCAATATAGCCCCAGAGGTTCCACTTGCGCAGCGCGGCGTCGGCATCGAACGACGGGAACCGTTCATAGTCCTCAGGATCCATCACGTTCGAGAACCGCAGGCCCGTGATACTCAACTCCGGATCCCAGCGCGTCAACTGGATCGCCATCTGCTCCTCAAGGTGC
>NZ_PZKO01000028.1:0-2866 GCF_014926485.1 Pseudarthrobacter sp. AB1
TCCAATATCTTGCGCTTTTGTTGCAGTGCAATCGTCCCTAATCTCATGATTACAAGGTTTTCCACAACACCGCTTGGACCACCCAGCCGTGGCTGCCACGAATCGCATAATTACCCACGCCTCCGGGAGGAAACACATGTCTGCTCCAGTTTTGCCCATCAATTCACGCGGAAAACTCGCTTCATCATTGCCTGCAGAGCAGCTGGCGGAAATCAGCGAGTTGTTCGATTTCCGGCGCGTGGGATATTCCCTCGATGCCCCCTTCTACACTGATCCGACGATTTTCAGCATCGACATGCAGGCGATTTTTGGCCAGCACTGGATTTTTGCCGCGAGCATCGCTGAACTGCCGGAACCGGGCGACTATGTCACCGTCGACTACGGGCCCTACTCCCTGATCGTGCTGCGCAACGACGATGGCGGCGTGAACGTCCTGCACAACGTGTGCCGCCACCGCGGCGCCCGCGTCCTGACCGAGCCCGCCGGGTCCACAGGAAACCTGGTCTGCGGCTATCACTCCTGGACCTACTCCCCGGAGGGCAATCTGATCCACGCCTCGGCACCGGGAGAGACGAAGTTCGACAAGGGCTGCTTCGGCCTCAAGCGCGCCCACAGCCGCGTGGTGGCCGGACTCATCTTCGTCTGCATCGCGGACGAACCGCCGACGGATTTTGACGAAACCGCCAAAATCTTTGAGCCTTACCTCGCACCCCACGATCTGTCGAAGACGAAAATCGCCTACCAGCAGAACATCGTCGAGGAGGGCAACTGGAAGCTCGTCATGGAGAACAACCGTGAGTGCTACCACTGTGACGGCCACCCGGAGCTCGCCTGTTCCCTCTTTCCCACCTGGGGCCTGACGGAAGGCCTGATCCCGGCCCACCTTGAAGAAGTCTGGGACCGCAACAAGGAAGCACAGTCCTCGCTCGAGGAGCGTTGCCGCCGCTATGGCCTTCCCTATGAGGTCGTCGAAGAGCTGGACACGCGCGTAGCGGGAATCCGCATCTCACGCGAATCGCTCGACGGCGAGGGCGAATCGTTCTCACCCGATGGGCGCAGGCTCTCCAAGAAGCTGCTCGGTGACTTGCGGGACTTCCGCCTTGGCCGCTGCTCGATGCACCTGCAGCCCAACAGCTGGTTCCATTTCCAGGGGGACCACGTCATCACGTTCGCAGTCTTCCCCGTCAACGAACACCAGACACTGGTACGCACCACCTGGCTGGTGGCTGACGACGCCGAGGAAGGCGTCGACTACGATCTGGACAAGCTCACCTACACCTGGAAGCAAACCAACCTGCAGGACAAGGCGTTCGTGGAGCTATGCCAGCAGGGCGCCGGCAGCCCCGCCTACGAGCCCGGCCCGTACATGAAGAGCGAATACCAGGTGGAGGCATTCATCAACTGGTACGTGCACCGCGTGCAGGAGCACTTGGCATGATTGAACTCCTCGCTCAGACCGCACTCCAGGAACCACAGCGCATCCGCGGACTTGAGATGCCGTGGAACAGGGTGATGGGCAGCACCGAGGCACCCGCCCGTGCTGCCCGCGTCCTGGGCCCCTGGCATCCCCAGGAGTTCATGGCCGAATGCGTCGAGACCGTTCCCGAGGCCGGCGGCTTAATGACCTTCGTGTTCCGCCGCTGCGACGGTGCGCCGCTGGCGTTCCGTCCGGGCCAGTACGTTAACATCGCCTTCCCCGTGAACGGCGAGGACCAGGACCCGGTGGACCGCAGCTACTCGCTGTCCAGTTCCCCCACTGAGCCCTGGACCTTCAACGTCAGCATCAAACGCGACCCCACAGGATTGGTTTCACCCTGGGTGCACGAGAATCTCACACCCGGCACCGTTCTCGAGATGCTCGGACCGGTCGGGGCATTCCACCTGCCCGACGCCGACCGGCGGGCACGGTACCTCTTCCTCGCCGCCGGCGCAGGCATCACCCCCATCATGTCGATGGTCCGTACCATTCACTCCCTGCCCGGACAGGCCGATGTTGTCGTGCTCTACCACGGAGCCGAAGCCGGAGGCTTTGCCTTCCACCAGGAACTGGCCTACATCGCCTCCGTGGACTCGCGCATCAAGGTCTTCTACTCCCTGGGCAACCGCAGCAAACCCAACGGGTGGGAAGGGCTCACCGGAAGACTGACGGCAGCCATGCTCAACGAAATAGCCCCCGATGCCAACGGCCGCCAAGTCTACGCCTGCGGCCCCGAGGGTTACCTGAACACCGCCACCGAGCTCCTCGGGAAAGTCGGCGTCGACGACACCTCCATCTACATGGAATTCTTCACGGGAGACCGCCAAACAATCCTCGAATACCAGGCGGAGGTCGCGCTTGCAGTGGACATCGCGGAGGAAATCGCCGAGGAAATCGCCCTTTCCGCCGAAGACTACTACGAAAGCCAGCCCACCGCGTTCGGGCTCTACGAACCCGGCTACAACGCCGAGGGAACCCTGAAAGCCACAGGACTGCCGCTGGAAACCCTCGACCCGGACGCACCCTGCCCCGAAACCCCCGACACCAGCCCGGACCTGGGGCCCGAGCCAGGATCCCCCGATGCCTCAAGCTTCGACACGGTCGGAACCGGAAGCCTCACCCTGTCCTTCATACGCACCGGCATCAACGTACGCATCGACCCCACCGAACACATCCTCGGAGCCGCCCAACGTGCCGGCGTCAGGATCGGCGCGAACTGCAAAGAAGGCATGTGCGGCTCCTGCAAAGTCGTCAAACTCTCCGGGGAAATCGAGATGAACCACCAAGGCGGGATCCGCGCACGGGAAATCGAAGCAGGCAAGTTCCTACCCTGCTGCTCCACCGCGCGCACCAACATGATCATCGACGCCTAAACGCACATAGCTGCAC
>NZ_PZKO01000082.1:0-2598 GCF_014926485.1 Pseudarthrobacter sp. AB1
GCGGCCAGAATTTTGAACCGGCTGACGGTGTGGTCAGCAAGGAAACGCGCCGCAGAGTGGTCGCGGCCAGCTTTATCGGTAACTTTGTTGAGTGGTTTGACTACGCGGTTTACGGCTATCTGGCCGTTACGATCGCGGCAGTCTTTTTCCCTGAATCGGATCCTCAGACGGGGCTTTTGCTGACGTTCGCCCTGTTCGCGATTTCGTTCCTGGTCCGCCCGTTGGGCGGGTTCGTCTGGGGCCATATCGGTGACCGGGTGGGCCGGCGGACAGCTCTTTCCCTCTCGATTTTGATCATGTCCGGTGCGACGTTCTGCATTGCCCTTATTCCGGGCTATGACACGATCGGCATCTGGGCTCCCATCCTGCTTTTGATCATCCGGGTGGCGCAGGGCTTCTCCGCCTCNGGTGAGTACGCCGGAGCTTCGGCCTTCCTGGTCGAGTATGCCCCTGCCAACAAGCGTGGCCTGTACGCCGCGGTTGTTCCCGCCAGCACCGCAGCCGGNCTGCTCCTCGGTTCTCTTCTTGCAGGCCTGTTGACCGCNTTGCTCAGCACCGACGCGATGCACAGCTGGGGCTGGCGCCTGCCGTTCCTGCTGGCGGCCCCGATGGGCCTGATCGGNCGCTACATCCGGACCAAGCTCGAAGACACCCCGGTGTTCCGCGAACTGGCCGCCGAGGGCGAGGCGATCAAGGCGCCGGTCTCCAGTCTGTTCCGGAAACACTGGCGGCAGCTGCTCCTGGCCGTCGGAGCCGTGCTGCTCAATGCCGTCGGCTTCTACGTGATCCTCAGTTACATGCCGACGTACCTGTCATCGGAGCTGGGGCTCGGAGCCACCGAATCCTTCCTGGCCACCACCATTGCGCTGGTGACGTACATCGGATTCATCTTCCTGACCGGGATGCTTTCGGACCGCTACGGCCGCAAGAAGGTCCTGATCAGTGCATCCATCACCTTCATTGTGCTGACCGTGCCGGCCTTCGCCCTGCTGGGAACCGGAAATTTCCTGGTCATCGTCCTCGTCCAGATCCTGCTGGGCGCCATGCTCACCCTCAATGACGGGACACTTCCGAGCTTCCTCGCCGAAATGTTCCCCACCCGTGTCCGTTACAGCGGTTTCGCGGTCAGTTTCAACCTCTCCAACGCCCTGTTCGGCGGTACCGCCCCGTTCATGGCCACACTCCTGATCGCAGCCACGCACAACAACCTGGCNCCGGCCTGGTACCTGGTCGCAGCGGCAGTCATCTCCCTGATCGCCGTCGCACTCTCCAGGGAAACGGGCAAGGAACCGCTGCGCCACGAATAGCCCGGCCAGCGCTGAAGACTTTCCACCCCCGCAAACCGCAGTCAAGAAAGGCATCACCCACAATGACCACCACAGCATCTGAAAACGCCACAACCGTCGCCGAACTGGAGCGGACCAAGGTCCTCAATAACGGCCAGAAAGTCTCCCTGACCTTTTCCGACACGGAGTTCGAGCACCGGCTCGCCGGCCTGCGCCGGATCATGGCCGAGAAGGAGCTCGACGCCGTCGTCCTGACCAGCTACCACTCCATCAAGTACTACTCCGATTTCCTCTTCACCACCTTCGGCCGCTCCTACGCCATGGTGGTCACCAAGGATGACAACGTCACCGTCACCGCCAACATCGACGCCGGCATGCCGTGGCGCCGCAGCTTCGGCGACAACCTGGTCTACACGGACTGGCGCCGGGACAACTACATCTTCGCCATCCAGGAAGTCCTGCGGACCCGCGGCATCAACCCGCGCCGGCTCGGCGTCGAAGACGACTCCCTGCCCCTGGATAACCGCAACAAGATCCAGGCCGCTTTCTCCGGTGCCACCCTGGTGGACGTGGCCCATGCCGCCATGCGCCAGCGCATGATCAAGTCCGCCGAAGAAATCGAGGTCATCAAGCACGGCGCCCGGATCGGTGACCTGGGCGGCGAAGCCATCCGCAACGCCATCACCGCCGGTATCACCGAGTACGAGGTAGCCCTGATCGGCACCGAGGCCATGGTCCACGAGATCGCCCGCACCTTCCCGGACTCCGAAATCCGCGACACCTGGGTATGGTTCCAGTCCGGCATCAACACCGACGGCGCCCACAACTGGGCCACCACCCGCAAAATCCAGGAACACGACATCCTGTCCCTGAACTGCTTCCCCATGACAAGTGGCTACTACACAGCACTGGAACGCACCCTGTTCTACGGCGAACCCGATGCCCGCTCGCTGGAACTGTGGAACATCAACGTTGAGGTCCACAAGCGCGGCCTCGAGCTGATCAAACCCGGCGCCGTCTGCAAGGACATCGCCGCCGAGCTCAATGAAATCTACGTGGGCCACGGACTGCTGGCCAACCGCACCTTCGGCTACGGACACTCCTTCGGCGTCCTCAGCCACTACTACGGCCGCGAAGCCGGACTGGAGCTCCGCGAAGACATCGACACCGTGCTGGAGCCGGGCATGGTGGTCTCCATGGAGCCCATGATTACCGTCCTGGATGGCCAGCCGGGCGCCGGCGGCTACCGCGAACACGACATCCTCGTCGTCGGTGAAAACGGTGCCGAGAACATCACCAAGTTCCCGTTCGG
>NZ_PZKO01000083.1:0-2591 GCF_014926485.1 Pseudarthrobacter sp. AB1
CATGATCAAAATCGAGAGGGAAAGAGCTGTCCGCCGGCCCACCCGGTCACCGATATGGCCCCAGACGAACCCGCCCAACGGGCGGACCAGGAACGAAATCGCGAACAGGGCGAACGTCAGCAAAAGCCCCGTCTGAGGATCCGATTCAGGGAAAAAGACTGCCGCGATCGTAACGGCCAGATAGCCGTAAACCGCGTAGTCAAACCACTCAACAAAGTTACCGATAAAGCTGGCCGCGACCACTCTGCGGCGCGTTTCCTTGCTGACCACACCGTCAGCCGGTTCAAAATTCTGGCCGCTCAACGTGCTGCGGCCGGCGTGTGGGCCGTCATGCTCCGGGCTTGCGCCTCCCGGAAGAGAGGGGGATGAAGTTTCGTTACTCATTTGTCCACCAAAATTGTTGGGGTTGCAATAAGCGCAACGCTGTTGCATCAGAATATGCGTGATGGGTAACACAGTCAATGTTTTTTTGGCAGACTCTATGAACGGAGAACATCAGGCCTCGGACCGCACGCCGCTGACCAATGCCATTGAGGTTTCCAGGGAACTCCTGATCTCGGAGGCACTTCCGCGACGAGCATGTGGCCGAGGTTTCCCGTCACCAATTGGACGCCAATATGTGGACTACCACTCCCCCGCTCGCGCCGGACCGAGTGTAGTCTCAGCTGGCATAAACCCCATCATCGATGGGGCTCGTTCAATACGGATGCGAGCACTCTTGGTTTGCCACCAACATGCCTTGGCACCACCTCGGCCTGCGACAAGGCGGCGTCCCACTGTGGGAGGCGGGACGTTATGGCGCCCGCGAGGCATAGCTTCCATCTCGCTTTCCATTAAAAGTGATTGACGCAACACGCGCATTGTTTTACAGTTGCGTTGAACGCAACTCTGTTGCAGCAAGGCAATTAACTTTTCAACGAACGAGAGGCCGACCATGACGGGCACACTCAACGAACCGCTGGCAAGCGTGGACATCGAAGTTCACCGCGCCATTAACAATGAGCTGGTCCGCCAGCAGTCCACGCTGGAAATGATCGCCTCGGAGAATTTCGCCCCGTCCGCCGTCATGGAGGCGCAGGGCTCGGTCCTGACCAACAAGTACGCCGAGGGCTACCCGGGCAAGCGCTACTACGGCGGCTGCGAGCACGTGGACGTCATCGAACAGCTCGCCATCGACCGGGTCAAGGCACTGTTCGGGGCAGAATTCGCCAACGTGCAGCCGCACTCCGGCGCCCAGGCCAACGCCGCCGCCATGTTCGCCCTGCTGGACCCTGGCGACACCATCATGGGTCTGAGCCTGGCCCACGGCGGCCACCTCACCCACGGCATGAAGATCAACTTCTCCGGCAAGCTCTACAACGTGGTCCCGTACCACGTGCGTGAATACGACCTCCGAGTGGACATGGCCGAGGTCGAAGCACTCGCCCTCGAACACCGCCCGAAGCTGATCGTCGCCGGCTGGTCCGCCTACTCCCGCCAGCTCGACTTCGCCGAGTTCCGCCGGATCGCCGACCTCGTGAATGCCTACCTCATGGTGGATATGGCCCACTTCGCTGGCCTGGTGGCTGCAGGGCTGCACCCGAACCCGGTGCCCTACGCCGACGTCGTCACCACCACCACGCACAAGACCCTCGGCGGCCCTCGCGGCGGCGTCATCCTCGCCAAGGAAAAGTACGCCCGCAAGATCAACAGCGCCGTGTTCCCCGGCCAACAAGGCGGACCCTTGGAGCACGTCATCGCCGCCAAAGCCGTGGCCTTCAAGCTCGCCGGCACCCCTGAATTCAAGGAACGCCAGGAACGGGTCCTGCAAGGATCCAAGCTGCTGGCCGAACGGCTCCTCCGTGACGACGTCTCCGCGGCCGGCATCTCCGTGGTCAACGGCGGCACCGATGTGCACCTGGTCCTGGTGGACCTGCGAAACTCGGAGCTGGACGGGCAGCAGGCCGAAGACGCGCTGCACCGGATCGGCATTACGGTGAACCGCAACGCCGTACCGTTCGATCCCCGCCCGCCGATGGTGTCATCCGGACTCCGCATCGGCACACCAGCCCTCGCCACCCGGGGCTTCGGTGCCGTGGAGTTCGCCGAGGTTGCGGACATCATCGCGGCGGCGCTCATCGCCGCTGCCAGCGCTGCATCGCTTAGCGAGGACACCGCCGTCGAACTCCGCGCCCGGGTTGAAAACCTGGCCGAAAAGTTCCCCCTTTACCCCCACCTCACCGCCGACGCCGCCTTGGCGGGCGTTGAGGCAGACATGATTGGAGCAGCCCAGTGAGCAACCAACAGCTCCCGGAGCACCCGGATTTCCTCTGGCGGAATCCGGAACCCAAGAAAAGCTATGACGCCGTGATTGTGGGCGGCGGCGGGCATGGCCTGGCTACCGCGTACTTCCTGGCCAAGAACCACGGGATGACCAACATCGCTGTCCTGGAAAAGGGCTGGCTGGCTGGCGGCAACATGGCGCGGAACACCACGATCATCCGTTCCAACTATCTCTGGGATGAGAGCGCGGCCATTTACGAGCACGCCCTCAAGCTCTGGGAAATCCTGCCGGAGGAGCTCGAGTACGACTTTCTGTTCAGCCAGCGCGG
>NZ_PZKO01000084.1:0-2132 GCF_014926485.1 Pseudarthrobacter sp. AB1
TGTTAACGCCAACCGAAAATAGGGCCAGGAACGCCAACTGAAAATAGGGCCACCGACCATTATGGAAGGTGATCAATTTGGATGATTGGGCGGAGATACGCCACCTGTTTTCGACGGGCAAGCACTCGAAGCGTGAGATCGGCAGGATCGTGGGGGTTTCCCGCGGAACGGTGGATCGGGCTTTGGAGTCGGACCGGGCGCCGAAGTATCAGCGGGCGGCCGGGGTGTCGAGTTTTGATGCGTTTGCTCCCAGGGTGCGGGAGTTGTTGGTGAAGACGCCGACGATGCCGGCAGCGACGCTGGCGGAGCGGGTGGGTTGGTCTGGTTCCGCGTCGTTGTTCCGGGCGAAGGTCGCCGCGATCCGGCCTGAATACGCGCCGCCTGACCCGGCCGACCGCCTGGTCCACGAGCCGGGGTTCCAGGTGCAGTGCGACCTCTGGTTCCCGCACGAGCCGCTGCCCGTCGGTGCGGGCCAGAACGACACGCCACCGGTGCTGGTGATGACCTCGGCGTTCTCGGGATTCATCCAGGCACGGATGCTGCCGTCGCGGACGACGCCGGACCTTCTGGGCGGAATGTGGACTCTGCTGCAGGACGCTCAGGCGGTCCCGTCCAGGCTGCTGTGGGACAACGAGTCCGGCATCGGCCGGCGCCGGCCCACGGAGCCGGTGGCCGCGTTCGCCGGGTCCCTAGGACTGGAGATTAAGCTGCTTCCGCCGCGGGATCCGGAGTCCAAGGGCATGGTCGAACGGATGAACAGGTTCTTCCGTCAACGGTTCATGCCGGGCCGGGACTTCCGCTCACCAGCGGATTTCAACGGCCAGCTGGAGGACTGGCTGCCCAAGGCCAATCACCGGTACTCGCGGTCCCGCCACGGCCGCCCTGACGAGCTGATCGTCCTGGACCGGGAGAGGATGCGGGAACTGCCGCCGGTGACCCCGGACGCGGTGTTCCGCAACGCGGTGCGGCTCCCGCGGGATTACTACGTGCGGGTGTTCTCCAACGACTATTCCGTGGACCCTTCGTTCATTGGGAGGATCGTGGATGTCACTGCTGATCTGGACACCGTCTGGGTCACTCATGAGGGTGTCATCATCGCCACCCATGTCCGGGCATGGGCCCGGCACCTGGTCCTGACCGATCCGGCCCATGTGGCCCGCGCGGCGGTCATGCGCCGGGACTTCCGGACCCAGCGAGTGCACCGCCACGAACCCGAGGAAGCGGTGCAGGTGCGGGATCTGGCCGCCTACGACGAGATCTTCGGCATCGACCTCGGCCAGCAGCCGAACCTGGTCCTGGAGGTGGCCTCATGAGCGGGACACCGTCACAGATCGAGTACTACGCCCGGGCCCTTCGCGCACCACGGATCAGTGATGGGTTCCGCCGGCTCGGGGACCAGGCCCGGGACGCCGGCTGGTCCCATGAGGAGTACCTGGCCGCGGTCCTCTCCCGGGAAGTCTCCGAACGCGAAGCCTCCGGCGCGGCAACACGGATCAAGGCCGCACGGTTCCCGGCCCACAAGGACCTGGAGGAGTTCAACTTCGACCATCAGCCCTCCGCGGACCGGAACCTCATCGCGCACCTGGGCACCGGGGCGTTCCTCTCCGAGGCCAAAAACGTGGTCCTCCTCGGGCCGCCCGGCACCGGCAAAACGCACCTCGCGGTCGGCATCGGCATCAAGGCAGCCAAGGCCGGGCAGCGGGTCCTCTTCGACTCCGCCACGGGCTGGGTCGCCCGACTGCAGGAGGCCCACTCCCGAGGGAAACTCGCCCAGGAACTGGTCAAACTCCGCCGCTACGGGCTCCTCATAATTGACGAAGTAGGCTACATCCCGTTCGATCAGGACGCCGCGAACCTGTTCTTCCAGCTCGTCTCGAGCCGCTACGAACACGCGTCCATGATTCTGACGTCCAACCTCCCGTTCGCCCGCTGGGGCGACGTCTTCGGAGACCTGACCATCGCCTCGGCCATGATCGACCGGATCGTCCACCACGCCGACGTCATCAGCCTCAAAGGCAACAGCTACCGCCTCAAAAAACACCAACCTGCCGCCAGTACGGCACAATAGAACAACAACCCGTGGCCCCGTTTTCAATTGGCACTATTGGCCCTATTTTCGGTTGGCGTTAACA
>NZ_PZKO01000053.1:0-119105 GCF_014926485.1 Pseudarthrobacter sp. AB1
GCACCGAACTCGCGCAGTACGCCAAAATCCAAACCGCACTCGAAACCACCCTCTACTTCTGTGACCCGCACTCGCCCTGGCAGCGCGGTACCAACGAGAACACCAACCGACTCCTACGGTTCTGGTTCGAGAAAGGCTCAGACCTCTCCGTCCACACCCCGGAGGACCTGCGCCAGGTCGCCGCCAAACTCAACCGCCGACCCCGGCCCACCCTGAACCTACAGACCCCAGCCAACCGGCTGAACCAGCTGCTAACCGCGGCATAACACCCGGCGTTGCTCCGACCAGTTGACTTTGCCCCACTGGGATGGGCGCGAAGTGACCCTCCCCACCCGCGCCCTAGCCTCGCAAGCTCGGCCAGGGAACCCTGCGGGCGTGGGCCCCGTTGCTTTAACGTCCCGCCCCTCCGGCCGCCATGAGTTCCAGCCGGCTGAGGGTTTCGCGGTTCCGGGCGCCGATCAGTGCGTCGCGCAGCACTGTTGGGACAACCTTGCCCGGTCCACGGATGGCGTCCTCGGCGATGGAAACCCGGCATTGCGTGCCCAGATCCTCCAGTGTGATCACCACTTTGGCTTCACCCAGCGGCCAGCCACGCGCCACTAGCTCCAGGGAGCGGCCGGGTTCGACGGCGGCCACACTGGTGCTGTCATTGATCACCAGTGGCCAGGCGCCCACGGAGTGGTGCAGCCGGGAGCCGGTCCCGGGCCACTGCGCGTCGACGGCCCGGATGCGGGAGGCGCCCACCACCCAGCCCGAGTAGAGCCAGCCGTCGGCGATCACCTTCCAGACGTCGTCGGCCGTGGAGTTGAACAGTTGGCTCACGGTTGACATTGGCTTCCCTTTCCCTTGGTGGCTACATCCTGCCGAACCGGGCCCGGACCAGCGCGAACAGGCCGTAGCAGATGAAGCCCGCCCCGATCGCGACGAGCAGGTACGGGCCGAACATATGGTCCCGGAGTGCCTTCAGGCTGCCGTCCAGGCCGGTGGACTCTTCGGGACTATGCTTTGCCGCGGCGATCACGAAGAGCAGACCGGCCAGGTTCAGGGCGATTCCTTTGGCCACGTGCCCGGCGACGCCGAGGGAGTCGATCAGCCTGCCGCGGCGGGTGCCCTCGAAGCGGAAGAGTTCCGGTTTGAATCCGCGCCGCAGCCCCTTCACCACAAAGTAGACGCCCACGCCCATGACGGTCAGGCCCACCGCCACCAGCAGAGGCAGTCCGAGTGGGGTATTAAGGACGGCGGTGCTGAAATCGCGTGTGGTGTCTCCGGAATCTCCGCGCACGCCCACCGCGAACCCGGCGAAGCTGAGCCCCACACTTCCGTAAGCAACTGCCAAAAATCCGGAGGAGACCAGCTTTCCCAGCCGCTGCTTCCGGGGCAGATGCCGCGATCGGAGCGTGGCTTCGCTCAGCTGCCACGCCGCCAGCCCGGTGCAGCCCACCACGCACGACCACAGCACGGCTGGTCCCCACGGGTTGGCCCCCAACTGCTCAATGGCCCCGGTGGCTTCTGCCTGGCCCGGCTGCCCGAAAGCTATGGCGACGGCAATCGCGCCAACGATGATGTGCAACAGGGCCATCACGGCAAATCCGGAGCGCGCCACAATGTCCAGCGCCTTGGTATCCGACGCTTCCTCGACGGCGTCTGCCGCTTCGCTGATGCTGGATTCCCCGTCTGCCATCGTTAGCCGTTCATGGGTCCTTCGGCGTGCAGTTTTCGTGCACCTGGTCCGGTCACGTGCACGGTACAGCGGACCACCAGCTTGCCTGGAGCATGATCGAGTTCCAGGAGGCTGTCACTGGCACTCAGTGCGGTGAAGACCTCAGAACCGTTGACCACGGTGACCCCCTTGGCCCTGGCCGTCGCGGTGGCGTTCTGCAACGCTTCATGCTCAAGGCCCGACACGTATGCGCCATTATTTTCCCGGGCGGGGTCGCCAAATGCCCACCCGAACAAGGTCCCTGTTTCCATGGCCACGATGTTACGCGTATCCGCTGTTGAAGACGGGGTTCCGTAATATTAGTAAGTGTGCTTACGATGGCGTGAGCATGATCTTCATGGACCAGTGAGAACCGCACCGGCGGCACCTCAGAACCAGCTCAACGTAAGGAAGCACATCATGGCAGGAAATCTTGTTGCCCGCTCCGTCCACGACCTGACGGCCGCGGCTTGGTTCGGCGGTTCACTCATGGGCGCCATCGGATTGAACGGTGCGGCCGCGGATGCCAAGGACCCGGCCGAACGGACCCGGCTCTCGAGTGCAGGCTGGATGAAGTGGGCGCCGGTCCAGACTGCGGCTTTCGCCTCGCATTTGCTGGCTGACCTCGCCATTGCCTTTGAGAACAAGGACCGCATCGCGAAGCAGGACGGCGTTGCACGGGACACGGTCATCAAGACGGCGGTGACGGTGGCCGGCGCCGCCGTGACACTTTACGCCGGGATCCTCGGCAAGAAGGTGGACCAGCTCGCGGACCAGGGCGGCGAGGGGGCCACGGAGCCCAGGGCGGGGGCCTCCGATGAGCTGAAGTCGGCGCAGCAGCAGCTCAAAATGCTGCAGTGGGCCATTCCTGCTTTCGCCGGTGCCGTGATTATCCTCGGTGCCAAGCATGGTGAGATGCAGCGGCCTAAGAACGTGTTCCAGGGCCTCCGCCCCTGACCGGCAGCAGCACTTAGACGCGGTAACGCCCGACGGCGGTTCGGCACCCAGGTGCCGGACCGCCGTCGGGCGCTATGCACATTGGCTGGCGACGCGCAAAAAGGCTGGCGCTCTCGATATTCCCCGTGCGCCAGCCATTTTGCGCCTCGAAATTAGCTTTGCGCGTCGAAACTGGCCGCGTCGAAGTCGAACGGGAGGACCTACGCCCGCAGCCACTCCGCGCAGGTGTTCAGGTTCTGGTTGACGCTGGCCACCGCGGAATCGGCGTCGTGGGCCTCGATGGCGTCCACCACGGCACCATGGCCTTCATTCGTGAGACCGTCCAGCCTGCCCTTGCGCTGCTGTTTGAGCAGGTCCTGATGGAACACGTCGCCGAAACTGACGTAGAGCTCGTGCAGCAGCGGGTTCCCGGAGGCTTTGGCAACGCGCGCGTGGAAGTCCCAGTCCGCGCGGGCCCATCCCTCGAAGTCACCAGCGTTCCAGGCGACTTCCCGGCTGGCGAGCACGGCACGCAGGGCGGCGACGTCGTCGGCCGTTGCATTCCGGGCCGCGAGGCGCGCCGCCTGCGTGTCCAGGCCGAGCCTGACCTCGAGGATGTGTTCGTCCGTGTGGTCCTGGTACATCCGCCGGGCGGCGCCGGACATCTCGCTGGTGGCGCGGACGTAGGTGCCGTCGCCGCGGCGGACCTCCAGCATCCCGCTATGCGCCAGGGCTTTGATGGCTTCGCGCAAAGTGCCGCGCGAGACGCCCAGGCCCTGCATCAGCTCCGGCTCGGAGGGGATGCGCTGGTTTAGGGGCCATTCGCCGGAGTGGACCATCTGCCGGAGTTTGGCGGTGACCTCGTCAGCGAGGGGCTGTCGGTGTGAGGTGCTCAGGTTCATGGCGTCCTACTTCTTCAGGCCGGACAAGGGGGCGCGGGAGATGAGGTGTGCAACCACCACTTGGACCACTGCGAGGCCCAGCAGCAGTGCGAGGGGAAGCGTCCAGCCGCCAGTACCGCTGAACAGCAGGCCGGCACCGAAGGGGCCGGCCGTGGCCAGCAGGTAGCCGGTGGACTGCGCCAGCGTGGACAGGGCAGTGGTCTCGGCGGTGCTCGTCCCGCTCCGGCTGATCATCACCATCACCAGCGGGAAAATTCCCAGGCCGAAGCCAAGCAGGACTGTGGGGATGACGGCCAGGCCCACCGGCAGGAACATCAGAGCTGCCAGGCCGGCCACCATGGTGGTGCTGACCAGATACAGCGCCGGCCGGAGCATCCGGGGCCGCGAGCCGATGGCGAGCAGCACCATGCCGGCCGGTACGGACACCAGCTGCATGAGCCCGTACATCAGGCCGCTGTCAGCTGAGCTGATGCCCATGTTGATCAATATCGACGGGAACCAGCTGATCAGCGAGTACGCGAGCAGCGCCTGGAGTGCGAAGAGGGCGGTGAGAAGCTGGCCCTTCCGGGTGCGGAGCAGTGGCCACGGGGAGATGCGGGCAGCAGTGTTCCGGACGCTGTTGCGGTGCGCATGCAGAACAACGGGCAGGAAGCCCAGGAAGGCGGCCACGGCAAGGAATCCGATGGTGCCGACTGCGGCGGACGGTGAGCCAAGCGCCAACGCCAGCGGGACGACGGCGACCGCGGTGACTGTGGCTCCGGTGGTCATGGTGACGGTGTAGAGCGCGGTCATCGCTGAAGTGCGGTTGGCAAAGTGCTCGCGGATGAACGACGGCATGGCCACATTGCAGACCGCCAGTCCGGACATCCCCACCACCGTGCCCGCCACCAGCATGCCCGTTGCCGGGATCCCCCGGAGCAGCAGCCCGGCGGCCAGGAATCCGAGCGCCAGCAGGATTGCCTTCTCGACGCCCAGCCGTCCGGTCAGCCATGACGTCGAGGCCCCCGCCACCGCAAAACAGAGCGTGGGGATGGACGGGATGATCGCTGCCACCAGCGGCCCGTAGCCAAGGACTTGCTGAAAATCGTGGAGGAGGGCCGACGCCGCCGCAATCCCCGCACGCAGGTTCAGCCCAATAAGCACCAGCGCAATGACGCCGAAGACGACGGCGGTACGCGGCTTGGGCGGCGCGTCGGACAGCATCGGGGTACCGGAAGGGGCAACAGTCATGTCCTTAACGTTAGACGTTAGACGTTTGATGTCTAGGGTTCTGTGGCCAACCTCTCCCGGCTCTTAATGATGCGGGCATAGACTCGGGCCACAAGAGTTCCGTCCCGGACTCGTGAGAACTTGTCCAGCTGGATCTGGCGCCCATCATTGTGGAAGGACGGCCGGTCATGGCTTCGCAGGCAGTTGAGGTCGAAAAGAAGTACGACGTCGGCCCGGACGCCGAGGTGCCGGCGCTCGCGGACATCCCCGGGGTGGCCCGCGTGGGGGAGCCACACGTGGACACCCTGGAAGCGGTGTACTTCGATACAGCAGCCCATACGCTCGCCGCCCGCGACATTACCCTTCGCCGCCGCACCGGCGGAATCGACGCCGGCTGGCACCTGAAACTGACCGCGGAGGGTGCCCGGTCCGGCGCCCGGGCCGGTGGCGCGTCCGGCGTCTCCGGCTCCGAACCCCGGCGGCGCCGCGAGCTGCACGCCCCGCTGGGCCAGCCCGGCGTCGTTCCCGACAGCCTGCTGGCGCACGTGCTGGCATACCTCCGCGGCGAGGATGCCGCCCCGGTGGTCCGGCTCGAAACCCGGCGCACCACCTATCCGTTGTACGGCGCCGACGGAGTCCACCTGGCGGACCTGGCCGATGACCGCGTGAGCGCAGTGTTGCTCGGCGCGGCCGGGCCCGACGGGGAAGCCGCCACTGACCGCAATACCCGCACACGGCAGTGGCGCGAATGGGAACTCGAGCTGGTGCACGGGAGCCCTGACCTGTTCCCGGCCGCCGCGGAAATCCTGGCCGCCGCGGGGGCGCGCCCGGCGAAACACGGCTCCAAGCTGGCTAAAGTCCTGGCGCTGCCTGCCGGGGAGTCGGGCGCAGCTGACGGGCCAACAAGTCCTGGCAAGAAGGGGCCTGTGTCGGATCTCCTGACCGCCTACCTGGGCGCGCAGATCCGCGAAATCCTGGCGCTTGATCCCGGCGTCCGGCGGGAGGAACCGGAGGCTGTGCACGATCTGCGTTCGGCCACCCGCCGGGCCCGTTCCGCGCTCGCAGCGTACCGCCGGCTCTACAGTCCCGTGGCCGGGCGGCGCCTGAGGGACGAACTGAAATGGCTCGGCAGCGTGCTGGGGTCGCCCCGCGACGCCGAAGTGATGCTGGCTCGCCTGCGCGGGCACACGGCCGAACTGCCGCCCGGGCTGGCCTCGGCAGTGAAGGGCCGGCTGGACGATGAACTCGGCAACAGATTGAACAAGGGCTACCGGAAACTTCAGAAGGCACTGCTTTCCGAACGGTACTTCCGGCTCCTGGATGACCTGGAAGCCTTCCGTGACCACCCGCCGGTCAGGACCGAAGGTGCAGCCCCGGCCCGTAAGGCGGCAGGGAAGCTGGTGGCCAAGGCCGCCAAACGCCTGCAGCGCGCAGCGAGGACGGCCAAACGTGCACGCCGGGGAGCGGACCACGAGACAGCCCTTCACGACGTGCGCAAAGACGCCAAACGGCTGCGGCACGTGGCGGAGTCCGCAGCGCCGGTGCACGGTAAGCGCGCCGCGAAGATCGCCAAGGCCGCGCACCGCCAGCAGCAGGTCCTCGGAGACTTTCACGACAGCGTGGTGGCCCGGGACCTGCTGGCCAAGCTGGCGGCGGCGTCGGACCTGCCCGAGGCTGTCGCGTCGGCCTACGTCACCCTCCATACGCGGCAGGTACAGCTCGCGGCCGACGCCGAAGCCGACTACCGGAAAGAACGCAAGAATTCCCGCAAACGCCTCCAACGCGGGGTCATTTAGCGCCCATCCGGGGCCGTAACATGGGCGCGATGTGACCCCGCGTTGCGGTCGTCAGGGGTGCCGCGCTCCGAGCCGCGACACGGCGAGCGAGAGCCACAGCTGCACGCGGTCCGCCGTGACCGAAGGATCGTAGCCCGTGAGTTCGGTGATCTGCGCCAGCCGGTACCGCACCGTGTTCCGGTGCAGGGTCAGGGCTTCGGCGACGGCGGCCACGGAACCGTTGTTGTTCAGGTAGCTTTCCAGTGTGGTCACCAGTTCCGCGCCGTGGGCAGCGTCGAAGGCGCGGAGTGGGTTCAACGACTCGTGGGCCATGTCAGCCAGCGGAACGTCTTCGCTGGCCAGCAACAGGGAGGTCAGGCTCAGGCGTTCCGGCTCGTTAACCGGCAGGCCGCGGCTGGCCGCATCGCGCGCCTCGAAGTAGCTCCAGCGCAGGCCGTTCGGCTTCGTGTACCCGCCGCCGATCCCGATCGTCGCGTGGATCCCTGCCTCCGCCAGGTGATCGCTGAGGCGCCTGGCCAGCGCAGGTGCCGCACCGCCGTCGTCGTTAATCACCACCACCAGGTCCTTCCCGACGACGGCGGCCACCGCGTTCTCCAGCGGCTGCGGCACCGAGGTGCTCACCAGCGCCTTGTGATGGGCGGCGGACACCGCCAGCAGCACCACGTTTTTGCGTGTGCTGTTCAGGCCCACGCCGGCGAGGCGCCGCTGGGCCTCGCTGGTCTCCAGGGCGCCGTGGATGACGTCCTCGAGCACCTGGCCGCACAGGGCGCGCTGGGCCTGGCGCTGCTTGACCATGTTGTTCAGCTCCACGCTGATCAGGTTCTGGGCATAGCCGATAATCCCTGAATCTTCGAACGGCTGGCGGACCCAGAGTGTGCAGGCATCGCGGCGGCCGGTGGGGATGGGGTAGGAGGACCACGTGTCAGCGGTAGGGAGCTCGGAGCTGCTGTTGTACAGGTGGGCGGTGAACTGGGTGAGGGCAATCTCTGTCCGCAGCATCCCGCCCAGCTGCTTCAGGAGCTGGGCGAGGCCGCCGCCGGTGAGGAGCGCGCGGGCCAGGACCTGGTGGCCCGCGATCAGGCGCTCAAGCTTCGCGACATGATCGGCGGCCTGCGCTTCCGCCACCAGTTTGCCGATGGCAATGAACGGCGTCTCGTACGGCACCTGGACGATCGGCAGCCCCCAGCGGTTGGCCTCGGCAATCAGGGCCGGCGGGACGGCGTCGTGCGTCAGACCGGTCCCGAAGCCGATGCCCACGGCTCCGGCGCGCTGGACCTGCCGGACGAAGCGACGCTGCTCGGGCGCGGACCGCAGGCGCATGCCGGTGGTGAGCACCAGTTCGCCGCCGCTGAGGAAGCGCTGCGGGTCTTCCAGTTCCGTGACGGCAACCCAGTTGATGTCCTCGTGCCAGGTGGTCTCGGCAAGGCCTGCATTGGATAGGTGGAGGGAGTGCACGCCGAGCAGGGTGGCGAGGGAGATGGCCATGGTCCAAGGATAGACGGATGCTGGTCAACCGCACTAAACATTGCGGCTAAGGGTGTGCAGGTGGCTATTCCCCGGGGTGAAGGTGCTGGCATAGGCTCAAGGCAGTCGCAACCATCCGCTTCGCAGCTGATGTTCCCTTATGAAAGAGGTTGTACACCGTGGTTCAAACCTTGCAGAACTTCATCAATGGTGAGTTCGTCACGCCCGCGGGCACCGACCTGCTGGACATCGTTAACCCCACCAACGGCGAAGTTGTGGCGCAATCACCTGTGTCCATCCAGGCCGACGTCGACGCTGCCATGACCGCGGCCAAGGACGCCTTCAAGACCTGGAAGCACGCCACCCCCGGGCAGCGCCAGCTGATGCTCCTCAAGCTCGCGGACGCCGTTGAGGCCAACAGCGACGAACTTGTGGAGGCCCAGCACCGCAACACCGGGCAGGTGCGCTCGCTGATCGCGTCCGAGGAAGTGGCCGCCGGCGCGGACCAGCTCCGCTTCTTCGCCGGTGCCGCGCGCATCCTCGAAGGCAAGTCCGCGGGCGAGTACTTCGAAGGCCACACCTCCTATGTACGCCGCGAGCCCATCGGCGTCGTGGCCCAGGTTGCCCCCTGGAACTACCCGTTCCTGATGGCCATCTGGAAGATCGGCCCGGCGCTCGCCGCCGGCAACACCGTGGTCCTCAAGCCCTCCGACACCACCCCGGAGTCCACCCTGGTGCTGGCCCGCCTGGCCGGCGACATCCTGCCCGCCGGCGTCCTGAACGTCGTTCTGGGAACCGGCGCAACCGGCGCCATGATGGTGGAGCACCGGGTCCCCGGCCTGGTCTCCATCACGGGTTCCGTCCGGGCCGGCATCGCCGTGGCCTCCGGGGCCGCGAAGGGCCTCAAGCGCGCCCACCTGGAGCTCGGCGGCAAGGCCCCGGCCATCGTGTTCAAGGACGCGGACATCAAGAAGAGCGCCGCGGCCATCGCCGAGTTCGCGTTCTTCAATGCCGGCCAGGACTGCACCGCCATCACCCGGGTGCTGGTTGAGGATTCAGTCCACGACGACGTCGTGGCGGCCATGGTGGAGCACACCAGGACGCTGCACACCGGCTCGCAGAACGACGAAGAGAACTACTTCGGTCCGCTGAACAACGTGAACCACTTCAACGCCGTCACCTCCGTGGTGGAGCACCTCCCGGAGAACTGCCGCATCGAAACCGGTGGCCACCGCGCCGGGGACAAGGGCTTCTTCTTCGAACCCACCATCGTCACCGGCGCCAAGCAGACCGACGACATCGTCCAGAAGGAAACCTTCGGCCCGGTCATCACCGTGCAGAAGTTCGCCTCCGAAGCGGAGGCTCTTGAGCTGGCGAACGACGTCGAATACGCCCTCGCATCCAGCGTCTGGACGTCCGACCACGGCACGGCCATGCGGATGAGCCGCGACCTTGACTTCGGGGCGGTCTGGATCAACACCCACATCCTCCTCACCGCCGAAATGCCGCACGGCGGCTTCAAACAGTCCGGCTACGGCAAGGACCTCTCCATGTACGGCGTCGAGGACTACACCCGCATCAAGCACGTCATGAGCGCACTCGACGCCTAAAGACACTCCTCCCGCTGGTCGAGCCTGTCTAAACCAGCTTTTCCGGTGGTTGAGCCTGTCGAAACCCTGGATCTCGACAGGCTCGATCACCGGGCCCTGAAAGGAAACCCCATGAGCACCACAGCAAGTGAAATCACCTTCCGCCTGGAACAGAAGCGCCATGTCCAGGCCGACTTCCCGGGCCCCAAGTCCATCGCCCTGACCGAGCGCCGCAAGGCAGTGGTCGCCGCTGGTGTCGCCTCCGCCGTTCCGGTCTACGTTGCCGACGCCGACGGCGGCATCATCCATGACGTCGACGGCAACTCCTTCATTGACCTCGGCTCGGGCATCGCGGTGACCAGCGTCGGCGCGTCCGATCCCGCCGTCGTCGGGGCAGTGAAGGAAGCGGTGGAGCACTTCACCCACACCTGCTTTATGGTCACCCCTTACGAAAGCTACGTTGCCCTCGCGGAGCAGCTCAACCGTCTGACCCCGGGCAGCCACGAGAAGCGGACCGTGCTGTTCAACTCCGGCGCCGAGGCTGTGGAAAACGCCGTCAAGGTGGCCCGCCTCGCCACCGGGCGTGACGCCGTCGTCGCGTTCGACCACGCCTACCACGGCCGCACCAACCTGACCATGGCGCTGACCGCGAAGGCCATGCCGTACAAGACCAACTTCGGCCCGTTCGCGCCCGAGGTTTACCGCATGCCCATGAGCTACCCGTACCGCGAGGAGAACGCCTCGATCACCGGTGCCGAGGCCGCCAAGCGGGCCATCACCATGATCGAGAAGCAGATCGGCGGCAACCAGGTGGCCGCGATCATCATCGAACCGATCCAGGGCGAGGGCGGCTTCATTGTCCCCGCCGAGGGCTTCCTGCCGGCACTGGCCGCCTGGGCCAAGGCCAACGGCGTGGTGTTCATCGCCGACGAGGTCCAGTCCGGTTTCTGCCGCACCGGCGAATGGTTCGCGGTCAACCACGAGGACGTTGTCCCGGACATCATCACCATGGCCAAGGGCATCGCCGGCGGCATGCCGCTGTCCGCGATCACCGGCCGCGCTGACCTGCTCGACGCCGTCCACCCGGGCGGACTGGGCGGCACGTACGGCGGTAACCCGGTTGCGTGCGCCGCCGCGCTGGCCGCGATCGGGTCCATGGAGGAATACAACCTCGCCGGACGTGCGCGCCACATCGAGCAGCTCGCTACGGGACGCCTGCAGGAACTGCAGGCCGAACTGGCATCTGCCGGGACGTCCGTGATCGGCGACATCCGCGGCCGCGGCGCGATGCTGGCCGTCGAACTGGTCCAGGCCGGTTCGAAGGAACCCAACCCCGAGCTGACCAAGGCCGTGGCCGCTGCCTGCCTCAAGGAGGGTGTCATCATCCTCACCTGCGGCACCTACGGCAACGTCATCCGCCTGCTGCCCCCGTTGGTCATCACCGACGGCCTGCTGAATGACGGCCTGGACGTCCTCGCTGCGGCCATCAAGGCCAACGTCTAGGACCCACCCCCACACGGAACACAGCGCGAACTGGCAGCAGATGACGTCAAATCACTGAATTGAGGTCGTTAGCTGCCAGTTCGCGCTCGTTTTACGAGGTGCGGGCCCGCTTCCTTGCCAACGAGTTCTTTCGGGTGGCGCGGAGCATGTCGACGGTCAGCACCAGCAGGGCCAGCCACACCACCCCGAAGCCGATCCAGCGGCTGGTGGTCATGGCTTCCTGGAACACCACCAGCGCCACGATGAACTGCAGGAGCGGGGCAACATACTGCAGCAGCCCGATGGTGGTCATGGGCAGCCGGCGGGCCGACGCACCGAAGAACAGCAGCGGCACCGCGGTGATCACCCCGGAGGCCACCAGAAGCCAGAAGTGCCCGGGGCCCTGGCTGGTCAGGGTGGCCGAGCCGCTGACACTCAGGAACACCATGGTGGCGGCGGCGATCGGGGCCAGCACGATGGTCTCCACGCTGAGGCTGGTCACCGCGTCCACCTTCGGGCCAACGCGCTTCTTCACAAACCCGTACAGGCCGAAGCTGAAGGCCAGCGTCAGGGCGATCCAGGGCAGTTTGCCGTAGCTCACCGTCAGCACGGCTACTGCCACAAAACCGATTCCGACGGCGGCCCACTGGAGGGGGCGCAGCTTCTCCTTCAGGACGAACACACCCAGGAGGACCGAGACCAGCGGATTGATGAAGTAGCCCAGCGCGGCTTCGACGGCCTGGCCGGTGGTGACGCCATAGGTGTACGTCAGCCAGTTCACGGCAATGAGGGCAGCCGCCAGCGCCAGTGACCCGAACACCGAGCGGTCCCGGAAGGCTCCGGCCAGCGCACGCCAGGACCGGGTGACGGTGATCAGAACGATGCAGAAAAACAGGGACCACACCACGCGGTTGGCCACGATCTCCACCGCTCCGGCGGGCATCAGCGCAAAGAAGTACAGGGGAAGCAGCCCCCACAACCCGTACGCGCCGAACCCGAACAGGACTCCCGCCGTCGTCTCCTTGTCAACAGCCTTAAGACCGGATGGAGCGGTGACAACGGTCTTGGGCAAGGAGTTCGTTTCAGGGGGAGTAGGCACCTAACCAATAACACCAGTTGTTGGACTCGTATTCCAGTCAATAGTCAGTACGCTGTCCTTCATGGAACCGATGAACTCCCAGGTGGCCGTCCCGTGAGGCTCCGCCGCAGCAACGCGAACGGCCGCGGCTACCGTCGCGTGCCCGCCGGCACGGGCTTCAGCTACCGGGACCTGGACGGCTCCACGCTGCCACAGGGACCGGTCCGGGACCGGCTGGAGAGCATCGGCATCCCACCGGCCTGGACCGACGTCTGGATTGCACCGTTCGACAACGGCCACATCCAGGCCACCGGCCTCGATGCGATGGGCCGGCGGCAGTACATCTACCACCCTGCCTGGCGCGAGCGGAAGGACCGGGTGAAGTTTGACCGCGCCCTGCAACTGGCCGAGTCGCTGCCCACCGCCCGCCGGATGGTCACTCTGGACCTGCGCAGCGACGGTCCCAGCCGAGAACGTGTACTGGCGGCGGCTTTCCGGATGCTGGACAGCGGGTCCCTGCGCGTGGGATCCGAGCGGTACACCAACGAGAACGGCAGCCGCGGCCTGGCCACGCTCCTGTGTGCGCATGTCCACGTCCGCAAGGAGTGCCTGGAGCTAAAGTTTCCGGCCAAGAGCGGCAAGGACTGGGAATCGGAAATCCACGACGCCGACCTCGCCGCCCTGGTGCGAACGCTTAAGCGCCGCGGTGGAAATGCCAGGCTGCTGGCGTACAAGGAGGGCCGGACCTGGCGGCCGGTCACCAGCGCGGACATCAATGCCTACGTCAAGGAGCGGACGGGCCTGGACTTCACCGCCAAGGACTTCCGGACGCTGCGCGGGACCGTGGCGGCCGCCGTCAGCCTGGCGCGCAGCGGCCCGCAGAAGACAGTTTCGGCGCGGAAGGGCGCCATCAGCGTGGCCATGCTGGAGGCTGCCGCGGTACTGGGGAACACGCCGTCCATCGCGCGCAAAAGTTATGTTGATCCCCGGCTGCTGGACCACTTTGCCGCGGGGGAGACCATCGACCCCAAACGCCTAAACTCCGCGGAGGCCGAGCTCCGGGCGCTGCTGTACCGGGAAGGCGACGTGGTGCCGCTGGAACACATTTAGAATGGGACATTGTGCGCAACTGCACTGCGCACCTCCGTCGCAATCTCCTCGTTCCAGAAGGGCTCCCGGTGTCCAACCCAGGCGAAACCACCTCCAAGCGTCCACTCCGCGTTGCCATTGTGGGTGCGGGACCGGCAGGTGTTTATGCGGCGGACATCCTGACCAAGTCCAACGGCGTTAAGGACGGCGATTTTGAGGTCAGCATCGACCTTTTCGAGGCCTACCCTGCCCCGTACGGCCTGATCCGCTACGGCGTCGCACCGGACCACCCCCGCATCAAGGGGATCGTGAACGCCCTGCACAAGGTCCTGGACCGGGGCGACATCCGCTTCCTGGGCAACGTCACGTACGGCCGCGACCTCACCCTCCATGACTTCCGGGCCTTCTACGACGCCGTGATCTTCTCCACCGGCGCCATCAAGGACGCCGATCTGAGCATCCCGGGCATCGACCTGGCGGGATCATTCGGCGGCGCCGACTTTGTGTCCTGGTACGACGGCCACCCCGATGTGCCCCGCGACTGGCCGTTGGAAGCCAAGGAAATCGCGGTGATCGGCAACGGGAACGTGGCGCTGGATGTGGCCCGGATGCTGGTCAAGCACGCCGACGAACTCCTCACCACCGAGATCCCGGACAACGTCTACCAGGGCCTGAAGAACTCGCCGGTCACGGACGTGCACGTCTTCGGCCGTCGAGGCCCGGCGCAGGTCAAGTTCACGCCGCTGGAGTTGCGCGAGCTGAGCCACATGAAGGACGTGGACATTGTCCTGTACCCGGAGGACTTCGAGTTCGACGAGGCCTCCGACGACGCCATCCGCAGCAACAACCAGATCAAAACCATGGTGAACACGCTGACCAACTGGCTCGTGGAAGAGCACGCCGAAGCGGCAGAACCGTCCTCACGCCGCCTGCACCTGCACTTCCTGCACAGCCCGGTTGAGGTCTACGAAAACCCCGACGACGGCGGGTCCGGCCAGGTGGCCGGCATCAAGTTTGAGCGCATGGAGCTGGACGGCACCGGCAACGTCAAGGGCACGGGCGAGTATGTGGACTACCCCATCCAGGCCGTGTACCGCGCCATCGGCTACCACGGCTCGCCCTTGGACGAGCTGGAGTACAACGCAAAACGCGGCGTGATCCCCAACGAGGGCGGCCGCGTGCTCGACGCCGACGGCAACCCCGTCCCTGGAATCTACGCCACCGGCTGGATCAAGCGCGGGCCCGTTGGCCTGATCGGGCACACCAAGGGGGACGCCTTGGAAACCATCGGCTTCCTGCTGGAGGACCGGCTCACGCTTCCCCCGGCTGAGAACCCGGATCCGCAGGCCATCATCGACCTCCTGGAAGAGCGCGGCATCGAGTTCACCACGTGGGAGGGCTGGATCAAGCTGGACGCGCACGAAGCAGCCCTCGGCGCCGCGTGGACCGAAGGTGACCCGGGCGCCGACGGGACCGCCGCCGTCGTGCGTGAACGCATCAAGGTAGTCCCGCGCGAGGAAATGATCAGCATCTCCCGCGCCTGACCCCGCCCTCCCTCACTCCAGCCCTAGGCGCGGGTGCGGGGCGGCGTTAGACTGGGCTAAACCCAGGCCGGCTGCGATGTGCCGCGCCTGCAAGCCGAGCGCAAATGGGAGTTCGATGAGGAACCTGATCCTGCCGCCGGCGTCCGGCGGCGAAGCGACAGCGCTGGCCCAGCGTGATGCCCTGGCCGCGCATGAGCAGCTTGGCGCCCAAGCGTTTCCGGACGCGCCGGAAATCCCCGGCCTGCGCAGGCTGATCCGGGAATCCTGGCAGCGGTCCGTCAAACTGCAGGCCAACCCGGACAACCCCGAAGCACCCCTTGCCCTGGACACGGACGAACTTGAGGAATACCGCCGGCAGCACCCCCTGGCCAGCATCATGCCCGTGATCCACAAGCTCCTGGTCCAGCCCAGCCACGACAGCGGCCTGCTCGTCGCTGTTGGTGACGAGGTTGGCCGGCTGCTCTGGGTGGAAGGGGATCCCGCCCTGCAGCGCCGCGCCGAAGGCATGATGTTCGTCCCGGGCGCCGACTGGTCAGAGGCCACGGTGGGGACCAGCGCGCCCGGAACTGCCCTGGCCCTGGGCCGCGGGATCCAGATTTCCGGGGCGGAGCATTACCAGCGGTCCGTGCACGCATGGAGCTGCACCGCCGTCCCGTTCCACGATCCGGATTCCGGTGCGCTGCTGGGCGTTGTGGACATTACGGGCAAGGCCAGTGCGGTGGCGGCCCACACGCTGTCCCTCGTCGAGGCGACCGTCGCTGCAGCTCAGGCGCAGCTCCGGGTTGAGCGCCTGCAACTGGCGGCGACCCTTGCCAGCCGGCCGGCCCGACGGCGGAACACCAGCACCGCGTCAGGGTCACGGTCGGCCAGATCGGATTCGGCGCGGGCCGGGGCAACCGGCGGTGCTAAGGAAGGCAGCCTGTACCGCAACAGCCTGCAGCTTCTGGGCCGCGACCAGGCGCTGCTCAGCATCGAAGGAAAAACGGTGGCACTGTCCGCCCGCCACAGTGAAATCCTCGCACTGCTCAGCACCCACCCCGCCGGGCTGAGCGCCGAGGAGCTCAGCTTCCTGCTCTACCCGGGCGACGGCCCCACCATGACGCTCCGAGCGGAAATGGTCCGGCTTCGCAAGATCCTCCAGCAGCTCAACCCGGCCGCCGTCCCGGAATCCCGGCCGTACAAACTCACCATGGACCTGGTCCCGGACAGCGGGCAGGTGCTGAACTGTCTGCAGCGCGGCGCCCACCGGATTGCGCTGGAAATCTACCGCGGCGCCGTGCTGCCGCGCTCCGAAGCGCCGGGCATCATCGACCTCCGCGACAGGGTCTCCTCCCTCATGCGCGAAGCGGTCCTGACAGACGGCAGTGCCGAGACGCTGCTCAAATACGCTGCCCTCCCGGAGGCGAGGGACGACGTCGACGTCCGGACTGCCGCCCTGAAGCTGCTGCCGCCGCGCTCGCCGAAGCGGGCCGCCGTCGTCGCCGACGTTGAGCGGCTGGAAGCTGAACTCAGCGCCTGACCACCGGGCGCCGTGAGCTGGCTCACACCCGCGCAACCTGACTGCAACCTTCACACTCCTACGCTGAAACCAACGGCGGACGCCATCATCAGGCGCCACCTTTCATGCACAGCAAAGGAGCTAGCAATGACTGTTTACGCACAGCCCGGAACCGAGGGTTCGAAGGTCACGTTCAAGGACCGCTACGAGAACTGGATCGGCGGCGAGTGGGTTGCCCCCGTCAAGGGCCAGTACTTCGAGAACATCACACCCGTCACCGGCAAGGTCTTCTGCGAAGTGGCCCGCGGCACCGCGGAAGACGTTGAACTCGCCCTGGACGCCGCCCACAAGATCGCACCGTCCTGGGGCAAGACTTCCGTGGCCGAGCGCGCCGCGGTCCTGAACAAGATCGCCGACCGCATCGACGAGAACCTCGAGATGCTCGCGGTCGCCGAGTCGTGGGACAACGGCAAGCCCATCCGCGAAACCCTGAACGCAGACATCCCGCTTGCCGCGGACCACTTCCGCTACTTCGCCTCTGCCGTCCGCGCCCAAGAGGGCCGGCTTTCACAGCTCGACGACGACACCACCGCCTACCACTATCACGAGCCGCTCGGCGTCGTCGGCCAGATCATCCCCTGGAACTTCCCCATCCTGATGGCCGTCTGGAAGCTTGCCCCGGCCCTCGCAGCCGGCAACGCCGTGGTCCTCAAGCCCGCCGAGCAGACGCCGTCGTCCATTCTGGTCCTGATGGAACTCATCGGTGACCTGTTGCCCGCCGGTGTCCTCAACGTGGTCAACGGCTTCGGCGTCGAGGCCGGCAAGCCGCTCGCGTCCAGCCCGCGGATCCGCAAGATCGCCTTCACCGGCGAAACCTCCACGGGACGCCTGATCAGCCAGTACGCCAGCCAGAACCTGATCCCCGTCACCCTGGAGCTCGGCGGCAAGAGCCCGAACATCTTCTTCAACGATGTTGCCGAGTCCGACGACGCGTTCTATGACAAGGCACAGGAGGGCTTCGCGCTCTTCGCCTTCAACCAGGGCGAGGTCTGCACCTGCCCGTCCCGCGCCCTGGTCCAGGAAGACATTTACGATTCCTTCATGGCCGACGCCGTGGCCCGGGTGGAGAAAATCATCCAGGGCAACCCGCTGGACACCGAAACCCAGCTCGGAGCACAGGCCTCCAACGACCAGCTTGAGAAGATCCTCTCCTACATTGACATCGGCAAGCAGGAAGGTGCCAAGGTGCTTACCGGCGGCGCCCGCGCCGAACTGCCTGGCGACCTGGCCGGCGGATATTACGTTCAGCCCACAGTTTTCGAGGGCCACAACAAGATGCGGATCTTCCAGGAGGAGATCTTCGGACCTGTTGTGTCTGTCGCCCGGTTCAGCAACTACGACGACGCAATGGAAATCGCCAACGACACCCTCTACGGGCTTGGCGCCGGCGTCTGGTCGCGTAACGGCAACGTCGCTTACCGTGCGGGACGCGAAATCCAGGCCGGCCGTGTGTGGGTCAACAACTACCACGCCTACCCGGCTGGCGCCGCGTTCGGCGGGTACAAGTCCTCCGGCATCGGACGTGAAAACCACTCCATGATGCTGGACCACTACCAGCAGACCAAGAATCTGCTGGTCAGCTACAACGAGAACAAGCTCGGCTTCTTCTAAGGGATTGGGGCGCTCCCGTCCCCGCCTGCACCGACCTGGCCACCCCTCAGGAAGGCAGCACCACCTCCACCGCTCCAACGCTTTATCAACGCAAGGATTTCGCCAATGACGACGACAATGCAAGCAGCAGTAGTAACCGAGTTCGGCAAGGATCTTCAGATCCAGACCCTCCCCGTTCCAACCCCGGGCCGGGGTGAGGCGCTGGTCAAGGTCATCACCACCGGTGTCTGCCACACCGACCTCCACGCGGCGGCGGGCGACTGGCCGGTCAAGCCGACACCACCGTTCATCCCCGGCCACGAAGGCGTAGGGGAAGTGGTTGCCTTGGGCGAGGGTGTCACCGACCTGGCTGTCGGCGACCTCGTCGGCAACGCCTGGCTCTGGTCCGCCTGCGGCGACTGCCAGTACTGCCGTACCGGCTGGGAGACGCTGTGCGAAGTACAGAAGAACGCCGGCTACAGTGTGGACGGTTCCTTCGGGGAGTACATGCTCGTAGACACGCGCTTTGCCGCACGCATCCCGGCGGGCTCGGACCCCGTTGAAATCGCCCCGGTGCTTTGCGCCGGAGTCACGGTCTACAAGGGCCTGAAGATGACCGAAGCCAGGCCCGGACAGTGGGTCACCATTTCCGGCATCGGCGGCCTCGGACACATTGCTGTCCAGTACGCCGTGGCGATGGGCCTGCGGGTAGCAGCCGTGGATATCGCAGACGACAAACTCGCCCTGGCCAAGAAGCATGGTGCGGAGCTGACCGTCAACGCGCTGCACGAAGATCCCGCCGAAGTCATCCAACGCGAAACCGGAGGTTGCCATGGAGTCCTGGTCACCGCAGTACACCCGTCTGCTTTTGGCCAGGCGATCGGCATGGCCCGTCGGGGCGGGACGATTGTGTTCAACGGCCTGCCGCCGGGCGACTTCCCGGCACCGATCTTCGAGATTGTGCTCAAGGGCCTGACCGTCCGCGGCTCGATCGTGGGCACACGGCAGGACCTGGAGGAAGCACTCGAGTTCTACGCCGAGGGCAAGATCCATCCCACGGTGTCCACCCGCGAACTCTCCGAGGTCAACGCCGTTCTTGACGAGATGAAACACGCCAAGATCGACGGCCGCGTCGTCATCAAGTACTGATGATGGAGGCGAGGCTTGACGCGGCAGTGACGCTGCCAGGGGAGGACATCTCCCGCGTGGCGCTCACGGCCGAGGCCCTGGAACTGCTCAGGAAACTATGGGGCCAGCACGGACCCCTCATGTTCCACCAGTCCGGCGGCTGCTGCGACGGGTCCTCGCCTATGTGTTATCCGGCCGGGGAGTTCATCACCGCGGAAGCCGACGTCCTCCTGGGGCTGTTCGACATCGCCGACGGCCTGGAGCCGCAGCCCCTCGAGTTCTGGATGTCCAAGGAGCAGTTCAACTACTGGAGCCACACCCATCTGACCGTGGACGTGGTCCAGGGCCGGGGGAGCGGATTCTCGGTTGAGTCGCCGGAAGGTAAACGGTTCCTGATCCGGTCAAAGCTGATGGACTGGCCCGTCTAAACGGTTCGATCGAAAGGCCCTTGAGGTCCTCAAAAGGAGGGCTTCGAGGGCCTTTTCGCAATTATCTTCGGTATTCGTTGCGTCTCACCATGCGGGACGGGTGTGAACGTCCGGTGCGTGGACAAGTAGCGTTGATGGGTCTGTTTCCAACACAAATCAGGATTGTGGAACTCCTTATGAACCTTCTTCGGACCAAATCCATCGAGCAGTCCATCGCAGACGCCGATGAACCCGGACGCAAGCTCAAGCGGTCGCTCAGCAGCTGGGACCTGATGATCATGGGTGTCGCCGTCGCTGTCGGCGCCGGCATCTTCTCGGTGGGCGCCAAGGCCGCGGCCAACTTCTCCGGCCCCGCCGTGACGCTGTCCTTCGCTGTTGCCGCCGTGACGTGTGCCCTGGCCATCATGTGCTACGCCGAGTTTGCCACCGCCATCCCGGTCGCCGGGTCGGCCTACGTCTTTACGTACGCCACCATGGGCGAACTGCTCGCGTGGATCATCGGCTGGAACCTGATTCTGGAACTGTTCACCGCTGCGGCAGTGATCGCCAAGTACTGGGGCATCTACCTCAGCAAGGTGTTTGCACTGATGGGCGCCGACGTGCCGCCGGCGCTGTCGCTCGGCGGCGTGGACCTCTACTGGGGCGCGTTCCTGATCGTTGCCGTCTTTACTGTGCTCCTGGTTCTGGGCACCAAGCTTTCCGCCCGCGTGGGCAACGTCTTCACCCTGATTAAGATCGCCGTGGTGCTGTTTGTGATCGTGGTGGGCTTCACGTACGTGAAGGTCGAGAACTACGCGCCGTTTGTGCCTGCCGCGGAACCCACTGCCGGCGGCGCTGCGGACGTCCTGAAGCAGTCATTCTTCGGCTTCCTCACCGGCGCCGCGCCTGCACAGTACGGCACCCTTGGGATCTTCGCCGGCGCCGCCCTGGTGTTCTTCGCCTTCATCGGCTTTGACGTCGTGGCCACGTCCGCGGAGGAAGTCAAGAACCCGCAGAAGACCCTGCCGCGCGGCATCTTCGGCGGCCTTGCCGTGGTGACGCTGCTGTACATCCTGGTGTCCCTCGCGCTCACCGGCATGGTGTCCTACACGGAACTCGCGGCAGCTGAAACGCCCACCCTCACCACCGCCTTCGAGGCCGTCGGCAACACCACAGCGGCCAAGGTCATCGCCTTCGGCTCCCTGATCGGCCTCACCACCGTCATCATGGTGCTGCTGATGGGACTGTCCCGCGTGGTGCTGGCCATGAGCCGCGACGGGCTGCTGCCCCGCGCACTGTCCAAGACCAGCGAAAAGCGTTCGACGCCGGTCCGCCTCCAGATCATCTGCGGCGCCGCAGTGGCACTTGTGGCCGGCCTGACCAACGTGGACCTACTGGAGGAAATGATCAACATCGGCACGCTGTCCGCGTTTGTGGTGGTGAGCCTGGGCATCCTGGTGCTGCGCAAGAAGCGCCCGGACCTGAAGCCGTCCTTCCGCGTCCCGTTCGGCAAGGTCCTCCCGGTGGTTTCCGCCGTCCTGTGCCTGTACCTGATGACGAACCTCGCCGTGGAGACCTGGATCTTCTTCGCCGGCTGGCTGGTCATCGGCGTGGTGATCTATTTCGCCTACGGTCAGCGGCACTCCCGCCTGAACGAAAGGTTCGCTGAAGCAAAGTCCGCCGTGGACGGCACTGCCGGCACTGCCAGCGCGGACGCCGCAGATGTCGCTGCCGAGGACGAAGCCCTCACCCGCGCGTAGGCGGGTGGCGCCCGAGTCGTACTCTGGGTAATGCTGCGCGAAGGCGCGAGCTTCCCCCCTACATCGACGTCGTTTGGAGTCGCGGCCGGTGATGAAAGCGCCGTCGGGGCCCCATCGGTAGCGCCGCCACGGCGCCGACCTCGTCCGGGCTCCGTCCGCCGGCGACGCCTGGCTGGGTCATCGTGCTGACGTCGAACCCGGCGTTGCTCAACACTTCAGCCGCCGCGTCGGCGTTGTCCTGGCTGTTGCCGGCCAACAGAACGTGCTAGCCTGCGTCCACGCGGCGGGCGGTGGCCTGGCCGATCGAACCACCCCCGATGACAACGGTGACGTCGCTCATGGTGATCTCCTGTTTCTCTGTCGCAGATATGCGAACGTAGTAGGTCCACTCCGTCGGGGAGAGCGATGGAGGGACGGTCATTCATTTCTTCTGCTTAAGGGCAGTTTCGGCCGCGGTGCGCTGGGTGGCGGCCCAGCTGGCCAGGACTTTCAGTGCGTCTTCTGAGGGTGTCGCGGGATCTGCCGTGTACACGTTGATCCGCAGCCCCGGATCGCCGGCCAGTTCAAAGGCCTCGAAGCTCAGGTCCAGATCACCCACGATCGGGTGGTAGAGCCTTTGCGGCTGGTGAGGTGGTATTTCACATTATGCCGGGCCCCCCGTCCCCAAAGCTGCCGCCATCAACTACAACCCAAGAACCGTTACTCGCGCTGATTTTTGCTTACAAATGAACAGTTGACTTGAACTAATGTTCATGTCAAAATAGTTACGACATAGTGACCCATATCACAAGAAAGTGTTGACATGAATAGTCCGACCATCGATTCTTTGGAAGTCCTCATCGGCAGGCCTGAAGAACTTTACGAATTGCTCAACGAGGCAGAGGCCCTGCTCCGGCAAGCAGCAATGGCCCATGGGTCTGCCGGCATTCGGGTCACCCGGCATGATCCCGCCCGGTACACATTCGAACTCAGCGACACTGTTCCGTTTGGCGAGACCTGGGAGCAGACAGGCCGGTGACCGTCGTTGCGGGCCTCGCTACCGGATTGGTCCGTGCGGCAACAATATCTCCCTCCTGGCGGACACGCCCGGGCTCGGCCTGCTTCCCGTCCACCCCTTCAGCCATGGTCATCGAACTCAAAACTGGCAAGTTCCAGCCTGAGTACGCTGGCTGATTCAACTTTCGCTCTCAGGGGGATTGACGGTGGCACACAGCCATGACCCAATTCACCGTCAGCTCCTCCATTGAGAGGTTCCCCGTCTTCCACTTGAGTCAATCCGTTAGATGCTGCTGCTAAACAATCAAAGAGGAGAGAACTGTGACTTCAGAGATGAATCGAGTGGGAGGGTCCGGCTGGGTCGATGTCCAAGTTGGAGACAAGGTGCAGTTGCTCGGCAGCGGGCGCCCAGAGTATGTCGGCTTAGTGGACGCCCGGACAGCGGCCGGTGACATTATTTGGGTCCACGACCCTGTTGATGGCCGCCGTCTGTTCCACATTCAGGATGGCTACGAGCTACAGCTGGCCGCATCATGACCGAACTGTGTTCTGATGACTGTCACTACTGCTCGGGACGGGAAGTCGACGAGCTGCCATGCCGGTTAGGGGAGTGCCTCTTTTCCGGATCAGAATAAATTTTGGCGTATTGCCTAAACTCGGGCAGGCCGTGAGAAAAATAGTATGCTGAGACCGTGCACGGTGCTTCAGGTCAATGGCGGTAATCACCTGCGCCGGTGCATGCTTATAGGTTGCCAGTTATGCTCGACACCGACTGCCCGCCGAGCCCGGAGCCCGGCCGTTCCCCCAAGCTGCTGTTCGCCCGCAGGCTTGGTTGGTCCGCCGATGGGCAACGATAGGAGCATTACGTCCTGGTGGCCCTGGTCGCGGCGGCGAAGTTTAGACGCCGGCCTTGTTCAGAAGTGCATCAACCATCATGAAGAACATGCTCTGATGATCGGCAGCCTTCGGGTCGGTCATATATTGGATGGCAGCTCCGTCGTAAATCATCAGGAAAGACCTCACAAGCGTTGGAAAGCCTATGAGGCACTTCTCACTGCTGTTCTTGGCCGCGGACACGAATATTTTTCCTAACTCTGTTTCGTAGGCGGGATAGATTTTCGCGGCCAGCGGGCTGGTGACGTTGCGCGTTGCCCATAGAATCATTTCGATCTCAGCGAGGATGCTTGCCGGCTCTTCCTCGAGTGCGTGCCAATAGCCTTCGGCTACCTGCTCCACAGCCTTACGAAGACCCAATTCGACCGGGACGTCGCTGGAAAAACGGCTCAGGTTCTTCAGCCATGCCTCGGCCGCCGCGTCCATAATTTGATCCTTGCCGCTGAAGCAGTAGTGCGCGGTCGCCAAGGGGGCGTTGGCCTCCTTGGCTATGGCGCGGATGGTGACTGCCTGAACGCCCTCACGACGCATCAGTTCAACCGTCGCTGAAATCAGTTGTTCTTTTCGTTCTTCTGCAGGTATCCGCATAGCTCACTCTCCGGCCTCAGGTTAGGCCAGACTAATGGCCTCATAAGACTATTCTCTTACTATTTGTCCTGAACCATTGACTGGAACGGACGTACTCCCCATGGATGACTTGGGGCCGACGATGGGCTCGCCTGACCAGAGTCTTGAGTTACCCCTGCGGGCAGGGTGTCTGCAAAGTCTTTTAGTTGATTTTTAGGCCGGCGAGTTTGAGGGCGCGGTGCGGGTAGTTGCGTGCCACGCGGGTGGCTTTGGCGATATTGGTTTCGCCTTCCAGGCGCAGGATGGTGATGGCGATGCGTAGGGAGGCCATGGCCCGGGGCGCGTTTCCCCGTCGTACCTGGCTCCCGTCCTCTCGCCAGGTGACATCTCTGCGCCAGTGGAGTCCGTTCTCGATTCCCCAGTGGCCGCGAATCAAGGATCCTATGAGTCCCGGTTTCCCTTGTGAGGGCGTTAGCGAGGTGACGATGTAGACGGTCGCCGTCGACCATTTCCGGGTCCCGAGCGGTCGGGACTTGCGGGTGATTTGGGCAGCCTGGGCGGCGTGGGGAAAATTGATCCCGGCATCGACGCTGCGCAACAAATATCGACGGTATGACTCCCACCCGCCGTGGCAGGGAGAAATTTCACGAGATTGCCTGCGGGTATCCGCGTTTCTGCCGTCATTGGCAATGGGCGCCGAGAATCAGTCGGCCTGGAACGCCGCGTTCAAGCGCTCACAACTCGAAGTGCTCCAGCACCTCATCGCCGGCCCCAACCGCACCATTGTCATCGGGTGCAGGTTTAAGTGCTTGAGGGTGTGGTGGCTATTTGCCCACCACACCCTCAATTGTGCCTACTGCTGTGGAGCTCAGCCAGCGCCTACGTACTTGGCGGGGTCGGCGGCGAGAGCGCGGACGCAGCTGCCGCAGCAGAACCGCTAATGGGCCCTGAGATAAAGGTGAGGGCTCAGACTTCGAAATATCGAAATGAGTGCGATTCCTCACCTTCGGGGTTGGGGCCGTAGATGGTGAGCATCCGGGCGTATACAGGCGCCCAGTATCTCCCCATTCGTCCTGGATTTACGCGTGCCGAATCGCCAGGCTTCAGGATGACGGTCTCGCCACCGCTCTCGATGTGCAGTTCGCCTTCCAGCACGAAGTTCGTCTCAGTGTGGGGGTGGAAGTCCTCCCAAGCGCAGGCCTCCAGCTCCCACTCGGAGAGTATGAATTCGTCCCATGGGCCTGCAGGATTAGCGTTTATGAACCTGCAGCGCAGGCCCTGCCACTGGTCCTTCATGGGAGTCATGGACTGCGCCGGCCAGAAATCTATCGCTTTCCCTGTAGTCAGTGTCGGGGTTTGAGGGGTGGTTGTGGCCATTGTCTTTTCACCGTTTCTTCAGTGGGGAGTCTGCATGGCGACATGCAGTGATGGATCTAAGCGGCGTCGGCTAGATAATGGACCTGCCTGCCTTCCTGGCTTCTGACCATTCCTTGAAAAAGGCCCTACAGATGGTCCAGAGGACCCCTGTAACAATGATCGGCCAGATCAGTACGTACACGGTGAGGAGGACTATTTCCATGGTGATTTACCTACTTTCCGGCGGATGCCGTCATGTTGTCGAGGTCGTCTTCCAAGTCCCCGAGGTCGCCGTCGACCTGCGGGTCGTAATCTCCGACCCTGTCCTTGATCAGCTCAAAGTCGAAGTTCTGTTTGTTCCTGAAAGACATGAGATAGCAAACGACGGTGCTGACGGCGTATGCCACCAGTGATCCGGTAAGCACGGAGTAATCGTGCAGGAACCCGATGATGAACGGGGCCGAGATCACGGCGGCAAGGGCACCGGTGATCAGGGCAATTTTCAGTCCGAAGAATCCGAACGCCATCAGTCCCAGGATTACGCCGACTCCGGCGACCGAGAGGATGTCGAACAGAATGCCGGTAGCCCCGTCCATCGAGAACCAGGAAAAGCGAACCGGGATGAAGAAGGCAAGGGCGACGAGCACCGATGTCGTAAATGCCTTATTGGTTACTTTGCCCCAGAAGAAGCTCGCGATGACTGGGAAGACCAGTGCGCCCCAGAGCGCGCCGACGAATACCAGTAGATCGAGGATATTCATTTGCTGGCTGGCGAAAATCAGGGCGGCGGCGGTGGCGACGATCATCGTGATCCGGCCGATGAGCAGCATGGTCCTCGGGTTGGCTTTCTTCGCCACGTTCTTTCCGTAAACGTCGGCCATCATGATCGCGGACAGTGCCGACAAGTCCGAGTCTGCGGTAGATGAAAGTGCGCCGAGGATCATTACGAAGAACAGGCACAGGAGAATGGGTCCGAGGAAAGTGGAGGCCATTTGCGGGATCAGGTTGTTGACGTCTCCGCCGAGGGGTGTAATTCCCAGGTACAGTGCCATCACACCGATCAGGCCAACTCCGATGACGGTGGCGCCGTAGCCTACTGTCGCTGTCACGAACGTCTTTTTGATCAGGTCCTCACGTACGGCGAAGAGGCGCTGTGCAATGGTCTGGTTACCGACCGCATACGCCAGCACTGCCGCGATAAAGGGAGCGCCCTGGTTCAGGAACGCGTCACTGGAGAAGAAATCGGACTGCTGCGGGGTCAGATTGCCTGCACCCTGGACGAACATGTTCGATCCTCCGGCGGCGAAGAACACCGCGGGAATGATGATGATGACGGCACCCAGCATAGCCACGACCTGCACGAAGTCTGTGAGCACCGACGCGCGAAAACCGGACCACAGAGTGTATAAGAGAACGCCGACAGCAACGGCCAGGACGCCCTGGCCGAAGCTGAATGGGGAGAGAAGGGAGACGAGGGCGCCACCGGCGATGAAGTTGGCAGTCAGGCTGATGACGCTGCCAACAATGTTGGATCCGGCGAGCATGAGTTGGCTGGAACGGCCGTGGCGGGCGTGCATTATTTCACCCAGAGTGTGGGCTTTCGGTGCAACAGCGCGGATGCGCTTACCGAACGGATAGATGAACAGAATCATCAGAGCGCCCCAGAGACCGTAGTGAATGGGTCCTGAGATGCCATAGGTGTAGCCAGAGCTGGCGGAAGCGTACATTGATGCCGCCCAAATCCAGGTCGCTGTCATGCTGGCCGCGGAAATTCCGAAACCTATCTTGTTTCCAGCGGTCATGTACCCGTCGGCGTTCTCTTTCTTCTTGCTGATACGGGCGGACACCACCATGGTGCCTCCATATACCAGGGCGAAGAGCAGAACCACAACCCAACCATCTAGTTGATACAAACCGGTCTCGTTTGGCACTTGTATTTCCTCTTTCATCAGGAGCCGTGTGGGCGACTCTTTTTACGTTCGTAGTTCGATGTAGGTCACGGCGCATTCAAAGTTTGAAATGAAAACAGGCTCAAGTCTTGGTCCAAGATGAAGTAGCTATACCATTTCAACGGGCCAGAGAATGGGGGTAAGAAATGTCCGTTTCGGGCGGCGCGACACTGGAATATGAGTAATGCGGATATCCGCCGAAGAACGAAAACAGCCGATCTCAGCGACAGTAAAAAACCACACATGTTGAGGGTGTTCAGTTCGAGGACATTCCGGGCTAAGCCAAACGCGTAAATGCCCCTAGCAACGGCACATGATCGCTATCGGAAACAGCTCGTGGTGGTGCCGCTGGGGCTGTCTATAAGGACTTGCTCAAAGAGCGCGTTGCCGAAAATGCAGCCCTTTCGGTTCCAGGGTCGGAGGCGCAACACCATGGACGCGGACCGCGTGGTGGGGTCCTAGTCTAGGGTGCGAAGGTGCGGTCGCCGGCGAAGAACCCCAGGCCGTACTCAGGGGTCTCGAACTTCACGGTGGTGCCCTTGGGGAAGAACAGCACGTCGCGTTCCTTGGCGCGCGTGATCTCGCCTGTTGTCTGGTCCGTGAGGATGAATTCGCCCTTGATGACGACCTTCATTTCGTCGTAGGTGTACGTGTACACCAACGGATCTGATGCTTTCAGCTCGAAGAAGCCGGCACACATGACCGACCCCTCGGGATTGTGGAGGGAGTCACCGATCGCGGCGACCGTCCCCGGCTCGTCCATCGACGGCAGGCCGATGAAGCCGTTCTCTACCTTGTGGATGGCTCCGGCCTTGCTCAGTGTTCCTACGAGGGTGGTTTCCATGGTGACTCCCATAAATAGTGTGGTGAAAGATTTATTAGAACTGTTCAATCTTTGGCGCAGATCAAGACTTCAGTGGAGATCTGGTCAAGAGTCCTGCTTGGGGCTCGGGGAGGGATCGCCTGCAAACCCGAAACTTACGATTTGCAGCAAACCAGCTGAGCTCTTCTTCGAGCACTGCCAATGTGACGCCAATCACTTTGTTCGTCCCGTAAACTTTGACAGGGACAGTAGTTCAAGTCAATAGTCCACATGAAGATTTAAAACCTGCTCATTCGGATGCAGTGGCACTGGCGTCGCTCTTTCATGAAGGCTGGTTTCTGAGGTTTCAGGGCTTATCGGCTGCCTGACGGTGCCGATTCTTGCGGATGGAGCCCATCTGCACCGCTCCGAACGCCGCTGCAGCCAAGGGCGGCGTTCGAGGAGCTCACGGAGCGCTGGGGCAGGAAATACGGGGCGATCGTGCGGCTCTGGGAGAACGCGTGGGAGGAGTTCATACCGTTCAGTTAAGGATGTTTGCGGTATCGTGTTGAAATGCCTCGCTCAGGACAAGTGAAACCAGCCTCTGATACGCGACTGCCGGATGTCATCTCGGTGGGATTGCTGACGAAGGTGTTTCCGGCCCACGTGATCGATGAGGTGATAGCCATGGCCGGGCGCACCCAGCAACGCAGCAGGGCGCTTCCGGCTCGGGTGATGGCGTATTTCTCCATCGGCATGGCCTTGTATTCCGATGGCTCTTACGAGGATGTGTTCGAGCATCTGACCGACGGTCTCTCCTGGTCCTCGGGATTCGCTGAATCTTGGGCCCCGCCGAGCAAGTCCGCGATCTTCCAGGCGAGGGCGCGGCTGGGTTACGAGCCCATGCGTGACCTGTTCACCCGGGCGGCCCGCCCCTTGGCCATGTCCGGCACTCCCGGTTCCTTCCTGGCCGGGCGGCGCCTGCTGGCGGTCGACGGAACCTGCCTGGATCTGGCCGACACGCCCCGGAACGAGGAGTTCTTCTCCCGCCCGGGCATCGGACGCGGGGAGAAGTCCGCGCTTCCGCAGGCCCGGGTGGTGGCCGTGGCCGAATGCGGCACCCACGCGATCCTGGACGCCGAGATCGGCGCATGCAGCACCTCGGAAATCACACTCTCCCGGGAACTTCTCTCCCGGTTGAAGCCGAGAACGCTGCTGATGGCGGACCTCGGATTCTACGGATTCCACCTCTGGAAGCTGGCCTCGGCCACGGGCGCTGACCTGCTCTGGCGGACCAAGACAAGCCTGCGGCCGCGGTACCTGGAAACCTTGCCCGATGGATCCTGGCTGGCCGAGATCAATCCTTCCTCGGCCAAGGACCGCCGGGACAACCCGCCGCTGACGGTGCGGGTCATTGACTACACGATCGATGACGGCCGGGAAAACCCGGAGGAGTACCGGTTGCTGACCACGATCCTGGACCCGGAGGGGGCCGGCGCCGAAGACCTCGCCCTGGCCTATGCCCAGCGGTGGGAGATCGAGAACACCTTCGATGAACTCAAAACCCACCAGCGCGGGCCCCGGGCCGTGCTGCGCTCCAAGTCCCCGGATCTGGTCCTCCAGGAAATCTGGGGGCACCTGTGCTGCCACTACGCCATCCGGACCCTCATGGCAGCCGTAGCCGCCCAAGAGGGGCACGACCCCGACAGGGTCTCGCTTGTCGCGGCCCTGCGCATCGCCCGGCGTCCGGTCGCCCAGGGCGCTTTTCCCCCCTTATGAGACCGGGACGCTCACCGCGCTCTGGAACACGGCCATCGGCAAACTCCGCAAACGGCTCAACCCGCCCCGGCGACCACGCTTCAACCCGCGGGTAGCGAAACGCAAAGTCCTAAAATGGCCGGCCAAACGCTCCCATCACGCCGGGCACCTGCAGCCCGCCCATGAGCCTGACGTCCACATTCTGGAACTTAACTGAACGGCATTGGCGCTAGGCCAAGGTGTCAGTCCAGCCCTTTTCGGGTCAGGCCGAAGACGAGCAGCAGCGGCGAGAAGATGACCGTGACAGCGCCGGGAACGTCGAGCTTCGTTTTGTTTCCGCGTGCGGATTCGGTGAGGAGCTTCGGGGCGAGGATCAGGACGAAGACGGCGATGGGAATGTTGATGAAGAACGCCGACCGCCAGGACAGCAAGTCAGTCAGGAGCCGACCGAGGATCGCACCGGCAGTGAACCCTGCAGCCATGCCGGCGATGAAGAGACGTTTACGGCCGAACAGGTCAGCGGCCCGGCCGAAGAACAGAGTGAAGCCGGCCGCGCACAGCGCGAAGGACGAGGCGATCCGAATTAAACAGCAGCGATGGGCGATTCCTCCGCAAACGACGGGCCGCGGTGACCCCGTCCGACGTCGGGCTGATGGACTACGGCACCCGCCGGGTATCCGGGCTGCCGCGGGAAGAAGTGGCCATGCTGGCCGGCATGAGCGTGAACTACTACGCCAGGCTCGAACAAGGCCAGCACGTCAATGCCTCCGACGCCGTCATCGACTCCCCCGCCCAGGCGCTGGCCCTGACCGAGGTCGAATGAAGACACCTCTCCGACCTCTCCGGCGCCAAGCGTCGCACAATCAAGACGATGCGGAGCAGGTCCCACATCAGATGAGTTATGCGAAGGTTCGCATAACTCATCGATGTTCACCACCACCGCGTTTTCCGGCGGGGACATGTACAGGCCCACCACGTCCCGGAGCTTGGACTCCAGGGCGGGGTCAGTGGAGAACTTGAACGTCTCGATCCGGTGCGGCTGAATTTTCCAACGCCGCCAGATTCGGGCCACGGAGGAAAAGGAGATTCCGTGGCGTTCGGCCATGATGCGGGCGGACCAGTGCGAGATCCCAGCTCCGCCGGTGGGTTCCTGTCGTTGGTCAGGGTGTCCGCGGTCAGGGCGAGCTCGTCGATCTCCCGCTCCCGGCCCAGGCGCTGGACATCGGACAGGGCCTCGATCCCGCCCTCGGCATAGCGGTTGCGCCACTTCAAAACCGTGGGTGCCGAAACCCCGGTGATCTTCTCGATCTGGATATTCGGCATCCCGTCCGCAGCCAACAAGACCGTACGCGCCCGCAGGGCAACTGTCGCGGTGGATGCCTTCCCGCGAGTCAGCGCCTCCAGGGTTCCCCGGTCCCGTCACGCAATTTCAATGCCCTTGCCAGATAAACCATGGGTCAAGTCTGACAAACAATCAAACCCAAAGGAATCTACGACACGCTACACCAGGGACCGCCGGTAGCCGCGGCCAGAGTGGCAGTCGCATATGTGGAAAGCGTCTCAGTCAGACGTCAAAACTGCAGAGGAGGTGACCTCTGTCCGCCATGCGGTCGCTTACGTATCATGAGGATAACAATGGGCGATTCTAGTTGACCCTTCAACGTCCGATGCCTCAGACTGTTTTTGAACGTCTGTTCGAACTGCGAACAGCGTCGGTTTGGGGTGCTGCTGCCCCTGCTCGTGCACAAAGGAGTGACATGAAACGTCGTACTGTTATCGCTGCCCTCGCCGCAGCATCCGTTCTGGGCTTGTCAGCCTGTGGGTCCGGTTCGCCCAGTTCTACCGGCAATGGAACGGCCCCTGCCGATGGAGCCGGGAGCGGACAGCTGACCAAGGTCAGCGTGGGGGTCATCCCGATCGTGGACTGTGCACCGATCTACCTGGGCAGCAAGCAGGGGTTCTTCAAGGATGAGGGCCTGGAGTTGGACATCCAGACAGCCACCGGCGGTGCGGCAATTGTCCCGGGCGTGGTCAGCGGCAGCTTCGACTTCGCGTTCTCCAACCTGATTTCGGTCATGGTTGCCAAGGATAAGGGTCTCGACCTGAAGTTTGTCGCCAACGGAGTGTCTACCACTGGTGAAAAGGGGAACGACGTCGGCGGCGTCGTCGTCCCGGCCGGGTCGAGTATCCAGTCCGCGAAAGACCTCGCTGGCAAGACCGTTTCAGTGAACAACCTCTCCAACATCGGCGACACCACCATCAAGTCGGTCATTGAAAAGGACGGCGGCGATCCCGGCAGCGTGAAGTTTGTTGAGGTGGCCTTCCCGGACGCGCCGGCGGCACTGGCCAACAAGCAGGTGGACGCTGCATGGATCCTGGAGCCCTTCCTTTCCAAGGCTGTGGCCGAGGGTGGGACAATCATCTCCTCGAACTTCGTCGAGATGAGCCCGGAACTGGACATCGCGGGCTATTTCACCAAGGCAGAAACCATCAAGTCCAAGGCCGAGCTGACAGCGAAGTTCACCCGTGCAATGAACAAGTCCCTTGAATACGCCCAGGAGCACCCGCAGGAGGTCCGCGACATTGTGGGCACCTACACCAAGATCGACGAAGCCACGCGCGCCAAGATGATCCTTCCGCGGTACCGCGTGGAATTCAATAAGGATGCCTTCAAGACCCTCGGTGACGCCGCCGCCAAGTACGGCACGCTGGCCAAGGCCCCGAACGCAGGCGACCTCCTCCCGTGAGTTCAAACGCAATGACTTCCGGCGGTCCCGTCCCCAGTGTGGGACGGGACCGCCGGTCCGTCCGCCGGCTGCCGCTAAAGCAGTTGCTCGGCCTGGCCGGAATCGCGGGATTCCTGGCCACGTGGGAACTCGTCCCCCGTCTGGGCATCATCGATGAACGGTACCTGCCGCCGGCCAGCGAGGTCATCGTGGCGCTGGTGCGGGACTTCGGCTTGACCGCATTCTGGATCTCGGTCGGCGAGACCATGACGGCCTGGTTCCTGGGCCTCGTCATCGCCATAGCCTTAGCGGTACTGCTGGGTTTCGTCATAGGCTCCAGCGACTTCCTGAGGAAGGCGACCAACTCCACGGTGGAGTTCCTGCGGCCCATTCCCTCGGTGGCGCTGATCCCACTGGCAGTGCTGCTCTTCGGCGTGAAGATTGAATCTTCCCTCATGCTGATCACCTATGCTGCCTTCTGGCAAGTGCTGATCCAGGTCCTCTACGGTGTGGCCGACGTCGACATGGTGGCCAACAACACCGCGAAAACCTACGGCCTGGGCCGGATGGCGCGGATCCGCTACGTCGTTTTCCCCACCGCCCTGCCCTACCTGATGACCGGCGTCCGGCTTGCCGCTACGGTCGCCCTCGTTCTGGCCATCACAGCCGAACTGGTGATCGGCTCGCCTGGACTCGGCCGGGAAATCGCACTGGCCCAGTCCGGGGGCGCCATCTCCGGCATGTATGCCCTCGTGCTGGCCACCGGCCTGATCGGCGTGCTGATCAACGGCCTCATGCGCTTCATCGAGAAGAAGACCCTGTCCTGGCATTCATCCGTCCGTTCCGAGGTGATCGTATGAAAGCCCTGACAACGCTCGGCTACGTGCTGGCGCTGCCCATCCTGCTGGTCCTGGTCTGGTGGGCCTCAACCCTCGGGGCCGTCAATTTCTTTGTCCCCACCCCAGCCACACTCGTCGGGAAGTTCGGCGAGGTCTGGTTCGGCCCACGCTTCCTCTCTGATGTGCTGCCCAGCGTCGGCCGGCTCCTGCTGGGGGTCACCGCGGCTATCGTGATCGGCGTCGTCGGCGGGGTGCTGATCGGCTCCGTCAGATGGCTCCGGGCACTTCTGGAACCGGTGCTGGAGTTCTTCCGCGCCATCCCGCCGCCTGTCCTGGTACCCGTCCTGATCCTGGTGATGGGCGTCACCGACCCTATGAAGGTCGCGGTCATCATCTCCGGCTGCGTCTGGCCGGTCCTGCTGAACACCATCGAAGGGGTCCGCGCCGTCGATGGCGTCCTCTCGGACTCCGCCCATACCTACGGCATCAGCGGCTGGGCACGGGTCCGGTATCTGGTGCTGCCCTCGGCAAGCCCACAGATCATGGCCGGCGTCCGCCAGTCCCTGTCCCTCGGGCTGATCCTGATGGTCATCTCCGAAATGTTCGCCTCCTCCTCGGGGCTTGGCTTCACCATTGTGCAGTTCCAGCGGTCCTTCGCCATCCCGGAAATGTGGTCCGGCATTGTGGTGCTGGGGCTGTTGGGCGTGGCTTTATCGTTTATCTTCCAGTGGGCCGAGCGGAATATCCTGCGCTGGTACCACGGCCAGAAAGAGGTAGAAAATGCAGCCTGACCCCACCCGCCCGGCGCCGGAGGCGATGCTCTCCGTCCGCGGCCTGAAGAAGGTTTACCAGACCGACGGCGGCGACATCGAAGCGGTACGCAACCTCACATTCGACCTGCGCGCAGGTGAACTGGCCTGCCTCGTGGGCCCCTCCGGCTCGGGCAAGACTACGTTGCTGAAATGCATCTCCGGGTTGATGGCCCCCACGGAGGGCGACGTGCTGCTGGACGGCAAGCGCGTATCCGGGCCGCCGAAGAAAATGGCCGTTGTCTTCCAAGAATACGGCCGGTCACTGTTTCCCTGGATGCGGGTCCGGGAAAACGTGGAGCTGCCACTGAAGAACCAGGGCATGCCCAAGGCCGAGCGCGACAAGCTCGTGGACGAGGCGCTCGAAGCCGTGGGCCTGTCCCACGTCCCGCGCTCCTACCCTTGGCAGCTTTCCGGCGGCATGCAGCAGCGTGTGGCGATTGCCCGCGCCATCGCGTACCAGCCCGAAGTCCTGCTGATGGATGAGCCGTTTGCCGCCGTGGATGCGCAGACCCGTGCGGACCTGGAGGACCTGATCCGCACGGTCTGGAAGAAGCTCGGGATCACCGTGCTCTTCGTGACCCACGACATCGACGAATCCGTCTACCTGGGAGAGCGGGTCATCATCCTCTCCAGCTCCCCGACCGTGGTCCAGGAAGACATAGTGATCGACCTGCCGGCAGAGCGCGACCAGTTGGAGACCAGGTCCCTGCCGCGCTTCACCGAACTCCGCCACCACGTATACGAGCAGATCCAGCTCGCGAAAAAGGGCCACCGCCCCGCGGCGGCAGGCCCGACGGCGGACCGCCCGCCGTCGGACTCCCTTGCCGCCGGCACGGACGTGGCATAACCACAACGCAACAAACGAAACACCCCGCCACGGATAATCCGTAGCGGGGTGTTTCAAGGTGGTCCGGCGGGCCACAGGAGGCGAACTAGCCGATCTTGTTGGCAGCCTCAGCGTCGGAATCAGGGGAGCCCGTGCCCAGGTTGGCGCGCAGCTTGGCGCCGAGTTCGGCGTCCACGTTGGTCCAGTACTGGATGGCGCGTTCCTTGATCTCGGCGTTCTTCACGCCGCCCACAGCACCGGTGATGGTGTCCAGGAGCCGGGCCTTGGCGCCGTCGTCGAACACCTCGCGGTACAGGGTGCCAGCCTGGACGAAGTCGCCGTCCTCGGCGTGCAGGGAGTGTGCGGAGAGCGTAAGCTCGCCGTCGTTCTCCCAGCCACCGGCCGGGGAAGCCGGCTCAACGGCAGCGGGGCCGTTGAAGGAGTTCGGCGCGTAAACCGGTACGGACGGGGCGTTGAAGTGGTAACGCCCGGCGCCGTCCTGGCTGTAGTTGTTGACCTGGTTCTTCGGCTGGTTCACCGGGATCTGCGCGTGGTTGGTGCCCACGCGGTAGCGGTGTGCGTCGGCGTAGGAGAAGATGCGGGCCTGCAGCATCTTGTCCGGGGAAGCGGCGATACCGGGCACGAAGTTCGACGGCGCGAAGGTGGCCTGCTCGATCTGCGAGAAGTAGTTCTCCGGGTTCTTGTTCAGCTCCATGGTGCCCACGTGGATCAGCGGGTAGTCCGTGTGCGGCCACACCTTGGTGAGGTCGAACGGGTTGAAGCGGTAGCCCTTGGCGTCTTCGTACGGCATGACCTGGACGTGCAGTTCCCAGGACGGGAAGTTGCCCTCGGCGATGTTTTCCTGCAGGTCGCGGATGTAGAAGTCCGCGTCCGAGCCGGCCAGCTCTTCAGCCTGGTCGCCGGACATGGTCTTGACGCCCTGGTTGGACTTGAAGTGGTACTTGACCCAGAAGCGCTCGCCCGCGGCGTTGATCCACTGGTAGGTGTGCGAGCCGTAGCCCTGCATTTCACGCCAGGAGGCCGGCAGGCCGCGGTCGCCCATGAGCCAGGTGACCTGGTGTGCGGACTCGGGGGACAGGGTCCAGAAGTCCCACTGCATGTCGGCGTCGCGCAGGTGGCTGCCCGGGAGGCGCTTCTGCGAGTGGATGAAGTCCGGGAACTTGATGCCGTCGCGGATGAAGAAGACGGGGGTGTTGTTGCCCACGAGGTCGTAGTTGCCCTCGGAGGTGTAGAACTTGACGGCGAAACCGCGGGGGTCGCGCCAGGTGTCCGGGGAGCCTGCTTCGCCGGCAACCGAGGAGAAGCGGATCAGCATCTCGGTCTCAGTGCCCGGCTGCAGGAACGCGGCCTTGGTGTACTTGGAGATGTCCGAAGTGGCCTTGAACGTACCGAACGCGCCGCCGCCCTTGGCGTGCACTACGCGCTCCGGCACCCGTTCGCGGTTGAACTGGGCGAGCTTTTCGATCAGGTAGTGGTCCGTGAGGATGATGGCGCCGTCGGCACCGACGGACTGTGCGTGCGCGTCGGAAGTGACGGGCGCGCCGGACTGGGTTGTTGAGATGTTCGCAGTCATTTTTCTCCTATTTCTCGATTACTTGTGAGGGACGTTCAGAAGGAAGTTTTTGGGACGCCTGGCAGTCCTGGCAGATGCCCTGGTACATCACGTCGGCGATCTGGATGGTCATCGGCTTGGAGTTCTCATCCCAGTGCGGAGTGAGGCAGGGGGCGTGCCCGACGGCGCAGTCGACGTCCTCCACGCGGCCGCAGCTGATACAGATGGCGTGGTGGTGGTTGTCACCGACGCGGGTCTCGTACAGGGCCGGGGAATGCGGCGGTTCGAAGCGGCGCAGCATGTGCAGGTCGGTCAGGTCGCCGAGGACCACGTATACGGATTGCGCGGTCAGCTCCGGAAGCTCGGAGCGCGCGGCGGCCAGGATGCTCTCCGCGGGGGAGTGCGGGTGATGTTCGACGGCGGTCAGCACGGCGAGCCGCTGCTTGGTCACCCGGCGGCCGTGGGCGCGCAGGGCAGCAGCCCATGCATCGTGGCCGCCAAAGTGTTCCGTCATGCCTCTATTGAAACACTTATTATGAGTCGATCACAATAAGGCTTGGCTTACTTCCGGCAGATCCAGGAATTCCTGCATGGGGTTGAGGGATTCTCCTGCCGAGCGGCCCACGGCATGGACTTCCGTGCCGCCGGCTCCGGGCTCCGGCACCACACAGCTCAGTGAGCGCCGGGAGGGTGCCGTCCGCCGGCGGGACGGGCTCTGCCTCGTGCGTCACAGCCAGCAAGCGCAGGGCGGTGCGGAGGCCGTCGTCGTACTCTTTGAGCTCTTCCGCTGTGGCCGGCACCCGGCGCTGGATGGGAAGGCGCAGCTGTTCGCCGGGCATGACCGGCTCGGCGTCCCAGCGCCCGAACAAATGGAAGGTGGGGGTGGAGGATTCCGTCTCCGGTTCCCCTATGGCCGCCCCGATGGGGTGCCACTGGTGCGCAAACACCACGGTGCAGCGGCTGGCACCCAGGACATTGGCGAGTGCCTGCCGGGCAGTGGTGTGGCAGTGCAACCAGTCAGCGGCCGGGCAACCTCCCAGAAAGCCGAGGCAAAAGCAGCCGCGTGGACACATTCACAAGGCAATTCCTTTCCCAGCCTGAGGATACTAATCGTGGGACAGAACAGGACGCCGGCGCCCCCTGGGGTTGAGGTGTACGGGCACACGCAGGACAACTTCTATGCGGATCTGCCGGGCGCGTTTGCTCTGGTGCCGCATCAACCAGCCGGACCGCGGGTGGGTGACATGCTGGCAGGCGGCGGGACTAAGATTTTGAGTGAAGGCTGGGTCCTGCTGCAGCCGGGCTTCTGCAAGTACGATGCCCGCGACCCGGTGCCTTAGGACCTTGCGGTGTGGGGGTAACTTTGTCAGGTCGACGAGGAGGAGTGGACGTGCACAAGCATTACAACGGGCTGAAAACTGCGGCGCTCTTTGGCGTCCTGTGGGCCGTGCTCCTGGGCCTGGGCGGACTGATCGGGATCAATACCCGCAGTGCAGCGCCCATCTGGATCATGGCCCTGATCGGCGTGGCCACCACGGCGTACGGCTTCTGGAACAGCGACAAGATCGCCATCCGTTCCATGCAGGCCTACCCCGTAACGGAAGCCCAGGCGCCACAGCTGTACCAGATCGTCCGGGAGCTCTCGGTCCGGGCGAACCAGCCGATGCCCCGCATCTACCTCTCACCCACCATGAACCCGAACGCGTTCGCCACCGGCCGGAACCCCAAAAACGCCGCCGTGTGCTGCACCGAGGGGATCCTGCAGCTGCTCGATGCCCGGGAACTGCGCGGGGTTCTGGGGCACGAGCTGATGCACGTGTACAACCGGGACATCCTTACGTCCTCGGTGGCGGCCGCCGTCGCCGGCGTCATCACGTCCGTGGGCCAGATGCTGCTGTTCTTCGGCGGCGACCGGCGCAACTCCAACCTGCTGGCCATGCTGGCGATGGCGCTTTTGGCGCCGTTTGCGGCGTCACTGATCCAGCTGGCCATCTCCAGGACCCGCGAGTACGACGCCGACGAGGACGGTTCGGAGCTCACCGGCGATCCGCTGGCACTCGCCTCAGCCCTTCGCAAGATTGAGCAGGGGGTGCGGATTGCGCCGCTGCCGCAGGAGCAGAAGCTGGTCAACACCTCGCACCTGATGATCGCCAACCCTTTCCGCGGCGGGGCGATGACCAAGCTGTTCGCCACACACCCGCCCATGAAGGAGAGGATCGCCCGGCTGGAACGGATTGCCGGCCGGCCGCTGAACTGAGGAGGGGTGCTAGCTGCGGAAGTTGACGAACTGCAGGTCCGCCTCATCGAAGTCCTTCAGCAGCGCCATAACAGACTGCAGGTCATCGCGGGACTTGGACGAGACGCGGAGTTCGTCGCCCTGGATCTGGGATTTGACACCCTTGGGGCCCTCGTCGCGGATCAGCTTATTGATCTTCTTGGCCAGGTCCTGCTCGATGCCTTCCTTGATGGAGGCTTCCAGGCGGAATTCCTTGCCGGATGGGTAAGGCTCGCCGGTGTCCAGGGACTTCAGGGAGATGCCGCGGCGGATCAGCTTCGACTGGAGGACGTCCAGCACGGCCAGGACACGTTCCTCCGAGTTCGCCTTCATCAGGATCTTTTCGCCGCTGAATTCGACCTCGGCGCCGACGCCCTTGAAGTCATAGCGCTGGACCAGTTCCTTCTGCGCCTGGTTTAGCGCGTTGGCCACTTCCTGCTTGTCCACTTTGCTTACGACGTCGAACGTTGACTCGCCTGCCATGATTCTCCTTGTGCCGGTGGGTGCCCTGAAATTGGCTCTGCAGGGCGTGGATCTCTGCATTCCAGCCTAATACGGATCGCCCGGCTGTGGCGCTGTGGCGGTTGCGGCGCAGTTGTGGATTCGGCAAGTTTCCGGATTCACAGTTCCCTCATAGCGGACGTACTGCGGGAACGAAGCCGGACGATGGAGAGTTGAACGAGTTGGAAGTAGCTCGAAAGGGAACACCATGCCACGCACCGCCGTCCGTTACGTCACCCGAACCACCGCCGCAGCAGCCGGCGCCGTGGCCACCGCCGCTACCTCCGTTGCCGCAGCAGCCATCGCCGCCTCCATCATCTTCAGCCCCGTCCCGGATGCCTCGGCCCGCATGGACGGTGTCAGCGAGGACCTGCTGCGGGCGGTCCAGCTGAACCAGATCACCCAGGAGCAGGCCGTGAAGTTCGAGGCAAGGCTGGCCGGACGGATTCTCGGCGACGCCTGAGTCCCCCGTGTTCCGCGGAATTGCGGGTCTTCTGGCGGCCTTTTCAGGGGTCTGCCGCGCCGATTCGATGTTTCGGCAGAAGTTCTGTAAAGTTGTCTTGCCCGCGGTTACTGGAAGCGGAACGGCCCGGAGACGGACGTTCCGAACACTGCAGCCGGGGGTGATCTTCTTTTGAAGTTCGGCAGATTACCCGAGCGGCCAAAGGGGGCTGACTGTAAATCAGCTGGCAACGCCTACGGGGGTTCGAATCCCTCATCTGCCACCCAAGGAAAAGCCTCCGGAACCATCAGGTTCCGGAGGCTTTTTTGTGCCCGAAATCAGGGGAGGGGCCGTCGTCGACATCGGTTTGGCCCCGGCGTAGGCTGGCAACATCGGCGCACGTGCCCCCGATGCCCTGTGTCGATACATCAATCGATGAAGGAGAACCAATGAGCGTTGTACGTGAATTCATGACTACGGATGCACAGTGTATTAAGGAGCATCAGTCCCTCACAGATGCCGCCCGGATGATGTTGGATCTGGACTGTGGATCGCTGCCGATCTGCGGCGACGATGGCAAGCTGAAGGGCATGATTACCGACCGCGACATCGTGCTCAGGTGCGTTGCTGCCGGCCGTGATCCCCTCGAGATGCTGGCCGGCGAACTGGCCACCGGCAAGCCCTACTGGGTTGACGCCAACGCAAGTGTCGACGCGGCCATCGACATCATGGAGCGGCACCAGGTCCGTCGGCTCCCGGTAATTGTCGACCACAAATTGGTCGGCATCCTCAGCCAGGGTGATATCGCTCGCAACTACGCCGAGGAACGCGTGGGCGAACTGGTGGAGCAGATTTCGGAACGCCATCCGATGCCTGCCTAGTCAGGCCGATTCCCGCATGCCTTGTTCGCGGCTCCTTGCCCTAAAGGTTCGGAACCGCGAACAAGTTTCGGAAACGCTGGACCGCGAACTCGGCCGGGCGGGAGCCTAGTTCAGTGCGATCAGCAGCATCTGGTTGGTCCCGGGGATGCAGGTCTGCAGGATGGCCCGGGGGAACCCGCCGAAAACAGCGATGACGTTGTTGGTGGTTCCCGGGTTGGGGACCTGGCCCCTGGCTGTCGCGGTGTACGTCCCGTAGCCCGGGATGCTGATGGTCTCGCCCACGCCGATGCCGGAGAAACGCGCCCACCCGCCGCAGAAATCGTGCTCCGTGATGAAGAGCGAGTAGCCGTCGTTTGGCGTGTAGTGGATGGGCCCGATGCAGGCGTCCAGCATGGCCTGTCCGCCTGCGCCCGCGACGTAGATGGTGCGGACAGCAGGCGCGGCCTGGACCGGCGCCGGCGCGGGGTTGTAGGCCGGTGAAGCCGGTGCGGCCGCGGCCGGAGCCGGGGCTGGAGCGGAAACTCCGACGGCGGGTCCCGTCAGCTTCAGCGTCTGGCCCGGGACGATGATGCTGTAGAGGCCCAGCCCGTTGGCGGCCAGCATCGCGTTTGCGTCGACGCCATACCGGGCCGCTATCCCACCCACCGTGTCGCCGGGAACCACTGTGTAGAGGTTGGTGTCGCCCGCAGGTGCCGGAGCAGGTTCGGGGGCTGGCGGCGGGGGAGCCTCGGCCGGGGGCGCGGGCGCGGCAGCTGCGACTTCCGGCTGCGCGGTGCCGGCTGCCGCACCATCAAACTCAACGGACCCAACGTACGGCGCATCCAGGGGCATCGCGGCCAAAGGCCGGGCAACCCGCACTACGGGAGAGGCCGCCGTCGTTATGGCCCCCGGTGGCACCGACAATTCTGCCGTGGGGGCGGGGCCGGCCAGGGCGCCGACGCCGAAAGCGGAAATCACGGCGGCTGCGGCCATGCCGGCCCACAGCTTGTTGCTCATCGGCTGGCGGCCGGTGAGGAGATCGGCCCGTGGGACGTCGGTTTCAAAATTTCGGCGGGGTGGTTCGGGAATTTTTGGACTCAACTGATACATGGGTGGCCCGTCGCAGGTCGGACCCGCAACTGAGGCGGCAAGGCCGCCGCAAACTACATATGCGGGACGGATCGAGGTGTGATGCGCTGCGCGGTCCCGGTCTTTGAACGGAACCGCGCACGGAAGCGCATGATGGGAGCGCCCGCATACCCAGAAGATACGGATGCTCCGCTATGAAGCGGCATCATCCACCCCAGCTCGGAGGATGCGCCGGCAACTTGTTCAGCCCTACGAGTTTCGAGTCTAGGAAGCTGCGACGGGCGCTGCACCAGTAGGCGATACCTGAATTTTTGCGCCGGGTACGTGGCCCGGAGGCGGCGCCTACTCGCAGTCCTGGCGGCGGCTACCCGGTGTCCGGCTGCCCGGCCAGCTGGACATTTCTACAACGTTGGGCGGTCCTTGAGCTCGGCCACCTCGCGCCGCAGCGCAGCGATCTCCGTGACCAGGCCGGCCAGTTCTGCCCGCAAGGGTTCCTCTATGGACTCCGCGGCAGCTTCAGTGGACTCCTCGACGCGCTGGACCAACCAGGAAGCGATGGATGCCGTGACCACACCCAGCACGGCGATGCCACTCATCATGAGGGCCGCGGCAACCATCCTGCCGATCGGCGTCACAGGGTACATATCGCCGTAACCCACGGTGGTGATGGTGGTGATGGCCCACCACAGGGCGTCTCCGAAGGTCAGGATCTTGGCATCCGGGGCAGACTGTTCAATGTCCAGCACCGCCAGCGCGCCAACGAATACCAGGAGCGCCGCCGAACCGGCCACGTACGTGACCACCCGGCCCCTCAGGGTTTCGCCGATGGTCCTGTGTAGGACCGAAAGCAGTCTGACCAGCCGGAGCAGGCGCAGCGGCCGTGAGAATGGAAGGGCCACGATCAGGAGTTCGTGCAGGTTCCACAGGAACCAGCGGCGTCGCTCTCTGGCCATATACTACGTGGCTGCCCTACTTCTTTTAACTTGTCAGTAAGTTACTGCCGGGTAACATAGAGGCATGCACCTGCTTTTGCGAACGCTCCTGATGCTGTTCACCGCCGCCCGCCGTTCTGCGCTGACCATCTGGGACACATCGTCCCTGCCGCTGCGCGTCCTGCCCACCGACATCGACATCGCCATGCACGTTAACAACGGCATGTACTTTTCCCTCATGGACCTGGGCCGGTTCGACCTGATGGTCCGCAGCGGCGTGTGGAAGACGATGCGCCGGCGCAGCTGGACCCCGGTGGCGGCGGGGGAGACCATCGCCTTCCGGAAGTCGCTGCAGCTGTGGCAGCGGTACACCATCGAATCAAAGATCATCGGCCTGGATGCCAAGGCCATCTACTTTGAGCAGCGCATGGTATCCGACGGCGAGATTTACGCGCGTGCCTACATCGCCACCCGTCTGGTCAGCAAGGGCAGGCCCGTGAGCCAGGAGGAGATCCTGCGCGAGTTCGGGCAGCCCCCGGCGGACATGGTGCTGCCCGAATGGATCCACGAATGGCGCGAGGCCAACGCACTGCCCGGCAGCCGGACGCCGGCGCCGCACCATTGGGACGCCCGCGCCTGACCTCCTTATCTGTGAACCAAGGCCTGACCGCCGCCAACCCTGACCGCCGGTCACCCGGAAGGCTAAGTGCCGACGTCGCGCCTGTTCACAGCGAACGCGGCCACGGCCACCAGAGCTGCTGAAAGTCCCCAGAGCCACCCGGCCGCAGCCCAGTCCGCACCGTTGACCACCGGTGAATTACCGTAAGCCCAGTGGTATGGGCTCAGATTCAGCAGCCACTCAACGTCCTCGCTCTGCCGGCCGACGGCGTTGAAGGTGTATCCAAGGACGCCGACGGCGGCGCCCGCGGCCAGTCCGAACGTTCGTCTTCCGGACATAGCGCCGGCGCATAGCGCGGCTGTTCCGCTCAGCAGTGCCAGCCCGGCAAACAGCACGGCTGCGCCGAAGAGGTTCTCGGGCCTGATGGCCAGCTGGGCGGAATCGTTAAGCAGCCTGACCAGCACAAAGACCAGGGCCGCGAGCAGCACCAAGCGCAGGAACAGGGACAGCGCTCGCTCCAGGACCACCTGGACGCGGGTCACCCCGTGGGCGAGGGTCAGCTCCAGCTGCCCCGACTCCTCGTCGCCGCCCACTGCGGCGGCACCCCAACCGACAGAAGCGATGGTCATCAGCAGGAAGCCGATCAGGCCGAACAGCGTGGCCTGCGTGTACCCGGGACCGGTGGCGATCTGGTCGTAGTTCAGCGCCTTGGTCATCTCTGCCGGGAGGGAATCGATCATGCCCTGCATCTCTGTACTCCCGCCGATGGACGGGTACAGCGGCAGGTAGAGGAAAGTGGCGCCTGCCAGGCCGGCGGCCCATGCCGTGGTGGAGCGCCAGGAATCCAAGAAGGCCCGGCGGAACAGCGGCAGCGTGGTGCTCATCGCACGGCCTCCGGCTGTTCGGTGTCCGCGGGGTTCGCGTCTGCAGGACTTGAATACATCTTGAGCACTGACTCCTCAAGATCCGGTTCCGCCAGCACCAGATCCGTCAGATCCAGCGTTCCCAGGGCCCTGACCAGCGGCTGGATGGCCCCCTCCACGGTCGCCGAAAGGGTGATGCTGCCGTCGGTCGCCAGCACCTCAACGTGCCCGACGCCGGGTACCCCAGCCAGCAGCGCGCCGGCGTCGTGCGCTGTTATTCCGTTCGCGGCGAACCGGACCCGTCGTACCGCACCTTCCCGAAGCCCGCTCACGGACTCGACGGCGATGATCCGGCCGTCCCGCAGGATGGCCACCGTGTCTGCGGTCTGCTGGACCTCGTTGAGAACGTGGGAGCTGAGGAAGATGGTCTGGCCGTTGTGCTGCGCCTCGCGGACCATGGCATGGAATTCCTGTTGGACCAGCGGATCCAGGCCGCTGGTGGGCTCATCGAGGACCAGAAGCTCGGGATCGTGCATAAACGCCTGGACCAGGCCCAGCTTCTGTTTGTTGCCCTTGGACAGCTTGCGCGTGTGGCGGTCCAGGTCGAGCCCCAGCCTTTCGGCCAGGCCATCGATCCTGCCCGGGGGCACCGGACCGCTGATGGCCTGGTAATGGGCCAGGAGTGTCCGGCCCGTGACGCGGCCCTCGAGGAACAGCTCGCCCGGAAGGTAGCCGATCCGCCGGCGGAGCTCCGGACCTCCCGCCCGGGGGTCCTTGCCCAGGACCCGGACCTGCCCGGAGGTGGGGCGGATGATGTCAAGCAGGCAGCGCATGGTGGTGGTCTTGCCGGCGCCGTTGGGGCCGATCACGCCGAACACGGAGCCTGACTCGACCGCAAAATCCACCCCGTGGAGCACCTCGCGCCGGCCGAATTTCTTGGTCAGGGACTGGGTGGAGATAGCCTGGGCCATGAACCCTCCTGGATGCGGCAGTCAGCGGCTGATGACCCCAAGGGTAAGCCTCGCAATGCCCGGTGTATACGGCCCCCGCCGGCTATTCCCGATGACGCGGGGAGCGAACAGGGGACGCCCAGCCGGGACATCGGCCTGCCCCTCGCGTACCGTTGAAGGCATGGCTACCGTAGATATCACAGGTGAACAGTTCGCATCGACCATCGAAGGCAACGATATTGTCCTGGTGGACTTCTGGGCTGAATGGTGCGGTCCCTGCAAGCAGTTCGGGCCCACGTACAGCGCTGCTTCGGAGAAGCACTCCGACGTCCTGTTCACGAAGGTGGACACTGAGGCCCAGCAGCAGCTCGCCGCCGAGGCCGGCATCACGTCCATCCCCACGCTGATGGCGTTCCGCGAAAAGGTCCTGGTCTTCTCCCAGCCGGGTGCCCTGAACGCCCAGCAGCTGGAGCAGGTTGTTGACGCCGTCAAGGCCCTGGACATGGACGAGGTCCACGCCCATGTGGCGCGCTCGCAGGCGGAAGCCGCAGCAGCCGCGGAAAGCAACCCGGCCACCGCCGGAAGGACGTCCGGCCCCCAGGACGGCACACAGATCCCGGATATCTAAGCGCCCTTTAACTGCAACGCGGGGTCACTTCGCGCCCATAAATCTTGGTTAGATGGGCGCGGAGTGACCCCGCGTTTGTTTGTTAAAGGCGTTCCAGCTGCACGGGCTCGGCCAGCAGCGCGCTCAGGGATTCGTTCAGGTCCTGGACGGCGGTGCCCTTGGAGTGCTTTGCAAGCAGTTCCTCGGATTCCCACTGTTCCGTCAGGACCAGCTTCTCTTCGGTGGCTTCGGTCAGCTCGTAGCGGATGCAGCCGGCTTCGTTGACCACCTCGTCGATGGCGATTTCCAGGGCGAGCTTCACACGGAAGAACTCGCCGTCGTTGGGGATGAACGTTGCCTGCAGGTCGATGGGTGCACTCATGGATTTCACAATACCGGGACTCGGCATGCAGGCCCGCCCTGTTTACGCACGGACACCCTGCTGTTGCGCTTCTCTTGCGCTTTCATTGCCGGGGGCCAGGCGGTAGCGTGCCAGCATGCGCGCTTACACAGCCGGGGACACTGACGTCCCGCTCCTCGAGGAAACCATCGGCCAGAACTTCGAGCGGGTGATGGCCCGGTTCCCCTTCCACGACGCGCTGATCGAAGCCGCACCGGTGCCGGGCGCCGACGCCCGCCGCTGGAGCTACACCAAAATGAACGACGACGTCGATCGCCTCGCGAGGGCACTCCTCGCCTCGGGCGTGGCCAAGGGGGACCGGGTGGGCATCTGGAGCCCGAACTGCGCCGAGTGGACGCTGCTGCAGTACGCCACGGCCAAGGCCGGCGCCATCCTGGTCAATGTGAACCCGGCCTACCGGAGCCACGAGCTGGAGTTTGTGGTGCAGCAGAACGGCATGCGCATGCTGGTCACGGCACCGACGGACCGGAACAGCGACTACGTGGGGATGGCGCGACAGGCGCTCGCCGGCTGCCCGGACCTGCGGGAACTGGTGTTCCTGCCGGACTACGGCGTGGACGGGCTCGACGCCGGGGACCCCCAAAGCGAAGGCGAGCTGACGTACGCCGAGCTGCTGAAGCGGGCAGACGCCGTCGGCCATTCCGGCTTGAAGGCCCGCATGGCGGAGCTGGGCCCGCACGATCCCATCAACCTGCAGTACACCTCCGGGACCACGGGCTTCCCCAAAGGCGCAACGCTGACGCACCACAACATCCTGAACAACGGCTACTCCATCGGTGAACTGCTGGGCTACACCGAGCACGACCGGGTGGTGATCCCGGTGCCGTTCTACCACTGCTTCGGAATGGTGATCGGCAACCTTGCCGCCCTCAGCCACGGTGCGGCCACCATCATCCCCGGCCGCGGCTTCACGCCGGCGGCCGCGCTGGAAGCGGTCCAGGACTTCGGCGGGACATCGCTGTACGGCGTGCCCACCATGTTCATCGCCGAGCTGGCGCTGCCGGACTTTGCCTCCTACGACCTGGCCACGCTCCGGACCGGCGTCATGGCAGGATCGGTGTGCCCCATTGACGTGATGAACCGGGTGATCTCGGAGATGCACATGGTGGATGTGGCCATTTGCTACGGCATGACCGAGACCTCCCCGGTGTCCACCATGACCCGGAACGGTGACACCCCTCAACAGCGCACCGAGACCGTGGGCCGCACCATGCCGAGGCTGGAAAGCCAGATCGTGGACCCGGGCACCGGCGAGGTGCTGGAGCGGGGCCGGATCGGAGAGCTGTGCACCCGGGGTTACGCGGTGATGCAGGGGTACTGGGACCAGCCGGACAAGACCGCGGAAGCCATCGATGCCGACGGCTGGATGCACACCGGCGACCTCGCCCGGATGGACGACGGCGGCTACGTGGTCATCGAGGGCCGGATCAAGGACATGGTGATCCGCGGCGGCGAGAACATCTACCCGCGTGAGATAGAGGAGTTCCTGTACAGCCACCCGTCCATCCAGGATGTGCAGGTGATCGGAGTGCCAGATGCCGAGTACGGCGAGGAACTGATGGCCTGCATCATCCTCGCTCCGGGAACGGAACCGCTGGACGTGGAAGCCGTCGCCGAATTCTGCCGCGGCAAGCTGGCGCACTTCAAAATCCCTCGCTACGTGGATGTCCGCGAGAGCTTTCCGATGACTGTTTCGGGGAAGATCCGCAAAGTCGAGATGCGCGAGGAAGCCGTGGCCCGCCTGGGCCTCTGACGGGCCAGCAGTCTCTTCGAGGCGAGGTTATGGGCTCAGGTTGTCGGGGTCACCCCAAGCTGCGCCATGATGCCGGCTACATCGTAGTAGCGGCGTTCCTCCGTGACTTCCCCTTCAGCATTGAACTTCGAGAAGACAGCCGCGTTATTGATGAAGGATTTTCCGGTGGCGGCAATCTCGCCGCCGGGCGATGCCAAGGGTCCCTGATGCGTCCCGCGCAGGGTGTACTCGGCTGCGAACGTCTCGCCGTCCTGGAACAGGGGCCCCACGGTGAGACTGACGTCCGGGAAGGCCCGCAGGAGTTCCACCATGTCCTGCTCAACGGCGTCCCGCCCCTTCAACGGCTGCGGGTAGAGCGGGTCGTGGACCACCGCGTCCGCGGCATAGGTTGCGGCGAAGGCCTTCGCATCATGAGAGTTCATGGCGTCTACTGACTTGGCAATTGCGTCTGCACTCATCGTTTGCTCCTTTATTGGTCCTGTTGTCCGTTATTCGGGACAACTTCAGACTGCCCGGCTCCAAGGCCGGGCGGATGGGTCAAATGACCCATTTTGTGGCCAATGCCGGCGGAGCCCACCAGGCGGATCCGGGGCGGCCCGCGCCCGTAGTTCCGTCCCTAGGGAACGGCAGTGTCAAGTGCTCTAATTGAATCGTGGCGCTGGAGGAAGTGACAGCAAGAGGCTACGCGGCACTGGAAGCGGGGCGGTGGGTGGATGCGCGCGCCGCGTTTGAGGAGGTCCTCTCGGGCACCGGATCGGCGGGCGCGCTCGCAGGCTTGGGCGACGCCCTCTTTTTTATCGGCGACCTTGGTGAAAGCGTCCGCTGCCGGGAGCGCGCCTACGCTGCCAGCCGCCGTGCCGGCAATGTTCCGGAAGCCATCGATTCCGCTGTATGGCTGTGCCTTGTCTACGGGATGTCCCTCGGCAACGAGGCTGCGGCGCGGGGCTGGCTTGCCCGGGCGGAGAGCATGGCCGGGCCCGGCGACGGACTGTCCCGGGCCTGGGTTGATTACTGTGCGGCGCTGCTGGCTACGGATGCCCATCACTGTCGCGATCTGATCGAGCGCGCGCTGGCCATGTCGCATGAATTGGGCGACCCCGACCTGGCAGTCTGTGCGCTTGCGGAGCGCGGGGTCGTCCTGGTCAAGGGTGGGGAGGTCCAGGCCGGGCTTCGCTGCGTGGACGAGGCCATGGCCAGCGCCCTGGGTGGCGATGGAACGACGTTCTACACAGTGGTCATGGCGAGTTGCTCGATGCTGACGGTCTGCGACCTGCTCAGCGACCTCGGGCGGGCTACCCAGTGGTCGCTGGCGGCAGATGACTACATGAGGGCCTACGGCTGTCCCTACCTTTACGCTCAGTGCCGCATGGTCCACGGGCGGGTGCTCCTGCTGACGGGTCATTGGGCCGAAGCCGAGGACGAGCTGCGGCATGCGGCAGCGAGTACAAAGGACGTCTTCCCCCGCATGTACCACAGGGCCGTCGCGAGCCTCGCCGAGCTCCGTGTGCGCCAAGGACACTTCGACGAGGCCAAGGCCTTGATTGAGAGGATCGGCGCTCCGGTCGAGACCAGCCTGGTGGCGGCAGGACTGGCCCTCGGAAGCAACGAACCGGCTGCGGCCGTGGCCCTGGCAGAGCGCTGGCTTCGTTCGGAAATTGGGGGTACCGGCGACGTCGTTCCTCCACTGCACGCCGGCGGGCACCGGACCTCCCTGGAGACAGCGGGCGCACGCAGCCTGCTGGTGGAGGCACAGTTGGCAGCAGGCAATCCTGCCGCTGCTGCAGTGGTCGCCGAGCACCTTGGCGACCTTGACGCCAGCGCCGGAGGAATACGCTTGGTGTCCGCGCATGCCGCCCTGGCCAGAGGCCGGGTTGCAGCCGCCGAGGGCCGGCTGGAGCCTGCCACGGGTTACTTTGAAGACGCCCTCAAATGGTTCGGCCACTTGGAACTTCCGCTGGAAGCCGCGCGCACGCGACTGGAACTTGCGCGTCTTTTAGCCCAAGGCCAGCCCACGCTCGCCATCTCCGAAGCCCGCGCTGCACTGTCAGCGCTGGACAAGCTGGGGGCGTCCCATGATGCCGATACGGCAGCGGCACTGTTGCGATCGTGGGGCGCCGGGGGCCGGTCCGTTCCCCGCGAGGCAGGCATTCTCACCCGGCGAGAGCATGAAATCCTGGGGCTGCTGGTGGAGGGCTATTCAAATCCTGAAATTGCGGTGCAGCTGTTCATCAGCCACAAGACGGTGGCCCACCACGTAAGCAGCGTGCTGGAGAAGCTCGGCCTTCGCAACCGTGCTGAAGCTGCAGTTTACGCCGCCCGCAAGGGCCCTAATTGATGTTGCGGTTAATGGCCCGGACGCCCACAACGAGGCCGACGGCGGCCGTCACCGATGCGGCGAGAAGGCCCAGGAGCGTGTCGGTCCCGACGCCGCCGGCGAACAGTTCCCGCTCGGCGTTGACCAGGTACGTCAGGGGGTTGAGCAGGCTGGCGGACTTCATCCAGTCCGGGCCGGCCTCGATGGGCAGCATGATGCCGGACAGTATCATCAGCGGGAAGAGCAGCGTCTGCTGCACGCCCCAGAAGATCCACTCCTTGTTCTGCGATACCAGGGCCAGCGCGTAGGAGAGCGCGCCGAGCCCGATCCCGAAAATCCCCAGGATGACCAAGCCGAACAGCACGTGCAGCGGATAGAACACAAAGCCGAACGGGATGCAGACCAAAGCGATCAGCAGTCCCTGCACCACCAGAGGCGCCCACTCCTTCAACGCCCGTCCGATCATCGGCGACGAACGGGACAACGGCGTGGCGAGGATCCGCTCATACGAACCGGTCATCAGCTCGTACTGCAGGTTGGAGCCGGTCATGGACGTGCCGAACAAAAACGGGTCCCGCAGCGGCAGCAGCATCTCGCGCCAGAACACGTATTTGGTGTCTCGGAGAACCTGGCCGAGGCTGGGCTTTTGCGCCTCCTCGAAGGGGCGTTGCGCGGTCAGTAGCGGTTTGCTCCTTCCCGCAGGTTGCGGCCGGTCAGTTCCAGGAACACGTCGTCCAGGGTGGGCGGTTTCAGCTTCAGGGACTGGGCGGGAGCGCCGGCGTCTTCCATCTGTTGCAGTAGCGCCGGCGCCAGCCGTGCGCCTTCGGTGAGCCTAAGGCGGAAGCGGACCACGCCGTCGTACGCGTTTTCGTTGACTTCACCGCCTGGGGCGGCCCGCCCCAGCAGCCCGCGCACGCCCGCGGCGGCCCGCCCCAGCAGCCCGCGCACGCCTGCGGCCGAATCCGCCGCAACCTCGACGGCGAGCAGGTCACCGGCCAGGTTGGCCTTCAGCCGGGCCGCAGTGTCATCGGCGATGATCTGGCCGTGGTCAATCACAATCACGCGCTCGGACATCGAATCGGCCTCGTCCATGTAATGCGTGGTCAGGACGATGGTGGTGCCGTGCTCCGCGCGCATCCGCATGATGTGCTCCCACAGGTTGGCCCGGTTCTGCGGGTCCATGCCGGTGGACGGTTCATCCAGGAACAGCAGCCGCGGCGAGTGCATCAGGCCCAGGGCCACGTCCATCCGCCGCCGCTGCCCGCCGGACAGCTTGACGACGGTGCGTTTGGCGAGGTCAGCCAGGTCCAGGGATTTCAGCAGTTCCTGCGCCCGGGCGGCAGCATCCGTGGAGTTCATGCCATAGAAGCGGCCCTGCATCACGAGTTCGTCGATGACCCGGAAGCTGTGCCCGCCGCCGTTGCCCTGGCCGATGTAGCCGATCCGCGCCCGCACTCCGGCCGGGTCTGCCGAAACGTCCACGCCTGCGACGGTTGCCGTGCCGGAAGTGGGCCGGAGCAGCGTGGTGAGCATGCGGAGGGTTGGTGGATTTGCCCGCGCCGTTCGGCCCAAGGAATGCCACAAGCTCGCCCGGGGCAACATCGATGTCGACCCCCTTGACGGCTTCTAGCGTTTCCCTCTTGACGACGAAAGTTTTGGTCAGCTTGTCAGTGTGGATCATGGGTGACTCCAGAGAATTCGGAATTCCGGGGCTCTGGTGGGGGCTCCATGGCGCCACGCTATACCCATCCGCGCCCGAGTCCACGGTAAGAAAGCCACGAAAACGGACGACGTAAGTCCCACGTGAACGGACACTTGCGGCCCTGAGCGCTGGCCCTGCGGAACCCGTCAGTGCCGGCGGTGGTCCTGGATGGTCATCCGCGGCCCGAACGTCGGTTTGCGGAAGCCGCTCAGGCCGATCATCCGGACCACCCGCTGCCGGTGCCCGGTCCACGGCTCAAGCAAGGCCAGCATGCCGGCGTCGTCCGTCCGGCGGCCGGTGAGGGCGGCGCCCACGTAGGCCGCGAGGTGGTAGTCGCCCACCGCGATGGAGTCCGGGCATCCGTGCGTGCGCTGCACCACTTCGGCCGCGGTCCACACCCCGACACCGGGAATCACCTGCAGCTTTGCTGCCGCCTCCGCGGACGGCAGAGCCGCCAGCCGTTCAAGCGCGACGGCGGATCGCAGGGCCCGCATGACGGTCGCCGAACGCTGGGGTCCCACTCCTGCCTGGTGCCACTCCCAGGAAGGGATGCGCAGCCACTGCTCAGGGGTGGGCTGGACGCGGAGCCCTTCGGGCGCTGCACTTCCGGCTGCTGGAGCGCGTGAGCCGAACCGGTACATCAGGTACCGGTAGCCGCGGCGGGCCTCAATGACGGTGACCTTCTGCTCGAGGATGGTGGGCACGAGGCAATCAACCACCCGTCCGGTGGAGGGCAGCCGGACAGCCAGGTTCCGGCGTCGGGCGTCACGGACCAGCCGGGGGAGCGTGGCCTGGAAAGCCGGCTCGTCAAACGCCGACCAGTCGTCCACGGCGCCCAGGAGCCGGGGCACCCCGGCGAGCCCGGCGGCGGAACCGGGACCCCAGGCCTGGGCATCAACAGCCCCAGCCGCCGCAGCGGTGAGGCGCAGTGTGACCGGGCCGTCCGGCGTCGTGAACGCTGTCCATAACCCGTCAGTCCCGAACGAAAACGACGGATCTCCGGTACCGCGCAGGAGCGTGCCCAGCGTTTGGTGCAGGCTGTACGGGCCGTCCGGATGCCAGCACAGGGACGCATCCGCGGCGGCTGCAAGCCGGGCCGGAGCGTCAAGGATGGTCATGTATTCATGGTCCCACGGTGGGCTGACAACTCAGCTTCCGGAGGCTCTTACAGTCCGAAAGTGCCAGGACTAGACTCCAACATGTGGCGCGGGGCGTCCGCGCTTTTCCCCTCGCATTCAAAGGAGCATGCAGTGGCTGGAGTTGTGCATTTCGAGATCCCCACCGGTGACAAAGAACGCGCCAACACCTTCTACCAGAGCGCGTTCGGCTGGACCCTGGTCCCCATGCAGGGAATGGACTACACCAGCGCCATCACTACGCCGTCGGACGAACAGACAGGCATGCCGAGCACGCCCGGAGCGATCAACGGCGCCCTGTTCCCACGCACGGACAACCTCAAAACCCCCATCATCACCATCGATGTGGAGGACGTGGACGGAGCCCTGGCACAGGTCGAATCCGCCGGCGGCTCCGTGGCGCAGGCCAAGGACGCCGTTCCCGGCATGGGCTATTACGCCTATTTCAAGGACACCGAAGGCAACATCATGGGCCTCTGGCAGACAGATTCCTCGGCAGGGAGCTGAGCCCCGGGCAGGACCTGCGGCGGCAGGCGGTAACTTTGTACCTATGAAGTACGCGCAGTCCGTCCTGGACCTCATCGGAAACACGCCGCTCATCAAGCTCAACCACGTGACGGAAGGCCTCAAAGCCACTGTCCTGGTCAAGCTGGAATACATCAATCCTGGCGGCTCCATCAAGGACCGCATCGCGGTGAAAATGATCGAAGAGGCCGAACGGACCGGCAAGCTCCTGCCTGGCGGGACCATCGTTGAGCCGACGTCGGGAAACACCGGTGTTGGTCTGGCGCTCGTTGCCCAGCAAAAGGGCTACAAATGCATCTTCGTGGTGCCGGACAAGGTGGGCGAGGACAAGCGCGCCGTGCTTCAGGCGTATGGCGCCGAGGTAGTGGTCACACCTACGTCCGTGGCCCCGGACAGCCCGCAGAGCTACTACAGTGTCTCGGACCGCCTGGTCACGGAAATTCCGGGCGCCTACAAGCCTGACCAGTTCTCCAACCCTGCCGCCCCCGGCAGCCACTACGAGTCCACCGGGCCGGAGATCTGGCAGGACACGGACGGCACGGTGACGCACTGCGTGATCGGCGCCGGCACCGGCGGCACCATCACAGGCACCGGCCGTTTCCTCAAGGAGATCTCGGCGGACCGTCCGGAGGCCGACGGCGGCCGGGTCAGGATCATCGGGGCGGACCCCGCAGGTTCGGTCTACTCCGGCGGCACCGGGCGCCCGTACTTCGTCGAGGGTGTGGGCGAGGACATGTGGCCGGCCAACTACGACAAATCCGTTCCGGATGACGTCATCGCCGTCACCGACGCCGATTCGTTCGCCATGACCCGGCGGCTGGCCCGCGAGGAAGGGCTGCTGGTGGGCGGCTCGTCCGGCATGGCCGTGGTGGCAGCACTGGAGACCGCCCGCGACCTCCCCGAAAGCGCCGTGGTGGTGGTCATCCTCCCGGACTCCGGCCGCGGCTACCTGGCCAAGATCTTCAACGACCAGTGGATGCGTTCCTACGGCTTCCTCTCCGGCGGCGAAGAAGCCTCCGTGGGCGAGGTCATCAAGACCAAGAACGGCGAGCTGCCGGACCTGGTCCACATCCACCCCAACGAGACCGTCCGTGATGTCATCAACATCATGAACGAGTTCGGCGTCAGCCACATCCCGGTCCTCTCGCAGGAACCGCCGGTGGTCATGGGCGAGGTCCTCGGCGCCGTGGATGAGCGCAGCCTGACCTCCAAGCTGTTCCGCGGCGAAGCCAAGCTGACGGACAAGATCTCCGAGCACATGGGGCCCCGCCTGCCGGTCATCGGCTCACTGGAAACCATCTCCGCAGCCCGCGAGCTGCTCTCCGACGTGGACACCGTGATGGTGACGTTCGTCGGTGCCCCTGTGGGAATCCTCACCCGCCACGACCTCCTCGCCTACCTCAGCAACTAGCTAAAGGAACTCCATGTCTGTTTCTGAAAACCAGGGTTTCAACACGCGCGCCGTCCACGCCGGCCAAGCCTTCGAGCCCCGAACCGGCGCCGTGGTTCCGCCGGTGCACTTCAGCTCCACCTACGCCCAGGACGGCATCGGCGGTCTCCGCGACGGTTACGAATACGGCCGCGGCACCAACCCCACCCGCGACGCCCTGCAGGAGCAGCTCGCGGCCCTCGAAGGCGGAACACACGCCTACTCCTTCAGCTCCGGCCTCGCGGCGGAGGACTCCCTGATCCGGGCGCTGACCCGGCCCGGGGACCACATTGTGCTCGGCAACGACGCCTACGGCGGCACGTACCGGCTTATCAACCGCGTGCTCGGGGACTGGGGGATCGGCAACACGCCCGTGGACATGGCGGACCTGGACGCGGTGCGCAAAGCCGTGGCCGCGAACAAGACCCGCTTCGTCTGGGTGGAGACCCCCTCCAACCCGCTGATGAAGATCACCGATATTGCGGCGCTCGCGGCGATAGCGCACGACGCCGGTGCACTCCTCGTGGTGGACAATACGTTCGCGTCGCCGTACCTTCAGACCCCGCTCGCCCTGGGTGCCGACGTTGTGGTCCACTCCACCACCAAGTACATCGGCGGGCACTCCGATGTGGTGGGCGGCGCCATTGTGGTCAACGACGCGGAGCTGGCGGAGAAGATCGGCTTTGTCCAGTTCGCCGTGGGTGCGGTGTCCGGCCCGATGGACGCGTTCCTCACCACCCGTGGCCTGAAGACGCTCGGCGTGCGCATGGACCGGCACAGCGACAACGGCCAGACCGTGGCCGAATGGCTGCTGCAGCGCCCCGAGGTGGAGGCCGTCCTGTATCCGGGCCTGCCCTCCCACCCCGGCCACGAGCTGGCGAAGAAGCAGATGAAGAAGTTCGGCGGCATGGTGTCCGTCCAGTTCAAGGGCGGCGAGGCGGCGGCCCGCACGGTCGCGGAAAACACGCAGGTGTTCACGCTGGCGGAGTCCCTGGGCGGCATCGAATCACTGATGAACTACCCCTCGGAGATGACCCACGCATCGGTCAAGGGCACGGAACTGGCCGTTCCGGTCAACCTGATCCGTCTCTCGTGCGGCATCGAGGACGTGGAAGACCTCATCGCCGACCTGGAGCGGGCCTTCACCTTCCTCAAGTAGCACCTTTCCAACCACGGGTACAAGCCAAAGGGCACCCTGGCTTTCTTCAAGAAAGTTAGCTAGGGTGCCTTTATGGTACTCCGCTCCGACTGGTCCCAGCGCAACTGCAGCATGGCACGAGGTCTCGACATTTTGGGTGACCCCTGGAGCCTGCTTGTGCTCCGCGAGGTCTTTTTCGGCAACGGGCGCTTCGACGCCATGAGGTCCCGGCTCGCCGTCGCGGACTCGGTGCTCACCAGGCGCCTGGCGGGTCTGGTGGAGTCGGGGCTGCTTGAGAAGAAGGCGTACGACGACGGGGGCCGCGCCCGCCAGGAGTACGTCCTGACCCCGAAGGGTGAGGACACCCTCCCGGTCCTGAACGCCGTGGTTTTGTGGGCGGAAAAGCACCTGCCGGCCCCCTCGGACCAGGCCCACATGTACGTGATCCATTCCGGCTGCGGCCAGCGGACCAGTTCCGCGGACACCTGCACCGGCTGCGGGGAACGGCTGACGGCCGCGAACACCAGCTGGCACAGCCTCACCCGGACGGACGCGCCGGTGCAACTGTCCACCGCCGCGTGAGCGCCACGGAAACAACCCGGCGTCGGCGCCTGCACCCCGCCTGGATCGTCGCGGCAGTCGCCTTCCTGGCCCTCGTGGGAGCCGCCGGATTCCGTGCTGCCCCGGGCGTCCTGATGGTGCCGCTGCAGCAGGAGTTCGGCTGGTCCACCACCGTCCTGTCCGCAGCCGTCAGCATCAACCTGGTGCTGTTTGGCCTGACCGCCCCCTTCGCCGCGGCCCTGATGGAAAGGTTTGGAATCAGGGCCGTCACCGCCACCGCCTTGGTGCTGATCGGCGCGGGCAGCGCGCTCACGGTGCTGGTCAACCAGTCCTGGCAGATCCTCCTGACCTGGGGCCTTTTGATTGGACTCGGCACAGGGTCCATGGCGCTCGTCTTCGCCGCCACCATCGCCAACACCTGGTTCTCCAAGAGCCGGGGCCTGGTGATCGGCATCCTCACCGCCGGCAGCGCCGCCGGCCAGCTGGTCTTCCTGCCGTTCATCGCCATGCTGGCCCAGGACCCGGGCTGGCGGCAGGCATCGCTCCTGATCGCCGCCGGCGCGCTGGCGGTGGTGCCGCTGGTGCTGAAGTTCCTCAAGAACTCACCGGCCGACGTCGGCGCCTTGCCTTACGGTGAAACGGCACCTGAGGAGGGAACGGCTGCGTCCCCGGCTGCGGAAGCAGACGCCGTGGACAGCGGGCGCAGCAGCAACGCCGCGGTGCGCGCCCTCCAGGTGCTCAAGCGGGCAAGCAAGGTGCGGACGTTCTGGGCGTTGGTGGCGGGATTCGCGATCTGCGGCGCCACCACGAACGGGCTGATCGGCACGCACTTCATCCCCTCCGCCCACGACCACGGCATGCCCGAAACCACTGCGGCCGGGCTGCTCGCCGTCGTCGGGATCTTTGACATCGTGGGCACCATCGCCTCGGGCTGGCTGACCGACCGGTACAACCCCAAGATCCTGCTGGCCGTGTATTACCAGTTCCGGGGGCTCGGCCTGCTGGTGCTGCCGCTGCTCCTGAGCGCCACCATCCAGCCGAGCATGATTGTTTTTGTGGTGATCTACGGCCTGGACTGGGTGGCGACTGTGCCGCCCACCGCGGCAATCTGCCGGAAGACATTCGGCGCAGACGGCAGCGTGGTGTTCGGCTGGGTGTTCGCGGCCCACCAGCTGGGCGCGGCCGCTGCTGCCCTCGGCGCCGGTGCCATCCGGGACGCCACCGGCCAGTACACCTACGCCTGGTTCGGCGCGGCGGCCATGTGCACCATCGCCGCCGTGATCAGCGCGACCATCCGCAAGGACGCAGGCCAAAAGGAGACGGTGGCCGTGGCGGCTTGACCGCTACCCGGCCGTCCCGATGCGCAGCGTCAGCGTGCGGGCCTCCGGACGAAGCGCGAAGTCCGGCCAGACGTCCGGGCCGCAGGCCCGTGAACCCAAACCGTGCTGGGCAGCGTCCAGGTAAAGGTAGCTGTGCTCACTCCGGGGCAACTCGTGGGGATGGGCGGCGGCGCTGACCTCCTGTGCGGTGTGACGGGCCAGGGTGAAGCCGGGTCGGCGCCCGCGGGCATCCGGCACTGTCTCGATCTTCAGCCAGGGCGCGCCCGCGTTGTTCAGCTCCAGTGAACGCACAGCACTGCGGTGCCCGCTCTCCTGCGGCTTCGCGTACGGCACGGTGAGGTCGTCGATTGCTGCCGAATACAGCCCGATCAGTGCCGCGTGCATGCTGTCCGGATACGATTCCCGCGGTCCGGCGCCGAACCAGGAGGCGCCGTCCACGGAGCCGGGCAAATCGAATCTGACCCCGATGCGCGGCCAGATCATGTTCCAGCCGGCACTGGGAACGATGTCCAGGCGCAGCCACAGCTCCCCATCCGCGAGCTGCCACTGCTCTTCGACCGTTACGGAGTCGGCGCTGTCCGCGGCCGCGTACCGCGTCCGGACCACTACGGATTCGTCGTTCGCCGCGACTTTTTCTACCCGGGCAGTCATGCGGTCCAAACCTGCTGTCCGCCACACCGAGGCCGACGTCGGAGCCGGCACACCGTTTCCGTTGTTCAGCCACGGGTCGCTGAGGTCGTAACTGCCGCCGCCGGCTCCGCCGTCGTTGTCCGTTGGTGCGCGCCAGAGCTCCAAGCGGGGACCGGCTACCGTCAGGCCGCCCAGCGACAAAAGGCGTCCCTCCTCGAACGAGGCGGGCCCGAGGGTTAACCTTCCGGCCCCCGAGGCGCCAGCCCGGTCGGCGGAAGCCAGGGGGCGCGGGGCCTGAACTGACGGCCCAGGCGCCGAGAGATCCAGCTGGGCCGCTGAAATCACGTGCCCGGCCGGAGCCCACTCGGTGTCCTTGCGGAGAACGGCTTCGACGGTGAGCCAGTGCTCGCCGTTGCCTGGGACGGCGAACTCCGGTAGCGCGAGGGTCACTGATTCGCCGGCCGCAAGGGCCTTGCCCGCCGTTCCAGCCACTGCCAGATCGCCCGAGTCGCTGCGGACCCCGTCAACCTCCGTCCGCCACTGGAACACGACGTCGGACGAGTCCGCCGAGTGCCGCAGGTTGGCGACCGTGCAGAATCGCCGTGCACCGCCGTCGGACGCTGTTCCAACGGGCACCTCGGTGCCGAACCCCAATCGGATCGGCGCCACGATCTGCTTGTATTCGAAAAGTCCCGGGCTCGGTGTCGAATCGGAGAGGACCATTCCGTCCATCACGAAGTTGCCGTCGTGGATGACTTCGTTGAAATCGCCGCCATAGGCGAAGAACTCGGTTCCGTTTTCCGTGCGTGTGCGGATGCCGTGGTCCCGCCATTCCCAGACGAATCCACCGTGCAGCCGTGGGTAGCGGTCAACGAGGTCCTCATATTGGTCGATGGCGCCGGGGCCGTTGCCCATCGCGTGAACGTACTCGCACAGGATGAAGGGTTTGGTCCGTTGCCGTGCCGATTCGGCGGCGGAACAGCCGAGCAGCAGGGAGCCGGAGTCGTCCCGTCCGATCGCCTCGGTCTCGGGCACGGAGGAGTACATCCGCGAATAGACGTCCGTGTAGGCACCGCTGTAATCGCCCTCATAGTGCACGGGGCGTCCGGTGTCGCGGGCGTGGGCCCACGCGGCCATTGCGGCGAGGTTCGCGCCCGTGCCTGCCTCGTTGCCGAGTGACCACATAACGATGGAGGGGTGGTTCTTGTCGCGCTCGATGGTGCGCTCGATTCGGTCCACGAAGGCTTCGCGCCAGGCGGGATCGTCGCTGGGATTTCCGGCCCACTGCTGGGCATGGAATCCGTGCGTTTCGAGGTCGCACTCAAGAACCACCCAGAAGCCCATTTCATCAGCCAGGTCCAGCAACCTGGGATGCGGGGGATAGTGGCTCGTGCGGATCGCATTGACGTTGAACTGCTTCATAAGGGCCAGATCGGCGCGGGCAAACTCTTCGTCGAAGACGCGGCCCCGGTCGGGGTGGGTCTCATGCCGGTTCATGCCGTGGAACACCACACGCCGGCCGTTAACGAGAAAGCGGTCCCCCACGATTTCCACCGTGCGGAAACCGAGGCGTAGGGAGAGCGTTTCGGCAGCGCTGCTCACCGTCGCGTCGTACAGCCGCGGGATCTCGGCAGACCACGGTTCGACGGCGTGGATCGCCACCGGGGCAACGTCCGCAGCAGAGTTCCACGTGACGTTGATGCCCAGCTCCGGAACGGACAGCGTCACCGGAAAGGCGTCGCCGTCTGCCATGATTTCAGGGTCAATGGTGCCGGCGCCGGAATGACCGGAGCCGCTGAACGAGGTGCGCAGCCAGACGTCGTCGATCCCGCCCGCCGGCCGTGCCTGGAGCGACACGTCGCGGAAGATGCCAGGCAGCCACCACTGGTCCTGGTCTTCGACATAGCTCGACGCCGACCACTGGTGCACCCGCACGGCAAGCACGTTGGATCCCGGGCGCACCGCATCGGTTACGTCGAATTCCTGAGCCAGCCGGCTCCCGACGCCGACGCCGATCTGAATCCCGTTGATCCATGCCTTGTACCGCGATTCGACGCCGTCGAACCGCAGCAAAATCCGCTCGGCTTCGGTCCATGCCGCCGGCAGTTCGAAGGTGCGCCGGTAGTCGCCGGTGGGATTCTCGTCGGGGACGTTGGGTGCATCGGTGGGAAAGGGGAACTGGACGTTGGTGTAAATGGGCCGCCCGTAGCGACCGTCGCCTTCCAGCACCCAGTGGGCCGGGACAGCGATCTCGTCCCACGACGAGTCATCGAAGGTCTCATCGGCGACGCCGTCGAGAGCCTCGCCTGCGGGTAGGGCGCCGCGGCCCCCGGGGGTTCCGGGTGCACCAGGCAGGAGCCGGAAGCGCCAATTGCCGTTGAGCGACTGGGTGGGGGCAGTGGTGTGCAGCCAGGAGCGGGCGGCCGTCCGCCGGCCCGAACCCGGTCCGCGGTCAGTGATATAGGAAACATCGGCGGCGCGGCCGGACGCTGTGGACTGGGACATTGCTTGACTGCTCCTTCTGTACGCCCGCCGCGCCGGAAGCGCGTGCCGGGGACTGTGATGGCCGGCACATGGGGAGTCGATACGAGACAGGCTAACACAAAATTCGAGTGACCACTCGAGTTTTGATTCGATCGGTTACTTCCGCCTGTACACTGGCATGCCATGACCACAAACGAGGCGGGGCGGCCGTCCCGGCGGGGACCATATGCGAAGTCGGCGGAACGCCGGCAAGCCATACTTGTTGCCGCGCACGCCGTCTTTGCGGCCCACGGGTACCGCGGGGGCTCCTTGCAGGATGTTGCAGACCACCTCGGAATGAGCCAGACGAGCCTCCTGCATTACTTCCCGTCGAAAAGCGATCTGCTGCTTGCCGTGCTCAACTGGCGCGACTCGAATACCGGCGATGGCATAACGCCGCCCGATCCCGGGGAAGGGCTCGTTGACGCCGTGATCCGCCAGACGCGCTTCAACGAAGAAATCCCAGGCGTCATTGAGCTGTACACCGTGCTGTGCGCGGAATCCGTGACGGACGGCCATCCGGGGCGCGAATTTTTCACCGAACGATTTGACCGGCTGCGGGGGAGCTACGCCCGTCGGTTCACGCAGCTCGCAGATGAAGGGCGGCTGCGGCACGGCGTCGAACCGGAAGCCGCCGCGGCATCCTTGATTGCCCTGTGGGACGGCATCCAAACGCAGTGGCTGCTGTCGCCCGACAGCGTCGATATGGCAAAGTGCCTGCGTGGCTACCTTGAGCTGATCATCCTGCCCGACTAGCCACGCGGGGCGGGCGGGGTTACCGGAACGCGCCGAGGCCCGTGATGTATTGACCAAGGACGAGCATGTGGACCTCGTCGGTGCCTTCGTACGTGCGGACTGACTCCAGGTTGGCAGCATGCCGCAGCGGCGAATAGTCCAGCGTGATGCCGTTGCCGCCGAGGATGGAGCGGGCTTCCCGGGCGATCTTGATGGCCTCGCGCACGTTGTTCAGCTTGCCCAGCGAGATCTGCTCGGGCCGTAGCTTCCTTTCGTCTTTGAGGCGCCCCAGGTAGTAAGCCAGCATGGTGCCCTTCTGGATCTCCAGCAGCATATTCACCAGCTTCTCCTGCGTCAGCTGGTAACCGGCCAGCGGCTTGCCGAACTGCAGCCGGTCCTGCGCATACGCCAGGGCGGCCTCGTAGGAATCACGCGCGGCGCCCATGGCACCCCAGACGATCCCGTAGCGGGCCTCGTTCAGGCACGTAAACGGTCCGCGAAGACCCAGCGCGCCCGGCAGCATGGCCTCCGGTCCCAGCCGGACGCCGTCGAACGCCACATCGCACTGGATGGAAGCGCGCATGGAGAGTTTCTGCGCGATGGGCGTGGTGGTTACGCCCGGCGTGCCGGCCGGCACCAGGAAGCCGCGGACGCCGTCGTCGGTTTTGGCCCACACCACCATCACCCCGGCCACGGACGCCAGCCCGATCCAGCGCTTGGCGCCGTCCAGGACCCAGCCGGCGTTGTCCCCGGTACCGTCCCGGCGGGCAAAAGTGGTCATCGAGGACGGGTCGGAGCCCGCCGTGGGTTCGGTCAGTGCGAAGCAGCCGATCACTTCGCCGGCAGCCATCCGGGGGAGCCACTCCTGCTTCTGGTCCTCCGAACCCCATTTGTGGATGGCTGTCATGGCCAGGGACCCCTGCACCGAGACGAAGGTCCGGATCCCGGAATCGCCCGCCTCGAGTTCCATCGCGGCCAGGCCGTATTCGACGGCGGAACGGCCCGGGCAGCCATACCCTTCCAGGTGCATCCCCAGGACGCCCAGCTCGCCGAGCTCGGGAGCGAGCTCCAGCGGAAAGACGGCGTCGTCATACCAGCGGGCGATGTTTGGTTTGATCCGCTGGTCGGTGAAGTCGCGGATCCGCTGCCTGAGTGCACGCTCGTCCGCGCTCAGCAGCGCGTCAAGGGCCAGAATGTCCGACGGGTCCGGTGCGGCAGGTACTTCGGCAGTGACATCAGCGTCGCTCATGTGAGTATCTTAGGCCGACGGGGGTGTGGCAGCCGCGGCCGTCGGCTTCCCGGTGAAATACTCCCGCGTTGACGGCAGGAACCGGCAGACAACGGCAAGGACCACTCCCAAGACCAGGAGCACCACGCCGCTGACAAAGGCCCCGCCGACGCCGAAGATCTGGGTGTCACCATAGGCCGGATCCCACATCTGGACGGCGGAAATGAAAAACGCCGCGGTGAGGATCAGTGCACCGAGCAGCGGAAGGATGCCCCGGAACCAGAGGTTGCGGGCTGATTCCCGGAACGTGCCGCGGAAATACCAGAAGCACGCGAAGCCGGTGAGTGCATAGTAGAACGCGATGAACAGGCTGATGGCGCTGATGGAATCGGAGAGCAGGTTTTCGCTGAGAAAGCTCATGGCCACGTAATACACCACGGCTGCTGCGCCCATGATCTGGGTGGAGAATCCGGGGGTCTGGTTGCGGGTGTGGACTTCGCCGAACTTCGGCGGCAGCGCGCCGTGCACACCCATCGACAGGGTGCCGCGGGCCGTTGGCAGAATGGTGGTCTGCGTGGAGGACAGAACCGAGGCCAGCACAGCCACCACAATCAGCCAGCCCCACGGACCCAGGACCACGTCCTTCATGGCCAGGAAGACGTCGGCCTGGTTCGCTTCGTTGCCCAGGCCAATGCCCTCGGTACCCACGGTGGCGTACATCATCACGAGGAGGGCTACCGAGACGTAGATTGCCACGAGGACAAAAGCTGAAATGACGGCGCCGCGCCCCGGCGTGGTGGTCGGGTTTTCGGTTTCCTCGTTCACGGCCAGGCAGGTGTCCCAGCCCCAATAGATGAACAGGGCAAGGAGTGTACCGTGCACTACGGCGAACGGGTCCGCGAAGGCGCCGGCCGGGTTGAACCACTCGAAGTCGAAGGCCTGGCTGGTGGCGGCTCCGCCTGGCACCCCATCCACGATCCGCACAATGATGGCCAGCGCGAAGATGCCCAGCGAGAGGTACTGCACGTACGTCAGGACCCGCTGGACGTGCTCACCCAGCCGGATGCCCCGGTAGTTCACCAGGGTCATAAACACGATGAACAGCACACCGGTGGCCGTGACCACCACCTTGTTTTCGGCCAGTGAGCCGTCCCCGATCAGCAGCCACAGGTATTGCCCGGCCACCTGGGCAAGGTTGGCGAGGACCACGATGCCCGCCAAGGCCAGTCCCCAGCCGCCCAGCCAGCCGGCCCAGGGGCCGAATGCGCGGCGGGACCAGGTGAATGTGGTGCCGCAGTCCGGCATGGCGCTGTTGAGCTCCCGGAACGCGTAGGCGATGAACAGGACAGGGATGAACCCCAGGATCAGGATCAGGGGAGTGTAGTTTCCGTTGACGGCCACGATCAGGCCCAGTGTGGCGGCCAGCGAATACACGGGCGCCGTGGACGCAAGGCCCAGCATGACCGAGTCGCCGAGGTCCAGGATCCCCGCCCGGAGGCCCTTGGCGGGGACGGCACCGCCGGAGGGTCCGCCGGAAGCGCCGGCCGCCGTCGTCGTCTTCGCACTCATACGGTCACCGGGCTCGGGAAGGTTAGGGGGCTCATAGGGCGATACCTGCCTTGTTTGATTTGCTGGATGTGCTGGACAGGGCCGCCGCCGAAAGTGGCGCCGGGGCGTCGATGGTGTTGGGCACAAAACGGCAGAAGTAGTCGGTGATGGGGCCCTCCGATTCGCGGATCCCGCAACCCACGGATTCGCCGTCCACCACCCAGAGGCCAAGGACGGGGTGGTTGCCGGCGAAGTCGGGCAGCGCGTGGAACTGCTGGTAGCACCACCCCTCACGGCCGTACCCGCCGGGCTGCTCCAGGCTGATGCCCGGAGCGTGGATTTTGATGTTGTCGCCTTCGCGCCCGTGCAGCGGCTTGGCCACCCATTCTTTCAGGGGTCCGGGTTCGTTGAGGTAGGCGGGCAACAGGTTGGGGTGGTCCGGGTACAGATGCCACAGCGCGGCCAGCAAGGCCTTGTTGGAGAGCAGCATCTTCCATGCAGGCTCCACCCAGCGGGGATTGTGCGCTCGCTGCAGCAGCCGGTGCCCGAACGGCTCTTTCATCATCAGCTCCCACGGGTACAGCTTGAACATGGTGCTGATCATGAAGTTGTCCAGGTCCACAAAGCGGTTCAGGTTGGGATCCCAGCCGATATCGGACATGTTGATGCCGATGGTGGTCCAGCCTGCCTGGCTGGCGACGTCGCGCATGTAGGCGGCCGTCATCCAGTCCTCGCCGGACTCCTCGGCCTCGGAGTGGGCGATATGGAGCGTGCTCATGCCGGTGCGGTATTGCATTTTCTTCCATTGCCGGATCAGGGCCTCGTGGATGCCGTTCCACTGGTCCTTTTCGGGGAATACGTCCTGCAGCCAGAACCATTGCGCCACGGCGGCTTCGATCAGGCCGGTGGGGGTGTCGGCGTTGTACTCCAGCATCTTGGCCGGTCCGCCCTGGCCATCGTAGATGAAGTCGAAGCGGCCGTAGACATCGATGTCAGCGGCCTGCAGTGACTCCGCGGCGAGCTCCAGTGCCTGCGGGCCGATGCCGATGTTCCCCAGGGCGCCGGTGGCCAGGAACCTGGCCGCCTCCAGGCACATCCTGTGCATGTCCTCGGCTGTGACCTCCAGCGTCTCCACCTCGTCCATGGTGAATTCGTAGTAGGCCGCCTCGTTCCAGTATTCGATCTTCTTACCGTCGGGCATGGTGGTGGTGGAGAAGACCAGGCCCTGTTCTTCGATCTTCTGCTTCCAGTCAGGCCTGGGCTCCGATAACAGCCGCTTCACGTCTAGCCCCCCGTGCTTCCGCCTTTGGAGCTGCTGCCAAAGCCGCCTCTGCTGACTGTTCCGCCCTTGGTGCTGTACCCGGTGGAAGCCTTGGCGCCGCTGGGGATGGTGCTGGTGTAGCTCGGGTACGAGGACCGGTTCTGGCCTACCCCGGGAACGCTGGCGCCGCGGGAGTAGAAGTACCATGCGTAGAGTGCGCCACTGCGGCCGGCGGAGCTGTTGCACTGCGTATCTTCCACGCGCTCGCCGGTTTCGTCGTTGAAGCAGACCTGGGCGTAGTCGGCCTCATCCTGGTTGCTGGCCACAACAGCGGTGATGGTGCCGGCAAGGAGGGCCGTGACTCCCAACCCCACCACGACGGTCCGCCGCTGGGAACGCTTTTTGTGGGCGGCCGCATCATGGGTCTGGCGCTCGCGGTCACGGGCGAAGGGATCAACCGTGGGAATGGGTTCGTTCAGGAGTTCAGGGCGCAGTTCCGGCTTGGGAACCTGCCAGGGCGGCGGCTTCGGCGCGCCGTGATCCTTGCCTTGACCGGCGCCCTGGTCTTTGGGCTGGTCTCTGTCCGGACCGTTGCCTTGGCCCTTTTCCGGGTCCATGACGTCCCCCCTGGTAGTCCATGCTGAATGTGGGCGCAGCTGTGCGCCGGAAGCTCAATCCTGAGTTCAGCCTAGCCGCTGCCCTGGCTGGCTGCGAGCGGAAACCGGGGCAGAAGTCCCCACCCTGCCGCCCAGTCCCAATGCGGGCCCGGGAACCTACACTGGAGCCATGGAAACCGCATCTGTGCTGGCCATCTGCCGCGTCCACCAGCTCCTCGCCACTGAGGGGAGCGTGGGGGTGACGGCCATCGACAAGCGCCCGGTGGAGGGCCCGGTCCGTGTCCATCGGCTCGGCCTGCACGGCGATGTCCAGGCGGACCGGATCAACCACGGCGGGGAGGACCAGGCCATCTACGCCTACTCCCAGGAGGACGCAGGTTACTGGGCCGGCGAGCTCCAGCGGGACCTCCCGCCCGGGATCTTCGGCGAAAACCTTCGCGTGGCCGGCATCGAAACCACCGGCGCCATCATCGGAGAGCGCTGGAAGATCGGACTGGACGTGGAACTGGAAGTTACCTCCCCGCGCACGCCCTGCGCCACCTTCCAACAGCGCTTTGACGAACCCCGCTTCGTCAAACGCTTCACGGAGGCCGGGCGCGTGGGCGCCTACCTCAGGGTGATCCGCACCGGCAGCATCCAGGCAGGGGACCACATCCACCGCATCTTTGTGCCCAACCACGGCATTACGGTGGGCAAATGGTTCAGCGAGCCCGACCTGGAGTCCATGGAACTCCTCCGGGACGCCGACGCCGACCGCGAGATCCGCCTGCAGCAGCCCGAATTCAACCAGAAATTCGAAGCCCTGATGCGGCGTTCACGCGGGTAACGGCCCAGCTGAGTGGCTGGCAGGGGAGCCATGTGCGCAAGCTCACCGCCGCCGTCGTACGGTCAATTAGCCGCAAAGCGGATCTGTACCTTACACTTGAAACATCCCCCACTCCGGAAATCCCTTATTCCTGCCCAATTTTTGAGGCAGGACTGGCAAGTGTTGGGGCCCGCTATTGTGATGCGGGCATTTTCATAGGGAGAGCCGGCTAAAGAAAACGCTGTACAGACTGCTGAGATAGCAGCCAAGAGATGCAGCGGGAAGTCCTGCCACGGGATTGCGAAAGCGCCGGACTTCTAAGTGACCGGCCGGTCAATGTATGCCCGGCACCCACGGCACACGTACTGCGGCTCCGCTCACCTCGGGTTGTGCCGCCTGGCCCCCTATGGATGAGGAAATTTCCCTATGCCCGAAAATCAAAATGACGCCACCGTTGAAGCAGTAACTGTCGAAACCGTCGCCGTCGAATTCACCGAGGCCGTTGCCCCCGCAGCAGAGCCCGCCGTCACTGAAACCGAAGCCCCCGCCGCTCCCGCCAAGGTTGAAGAAGCTCCCGTGGCCAAGGCTGAGGAAGCTAAGTCCGAAGAGGCACCCGCCAAGGCTGAGGAAGCCGAAGAAGAGGGCGTCAAGTTCGCCGATCTTGGCATCGATGCCCGCGTCCTCGCTGCCCTGCAGGATGTCGGCTACGAAAAGCCTTCCCCCATCCAGGCAGCAACCATCCCGCTGCTGCTTGAAGGCCGCGACGTTGTGGGCCTCGCCCAGACCGGCACCGGTAAGACTGCAGCTTTCGCAGTACCGGCGCTGTCCCGCCTGGCTGAGCTTCACGACCTCAACGGCCCGTCACGCAAGACGCAGGCCCTGGTCCTGGCTCCGACCCGCGAGCTCGCGCTTCAGGTTGCCGAGGCCTTCACCTCATACGCCAAGCACATCGATGACTTCACCGTCCTCCCCGTCTACGGCGGCTCCGCTTACGGCCCCCAGCTCGCCGGCCTGCGCCGCGGTGCCCAGGTTGTTGTCGGTACTCCGGGCCGTGTGATCGACCACATCTCCAAGGGCTCCCTGGACCTGTCCGAGCTCCAGTACCTGGTTCTGGACGAGGCTGACGAAATGCTGCGCATGGGCTTCGCTGAAGACGTGGAACAGATCTTCCAGCAGACCCCGTCGGACCGCCAGGTTGCACTGTTCTCGGCAACCATGCCGAGCCAGATCCGCCGGATGTCCAAGCAGTACCTGAACAACCCGGCCGAGATCTCGGTCAAGTCCAAGACCACCACCGGCGCCAACACCCGCCAGCGGTACCTGCAGGTTATGGGCCCGCACAAGCTTGACGCCCTGACGCGCATCCTCGAGGTTGAAGAGTTCGACGGCGTAATCGCCTTCGTGCGCACCAAGATGGCTACCGAGGACCTGGCTGACAAGCTGAAGGCCCGTGGCTTCCAGGCTGCCGCCATCAACGGCGACATCCCGCAGCAGCAGCGCGAACGCACTGTCGAGGCGCTGAAGGAAGGCCGCATCGATATCCTCGTGGCCACCGACGTCGCCGCCCGTGGCCTTGACGTTGAGCGCATCAGCCACGTGGTCAACTACGACATCCCGCACGACACCGAGTCCTACGTCCACCGCATCGGCCGCACCGGCCGTGCAGGCCGTTCCGGCGACGCCATCCTGTTCATGACGCCGCGCGAAAAGTACCTGCTGCGTTCCATTGAAAAGGCAACCCGCCAGCCGGTGGAGCAGATGCACCTGCCCACGGCCGAGACCGTCAACACGCTGCGCCTGGGCAAGTTCGCCGAGCGCATCACGGAGACCCTCGAGTCCGAGGACGTTGCCGCGTTCCGCGACCTCATCTCCTCCTACGAGGAAGAGCACAACGTGCCGGCCTCGGAGATCGCTGCTGCGCTGGCCGTGATGGCCCAGGGCGGTCAGCCTCTGCTCGTCAAGGAACTGGCTGCAGCTCCCGATTTCCAGAAGCGCGAGCGCTCCAAGGACGGCTTCGGCTCACGTGGCCCGACCCGTACGCTCACCGAAGGCAATGCCACCTACCGGATCGCCGTCGGACGCCGCCAGCGCGTTATGCCGGGCTCCATCGTGGGCGCCATTGCCAACGAAGGCGGCATCTCCTCGGCCAACATCGGCGGCATCGACATTCGCGCCGACCACTCCCTCGTGGAGCTCCCGGCGGACCTCAGTGCCGACCAGCTGAAGGCGCTGTCCCGCACCCGGATTGGCGGCGAGCTGATCCACCTCGAGCTGGACAACGGCCGCAAGCCCTCCGGCGACGGCGAGCGTGGCGGCTACCAGGGCAACCGTGGCGGCGACCGCGGCGGTTACCAGGGCAACCGTGGCGGCGGCGACCGCGGCGGCTACTCCGGCGGTGGCGACCGTGGGGGAGACCGTGGCGGCAACTTCAAGGGCAACGGCGGGTTCAAGAAGGAATTCCGCAAGACCGACGGCGAGCGTAGCTCCGCTGACCGTGGCGGCCGCTCCTTCAGCGACCGCAACGAGCGCAGCGTGGGAACGGACGCGGCACGCAAGCCGCGCACCGAAGGCGGCTTCAAGCCCCGCAACAAGTGGTAACCACTGTTTCCTAAAGTGAACTGAGAACGGGCCGGCTGTCTGCCGGCCCGTTCTGCTTTAACCCTGCCGCTTATGTTCGCTTGGTCACACCTCCTCAGGAATCCGTCCCCGGGCCGGTGCATCGTCCGTCCGAAGGCGCCAGGAAGCCCGTATTTCCGGCATTTTTGGCCCCTTTGACACTGTTCTGGAGCCGATTTGTTGGTGGCCAAATCTTCCGGTAGAGTATTTACTCGTTGCCCCCCTAGCTCAGTGGTAGAGCGCGTTCTTGGTAAGAACGAGGTCACCGGATCGATTCCGGTGGGGGGCTCTGGATGAGAGCCTGTGTCAAGGCGGTTTTTGACCGGCTTGGCGCAGGTTTTTCTCATTCGTGGCGGTGTAGCTCAGTTGGTTAGAGCGCACGACTCATAATCGTGAGGTCGGGAGATCGAGCCTCCCCACCGCTACAAAAACAGCAGGTCAGGGGCATATTGCCCCTGACCTGCTGCTGTCTTAAGTGCCGAATCCAACGGAAACCCAACTAATTGGATTCCTCCAGGCCTGCGACTGAGAGTCTGGCGAAGAGTTGCGCGCCGAGAGTGGTGGCTTTGACCGGTTGGCCGAATGCGTCCGGTTCAGCAAGGAGTGACCCACGGGATGCGCCCAGAGCCCTTGCCTTCCCGGGTAGCCTGGTTCGCCTCGCAGCATCAATTGCCTCCGCGGCCAACAGCACGATTTCATCACGCTCAATCAGCTGCTCTACTACTTCCTCGACGGAGAGCGAGCTCTCCCGTCTGGCAGCGGTCAACACTTCGGCTGTAGAAACTTGTTGCAGAGTGTTGAGCCTTTCGCCCAGGGCCTGAAGAGCTGCCCCCAACTCCTGCCAAGGGGATGGCGGCCGGAGGATACGCTGCGGTGGACGCCGCCCTGGCGCGCCTTGAGCGGATGCTCGCGCCCTGGACCCGGGCAGGATCCTCCGCCGACAGTCGACGCCCTGCTGCCGCCCAGTTGCTCAGTGACGTCAAGCCCGCAGCAGATGCCAATCGCCTGGCCCATGAAAAGTCAGGGGGCGCCTCCGTATGAGCAATGTCTTCACCGACACTGTTGCCTGGCTCGCCTCCTCTGAACATTGGTCCGGGAGCGCCGGCATTCCCGCCAGGCTTGGGGAGCATCTCCAATACACAGGACTCGTCCTGCTGATTGCCATTGTGATTGCGGTCCCTGCTGGGCTCTACGTGGGTCACACGGGACGCGGACGGGTGGCGGTGGTAGCCGTTGCCGGTGCTCTCCGTGCCCTGCCCACGCTTGGCCTGCTCACGCTGTTTGTCCTGCTGGCCGGGATAGGGCTGATGCCTCCCATCTGGGCCCTGGTGATACTGACGGTCCCCCCGCTGCTCGCGGGCACCTACGCCGGCGTCGCCAGTGTCGACCCCAATGTTGTGGACGCCGCACGGGCCATGGGAATGACAGAACTCCAGGTGCTGCTGAGGGCCGAAGTGCCCAACGCCTTGCCTGTTATGTTCGGCGGGGTCAGAACGGCTGTCCTGCAGGTCATCGCCACCGGCTCCGTCGTGGCCTACATCAACCTCGGAGGCCTCGGACGATACCTGTTCGAGGGCCTCGTGCTCTCCGACTCCCGCAGATGCTGGGGGCTCCCTGCTGATCGCAGGCCTGGCGATCGCCGTCGACCTTGTCCTTGCCATATTCCAGCGGCTCTTCCTCACCTGGGGAGAGCCCGCCACACCTGACCGGGGCCGACAGCCCACGGTTGCGTTTGGTGGCCTGGCCACCGGACTAGGCCTGGCGCTTGCATTGAGCGCCTGCGCCGGATCGGACCCCCTCGGCAGCGCACCCGCCTCAAAATCCCCCGGATCCGCCGGCTCCGGGTCTGCATTGGTCATAGGCTCTGCAGACTTCCCCGAAAGCCAGATCCTCGCCGAAGTCAATGCGGGCGCCCTGAATGCCGCTGGCGTGACCGCCACCACAAAACCCAACATCGGGTCACGTAAGGTGTATTTCAAAGCGGTCCAGGACGGCTCCGTTGATGTCATCCCGGACTACAGCGGCAACCTTCTCCTGCACGTGGACAAGGAAGCAACCCAGATTTCCGCCGAAGAAATAACGAAGGCGCTGCCAGAGAAGCTGCCGGATGGCTTGGCCGTACTGGAAGCGTCCAAAGCCGAGAACAAGGACGCCATGGTGGTCACCCAGGCAACTGCGGAAAAGTACCACCTTCAGTGACGGCGGGGGCCCCCTCACCGTCAAGGCACTGCTGGATGACCAGGTTCAGGTCGCTGACATCTACACCACAACACCAGCGATTGCTGACAACGATCTTGTGGTTCTTGAAGATCCCAAAAACAACGTCATCGCCCAACAAGTCCTGCCGCTCTACAACAAAGCCAACATGACGGATAAGGCCAAGGATGCCCTGAACGCCGTGTCCCGAACCCTGACTACAGAGGACCTGCTTAACCTCAACCGCGCAGTGAGCGGAAGCCAGAAGCAAAATCCGAAGGATGCTGCTGCTGCCTGGCTCAATGACAAAGGCCTGACGAAGTAAGAGCAGAGTCCCCCCGGGCGTGAGGCAGGTCTGTCTCGGCTGAAGAACATCCGCATATAGCAATTTACGGCGAAATGTGGTCCACTGCGGTCGTTTCCTGCGCCGTCACAGCCACCTCCGTATGGGAGGCTTTGGAACAAATCCCTCAACCATCTGCCGCTCCGTTGGCCCTGGCCGAATCCCTCCCTGCACATCCAGTAATTACACCGCTCCGGACACAGCTGGGACCAGGCCATCGCCTCCTCCAGAACGCTCCGTCCTGATTGCCCCGGGAGAAGAGCGGCCCCGGCTATCGGCGGACCCAGCCGGAGTGTCGCCTTGGCGTTCGACGGCATCGGGATTCCCGCCTCGGCAACCGGGCTGGTCTATCTGGTCGGGGCAATGGTGGCCATGGCACTGTCGGTCACCACAATTTTCAATTAAGAGCCTCGGCGGCCGCCCTCACTGTTCTTCCAGGCCATCGGCAGTGTCAGACGTGCCCACAGTAATAACAGATCCGGCCGGAAAGGTCCCTGGAATCAGCCGGCTATTGTCCTCGCGGGTCGAACACCGCCCCGGCGTCCTGGTGCTGGACTGCCCAGCTGAACCACATCTCAAAGTAGAAGGGAATGTCTGATCCGTCCGGTCCGGTAACGGCCAGTTTGTTGTCCGCTTTGGCGAGGGTGACGCTGTGCCCGTCGACAGTATGTGAATAGGTCCGGCCGTTCTCCAAAGCAAGCCAGGGTGCAGCTACTGGAGTGCCATTGAGGGTGAAGGCGACGAAGATGTCCTTGGCGGGATACCGCTTGTCGGTCACGCTGGGGGAAAAGTAGAAGCCCTCGCTCTCGTCATAGCCCGCGTAGGGATTGCGTGAGTAGTCGCGTGCATAGCCTGTGCTGTCGCTCAGGATCAGGGCAGCGGGAAACTGCGCCTTGGTTTCGCCGACGGTCAACAGTTGGAATTTGTGCAGTGGCAGCCGATGACCGAAATGCTTACCGGCGAGGGATTGGCCGGTGCTCTGCTGCCATAGCGTTTCGCTCGTGCGGTCGAACATGATCATGTTGCTCTCAAGCAGTCCCCCGCTCACCCCGAAGGTGGAAATCTCGCCGTCGGGAAGAACCCGCTCGAAAACAACCGCGCTCCCGCAGAGCGGGCAGAACGTCACGGCAACGGGTACCCCGTCAACGGTGTCATTCACGATTTCATGCCAGATCAGGATGTTGTAAGGGTACGCCTTCACCCCGCGGCTGCCCTCAATGACGAGCGCCTGTACGCTGTCGGGATGCGCGAAGCTGGAGATCGGAACGAAGTGTGGTTCGTCGATCGCAGGGATGCCGTCCTTGGACGGTCCGCCACTGAGGGCGTCGGCGATGGCAGGATCGGCTCGGGACCAGTCCGTGCGAGGAAATGACTGACGCAGAAAGTTCGGAATATCAACACCTGATTCAGACGGCGGCGGTTCGTTGATGGAATCGAGGATCCCCTGCTCAAGAACGACGCTTCCCAGCAAGCCGCGGTCGATCAGCCATGCTTCGATTTTCCTTATCTGACCGGACGCAATCAGCAGTCCGACGATGAGCAGGGCGACGCCCACCCCCCCGCCGGAATTTTCCGTCCGGATCGGTGGCCCATCCAAGTCGCTTGGTGATTTTCCGCCCGCCCAGGGCGGCCAGGAGCATAACAACGCTCAGCCCGAGAGTGTAGGCGACGATGTCCGCAATCCCCATCATCAGGCTGGCGGGCAGGACGACGGCGAGAATCAAGCCGTAAGTAGGGCTGCAACTGGTGAAGACCGGTCCGAGGGAGAAGCCCAGCAGGATACTCCTGGCCGCCCCCGGGTGCTTACCGGATCGGTGCGCGAAGCTCCCGGCAGCCTCCTGGAAGCGCAGGCGCCCGGACAGCCACTCCCAGCCAGCGGGGAAGGCCAACGTCGCCCCGACGAAGGCGACGAGAGCGCCGGAAATGATCAGCCAGACACCGCTGGGGACACCCAGCAGAACAGTGGTGGCCTTGATCAGGAGCGTGAAGAGAACCACTGAGAGGGCAAGACTGCCGATTATGAGAAACGAGGCGCGTCGGCTCGGTTCAACCGCTGAGCCCGCGAGCACGACAGGCAGAAGCGGCAGCACGCAGGGAGAAAGGACGGTCAGGACTCCGGCGAGAAAGGCGATCGGCAAGAGTTCCATGATTCAACCGCCTCTGCTCAGGAGATTCTGCTGAGCAGATCGTCGAGCGTGCGGCTCAGGTTCCATTTCCCAACCAGGCCTCCGTCAGGGGTGAGCTGCACCAAGGTGTGCTGCTGCATGACCCCGTACCGCTGTTTCAGCGCGGTCTCGCGATCGAAATCGACCACAAGGATTCGCACGTCCTGCGGTATCCGGTCGATGTTCGCGGAGATGTCATCAGAGAGCAGCTTGCAGGTAACGCACCACTGGGCGTGGAAGAACAGAACGACTTCGTCGCCATCGGACGCGGACGAAACAGCCTCAGGAGAGTACTCGCGGTAGGCCGATGACGCGGCGAGGGACGAAGAACCCTGCCCGGGACCATCGGTTTTCCCCAACGGGTCGCTCACGGACTGGGCAAAGAATGCTGCCCCCGCCACCACGAACAGTCCGGCGAGTACTAAGACTGCTGAGGGCATCTTCATGGTTGCACCTTTTCCGGCAACGGGTGGGTCGCTCAATCGTTTCCTCTACTCAATGTAACAACCGGGGACAGCTGAGTTCTGTGTTCAGGAACACTGAACGCTTTGCTTTGGACGGGATGCTCGGAGCGGGCCCGCACGGCCGGGCACGCAGGTGAGTCAGCCGCCCGGCCGGCGTCGGCCCGTGATGTTGTGACACCAACGGGAACTCCGGCTAGCCACTACCCCGTCACCGCCTGGACTGTACCCGGGGATGCAGTGAGTTCAACAGCCGGGGCAGGCGGTGTGTGTTCGAGATCGCCGAAGTCCGGCCACTGTCCGCCTATCGTGATGGCTACAGAACAAGCATCATTTGGGTGCATCGAAATCCCTACGCAAGGGATGGGATCTACCGGGTGATATGGACGTTGTACTCGCCGCGTCCGGATCAATCAGAAATGGTGGAAGGTAAAGAATATGGTCAGGGCTATCTGGAACGGGAAAATCATAGCCGAGTCCGAGGACACAATGATGGTCGAGGGCAACCACTATTTTCCCCGTGAAGCGGTGAATCCGCGCTATCTCAAAGACAGTGACATGTACTCTGTGTGCCCGTGGAAGGGGCAGGCCAGCTATCACACACTGGAAGTCGACGGCCAGGTCAACGTGGATGCAGCCTGGTTCTACAGCGAGCCCAAAAAGCGGGCTATGCCGGTTAAGGACCGCATCGCCTTCTGGCGGGGCGTGACGATTGAAGCATGATGTGTAGGGATGGTCAGAGGTAGCTGCACACTCTGGACTGATCGCACGTTGCCGGGTCGCCGGCTGCGACAGCCATGTAGGAGACGGCCACACCTTCCCTCAGGGCTGTCAGTTCCGCGATTTTCAGGTCGAGCTCGGCTAATTGGCCCGCCAGGACGTCCCGCACATGGACACAGGGAGCGTTGCCTGGCTCCTGGACGGCGAGGATGCTCCGGATCTGGCTCACTGACAGTCCCGCGGCCCTGCCCCGGGCAATGAAATCGAGCCGGGCTACGCTGTCGCCTCCGTACTGCCGATAACCATTGGAGCCCCGTTGCGCAGGAGGGAGCAGGCCCTGTTCGTCGTAGAACCGAAGGGTCGTGGGCGTCATCCCTGCGGCTTTGGCACCTTCACCAATAAGCATCACTGACCTCATTTCCCGGCCCCCTTGTGCCGTGCGGGTGTCCGGCGGCCACCGGCGATCTGTAGGTTCCAGTATAGGTAAAGGTTACCCGCGGCCTCACGAGTGTTCTACACGAGGGAATGCCGAGGAATTTGGTTCCCTTGACCTTCCCCTACGGGGGAAGATGCAGGCTGGGACAGGGGAAGGACGTCCGGCGGGTTTCATGCAGGAGCCGCCGCCCAAACCCAGGACCCAAGTTCGCTGCCATTACCGGAGGTCAAAGCGCGGCAGGCACAGCCAGTCCACAGACCCTGCGGCACTCGCCAAGGCTGCTGAGCGGCAGTCAGAGAGCAGGCCATAGTCTGCTATGGGTCTACAGGTCATCATCACACCCTTACTGACTCGGTCAGGATCAGCAAGGCGACGACGACGTACCTCACCGCCCAGCCAGCTGCCAATCCGCCCTAACTCAGACAGCGAGCTCCCGGACGGCATCCTCCGTAGACAGCACTGCCCCTGCAATGTAATTGAAATTAACGAGAGCCGCTTCATAGCCGTCGCCCAGTTCCGGGTGCTGCGCCGCGGCGGTAGCGTCGGCAACGACGGCTACTTCAAACCCCTGTTCAAGCAGTTCACGGAGATGGCTTTCAACGCAAAGGTTGGCGGACATACCGGCGAGGATAACTTGGCTAATACCCCGCTTGCGCAGCTGAAGGACAAGGTCGTTCTGTTCCGGTCCGTAAACCTTGTGGGGGCTACACACAACCGTCCGGCCGTCCTCAAGGTAGGGCTTGAACCGGTCCAGCCAGTCAGCACCTGAATCCTTGAAACCCTCCAAGTCCAAGGGGCCGGGACGATCAAACATCCCGATCTCATGCATCTTCATTTCCAGCGTTCCCCCAAATTCCCACCTGTGGTCGTGCGGGAAGTAATAGTGTGGGGATACAAACACCTCATAGCCGCCTGACTTGGCGCTGACAAGCAACTGCTCGATGTGTTCGACCGTGTTGTTTTTCTCAACGCTCTTCCCCACCAGCTCCCAGGTCACGCCCGCGGGGCTGAGGAAATCATTCTGCGGATCAGTCAAAACAAGGGCTGTCGTGGAGCTATTGAACTGCATTGAAGCCTCCTCATCGAAGCGGGAGCGTGCAACTGCACGCCTGTAGTTTCAACCTAGGCGCGCTCAAAATGTTGGTCTGTAATCTGGCGCACAAAAAGAGCCAGCCCTAAGCATCACCCTTCTGCTGCCATGAAGGCGTTCAGGCGAGTGGGGTATCCAGCATGCTAAAGCTTTGCCGGCGCGATCGCGTCCGCCCTGGCACCGCTGCCTCCGGTTGCGGGACAGCCCGACTTGAGTCCGCCGGTCACCGCCGTTCAATTCTTCTCTGGCTGGCGGCCGCTTCCACTTAGCCCCGTGGCCAGCCGGCCCGCAAGTCGTTGGGGTGAGCGAGGCCCATTGAACGCCTGCAGCATTTGATTGCGGCTGCGGCCCAGTTCTGCCTGCGTGCCGGGACGAGGAGTCAGACACAGCCGGGCACACACAGCGCCATGTTCAGTTCCTCTCGCCTGTGCCGTGCCGACGGGCCACCCCGGGCGCCGTCTTCGGGTTCGGGCTTCTCGTGCCTGTGCTAGGGGTCGTCATGGCCGGTCTCAGGTTCGGCCAAGGATTCGGGCCAGGAGGCCGGGGGCGGGTTCCAGAATGCGGACAGAATGCTTTCTCGTGAGCGTCGCAAGAGCTGACTGAAAGTGGTGCGTTGTTTGGCGGATGTTCTCGACGCGATTCCCGGAAGGCGGGCCTTCGAGGCTGACAGAAAAGCGCGAACGGTATGTTCAGCGGCAGTCCCCTCACCCAACGTTTACCCAACGAATACTCTGAAATGCTGGGCAAGACATCGAACATCAAAGAAGGGTGTTACACGCGTTCTTACCTACAAATGAAAGGCACACGGCATTCGGTGGAAACTTTGGAAGGTGTGGCCATCTAATCGTGAGGTCGGGAGATCAAGCCTCCCCACCGCTACACAGAAAAACCCCGGAATCCTTGGGATTCCGGGGGTTTTTGGCGACTATTGATAGTTCCCACCGCCCGGGGCTAAGGCGACAGCACGGTTTGAGCCGGTTTTCGGCTTGCGAGCCGCAATTCCAGATCATTCATGACCAACGCTGCCAGGTCCTGCAGGGTGGCCGTTTCTGCCAGCGTCATCGTCCGGGGGGCGATGTCGAGGATGCACAGGGTTCCGAGGTTGTAGCCCTCGCGGGTCCTCAGCGGTGCGCCGGCGTAGAAACCGAGGCCCAAATCTCCGGCGACTAGGGGATTGGAGAGTGTCCGTGGGTCTTCGGGTGCGTTCTCCACGACCCAGACCTCGCCCTGCATGATGGCTGACGCGCAAAGGCCCGGGTCCCGGTTGACTTGCGCGACCGTGGTCCCGTGGTGGGACTTGAACCAGATGCGATCATGATCGACGATGCTTACGATTGCTATCGGGACGTTGAACAGCCTGGCTGCCAGTGCGGTGATTCTGTCGAAGGCGCCGTCCGGCGGGGTGTCCAGGATCCGGTATTGGTGCACCGCGGCCATGCGGTCCGCTTCGTCGTCGGGAATGATGGAGGGGTCCACCTTGCGTTTGCCCCGGCCCGCTGAGGCCCGCTCAGCGAGCGACATGGACACTTCGCGGGCTGCGGGTCGGTCCAACGGGTCGGCCGCGGTCATGGCGGCAAGCAGTGTCTTCCAGTCCGGATCCATGTCGGCAGGAATGGGAGGGTCCTGGAACAGCCGGGCGACGGCGCTCTGCAGTGGGTCCCCGGGGTAGGCTGCCTTTCCGGTCAGGCACTCCAGCAGGACCAGGCCGAGGGAATAGACATCGCTGGCCGGAGTAACGGGTTCAGCGCGTGCCTGTTCCGGGCTGAGGTAGGCCGCGGTCCCCAAAAACGCACCGTCGGCATCTTTGGGTGTTTCTGAAATGCGCGCGATTCCGAAATCGGTCAATTTCGCCCGCATTCTCGCGGCGTCATTATGGTAGTCAAAGATCATGATATTGCCTGGTTTGACGTCCCGGTGGATGACATCATTGCGATGGATATAGGCCAAAGCGTCCGCGAGGTCACGCCCTATTTGTGCGGTGTGGCGCGCGCCGAGAGGGCCGCTGCCAAGCCGCTGCTTCAGATCCGGTCCATCGATCAGTTCCATCACCAGGTAGACCCTGGGCCGGCCAGAGACGGAGCGGTCTACACCGGCGTCCAAAAGGGTGACCAGGCCGTGATGATGCATGCGGGCCAGGATCTTCACCTCATCGTCGTCCGCGCCTGCGCCGCCGGTGCTGCGGGCTGGTTTCCTGATGATTTTGACAGCCACGTCACGCTCAAGGAATTCATCCACGGCCCGATACACGGTGGCCATCGCGCCGGAGCCTATCCGCTCCAGGACGCGGTAACGGCCGCCGAGGAACACATCTGAGCGGCTGCTGTCCGGAGTAATCATTCAGCAACCTTACTTTCTTGGGTTACCCGGCGCTAAAGCATCCACTAGCCGGCCTCTCCGCAAGGATCGGATACCGCGTTCCCGGCGGTGTCTATCCAACGGCGGGCGGCGTCGGCACAATGGGCCGTATGGGCCAACTTTTCTACTCAGGCATCGCGTCCCTGGACGGCTATATGGCGGACCGGGCCGGCAACTTCAGCTGGAGTAAGCCGGACGAGGAAGTGCATAGCTTCGTCAACGATCTCGAACGCGACGTAGGAACCTACCTCTACGGCCGCCGTATGTACAATGTCATGTCGGTGTGGGAAACCATGGATACTCCCGATCTACCGGCCTATATCCGGGACTATGCGCGGATCTGGCAGAGGGCAGACAAGGTTGTCTACTCCACCACCCTCACCGCCGCATCCACGGCCAAAACCAGGATTGAGCGGACTTTTGCTTCCGAGGCCGTCCGGGACCTGAAGAACATCACTGACGGGAACATCAGCATCGGCGGCCCCACCCTGGCCGCCGCCGCGCTCCGGGCCGGACTGGTGGAGGAATGCCGCTTGTTCCTTAATCCGGTGGCAGTGGGAGGAGGCCGGCGATTCCTGCCGGACGGGCTGGGCCTGCGGCTGGAACTCCTCGAAGAGCACACCTTTGGAAACGGCGTGGTCTACCTCCGTTACCGCACGCTCTCCTGACGGCGGCCGGGACCGCTGTCCACATACCGCCGGCAAATGCGCCGGCCCGCCGACGCGAGGGGCAGAATGGGGGCATGACCCGCATCGTTATCATCGGCGGCCACGGCAAAGTGGCCCTCCACCTGTCCGCGCTTCTTACAACCGAAGGCCACAGCGTCACGTCGATCATCCGCAACCCGGACCATGCGGCCGACGTCGCTGCAACCGGAGCTACGCCGTCAGTCCTGGATCTTGAAAATTCGACGACGGCGGCAATCGTCGACGCACTCAGGGACCATGACGCCGTGGTCTGGTCCGCCGGGGCCGGGGGAGGAAGTCCGGACCGCACTTATGCGGTGGACCGTGACGCAGCCATCCGGTCCATGGACGCGGCGGCGGAGGCCGGCGTCGGGCGGTACATCATGGTGTCCTACCTCGGCGCGGGACCGGACCATGGAGTCCCGGCAGAGAACAGCTTCTTTGCCTACGCAGACGCCAAAGCAGCGGCGGATGACTACCTGCGCGGCACCACACTGGCCTGGACCATCCTGGGCCCCGGGACGCTGACGGACCAGCCGGGGACCGGGCTTATCGAGGTGGATCCCGGCCGGGAAGGCAGCGGGGCAACCTCCCGCAGCAACACGGCAAGTGTGGCGGCCGCCGTGCTGGACCTGCCCGAAACGGCGGGGAAGACCATCGCATTCCGCGACGGCACCCTCCCTATCGCGGCGGCGCTTGAGCCGCAGCCGTAGCCGAGGGGACCGGGTACTGCGCCAGCTGGACCTGCGGACCATGATCACGCCGGAGTAGTTCAGCGCGAACGTACAGTTGAGGCCCTGAATCGAGGCGGATTTGGGGCCTCAAGTGTACGTTCGCGCTCTACGCGTGGGTGGCTCAGGCCGGAACCGCGAGCTCCAGGTCCAGGGAGTTCTTCTCCACGTAGTCGAGGGCGCACCGGACGGCTCCCACGGTCACGACCGAATCCCCCAACGGAGAGACGGCCACCCGCGGGGGATTGACGGTGTACTCCCTAAGGTGCCTGGCGATGGGCTTGAGCAGCACCCCGGCGGAGTTCGCTACCGCCCCGCCAATGACCACGAGTTCGGGGTTTATCATGGTGGCGATGGCCCCGATAACCCTGGCCATCCTGTCAGCCAGCCGTTCAAGGATCTTCAGCGCCACGGCATCGCCGTCCGCCGCGGCTGCGAAGACGTGCTCTGCTTCGGCGCCTTTGGCGGCGTATTCCCGGAGCGACGTCTTGGCCTTGCCGGCGAGCGCATCTGCAGCCCATCTCCTGGCCAGTGCGGCGATACCGTAGGTATCTCCCACTCCCTCCACCATGTCGAGGAAGGCGAGCTCGCCGGCGCCGCCGCCGCGGCCGTGCAGCAGCCGTCCGCCGTCGATCACGCCCGAACCGAGGCGTTCACTCGCGAGAATGACCACTACGTCGTCCACGCCGGCGGCGGCGCCCCGCCAGCGGTCGCCCAGCGCGGCCAGGTTGGCGTCGTTTTCCAGCAGTACCGTCCAGCCCCGACGGTCCCGTAGTGCAGACTTCAAGCCGACGTCGAACAGTCCCCAGAAGTGCTGCGTCACGAGCACTACGCCGTTGCGGTCCACCGGCGCCGCAATGCCTGCGCAGACCGCCAGAACGGAATCGGGGGAGGCCCCCACGCTGTGGAGAGCCATCATGGCGGTGCGGTCAATCACGTCGATTCGTTCCTCGGCTGGTATGTCTGCTTCCGCGAAGGGCTGGCTGGACCTGCCGAGTGCCTTTCCGCGAAGGTCGGACACCACCACGGTGGCCTTGGAGACACCGATGTCCATGCCCAAAACGTAGCCTGCGCGTTCGTTGAGCTCGAACCGCCGTGCCGGCCTGCCTTTCTGGTAGCCGCCGAAGGCCCGCTGGTTCTCCAGCTCACGGATCCAGCCTCGGTGCATGAGGTCCTCGCACACTGATATGGCTGTGGCCCGTGTCAGACCAGTGGATTCCATGACCTCGGTGACTGTTACGGCCTCCGATGCGCGCATAAAATCCAGGACGGCTCCGGCACTCACGCGCCTGAGCAACTGTGGCGTTGCGACGGAAATTTCGGACATGGTGTTGACCCCCTGTGTTCTGCACCACATAATACTTGAGAAACTAAATTTAGATTCAAAATAAACAACGTTTGCCAGGTGGGTCTGACCGCCGCCAAAACACCGGCCTTCGCCAAAATCCTTCATTCAGCCCTTGCAAAGGAGCAACCGTGAACCGCATCCCGAAGCACTGCCCGCCCTCACCACCGCACTCTCCCCGCGGCTACCGTACGTCGGCCCCCGTCCTGTGAACGGCGCTGTGGCCGCTGCACTGCCCAGCAGGCGCTGGCTGTTCCGGGTGGCCGGCCTGGCCGGCACAGCAGCCTTGCTTCCCGTCACCGGCTGCGCCGCCGGTGGAGGGCAGCAGGCTGGCGTCACCACCTTGCGATTTATGCAGAACAAGCCTGAGGTGGTGGACTACTTCAACCACGTGATCAAGGACTTCGAAGCACTGAACCCGGATATCCGGGTCATCCAGGATTTCAATGAGGGTAACTTCGTCCCCGGCCTGGTCCGCAACGATCCGCCGGACGTCGTCACCCGGGGATTCGCCACCGAAACGGCCGAGTTTGTCCGGAAAGGGATCTTCGCCGACCTGTCCGGCCTTCCCGTGGCCAAGACCATTGATCCGAAGTTCCAGGACCTCATCAGTTCCTGGGGACAATACAACGGGCACGAAACCAGCGCCCTGCCGTTTTCCATTGCCGCGGCCGGGGTCATCTACAACCGCGATATCTTCGCCGCCCACGGCGTGGCTGTTCCAACCACGTGGGACGCGTTCATCGGCGCGTGTGAGACCTTCAAGGCCGCGGGCATCACACCGATCTACGGGACGTTCAAGGACGCCTGGACCCTCCGCCAGGGGGCGTTCGACTACGTCACCGGAGGAATGCTGGACGTCGGCAGGTTCTTCAAGGACCTGATGGCCAAGGGTGCCAACATCCTGCCGTCCGGCCCCGAGTCATTCAGCAATCACTACCGCTCCTCGCTGCCGAAAATCCTGCAGCTTGCCTCTTTTTCGCAGAACGGGGCGGCCAGCAGGAACTACTCCGACGGAAATGCCGCATTCGGCAAGGGCCAGGCCGCCATGTACCTGCAGGGGCCCTGGGCGCTGTCCCAGCTTGTGCAGGCCAACAAGGACATCAAGCTCGGCACTTTTCCGCTGCCGGTCACCAACGACCCGGACCAGACCAAGGTTCGCGTCAACGTGGACATGGCACTTTCCATCACCCGGAACACGCGCAAACGGGCCGCGGCGGAGAGGTTCCTCGTCTACCTCCTGGAACCGTCTGTGGTCAACACGTACAACGAGAAGAACGCAGCCTTCTCTCCGCTGCTCCGCGGCTCCTTTGTGTACCTTCTTTCCGCCATGTTCATTCCGTTCCCGGTGATCATCCTGCCGCTGATCAAGCAGACGGCATTGCTCGGCCTGGACAACCCGGCCGGCGTCGTCTTCCTGCACGTGCTCGGCGGAATCTCGTTCAACGCGCTGTTGTACATCGCTTTCGTCCGCTCCATACCCGTGGAGCTGGAGGAATCGGCCAGGATTGACGGCGCCACCACGTGGCAGGTGTTCCGCAAGATCATCTTCCCGCTGCTGGCCCCCATGAACGCCACGGTGGGCATCTTCGCTTTCCTGGGTTCGTGGAACGACTTCCTGCTGCCGCAGATGATGATCGCCGACCCGACGCTGCAGACCCTCCCTGTGGTCCAAATGCTGTTCCAAGGCGAATTCAACACGGACTACAGCCTCGCGTTCGCGTCCTACCTGATGGCCATGGCGCCCACCCTGGTGGTTTACATACTGGCCCAACGTTGGGTACTGTCCGGAGTCATGCGCGGGGCCGTTAAATAGCCAGATCAATCAACCCAGCAACAACAACCCAACAAAGCGAAAAGGATCATCCTTTGCCCACCATCGCCACTCTGGCAACCCTGTCCGACTCTGACCGCATGAGCGATCCCAACTGGTGGCGCCAGGCCGCGGTCTACCAGATCTATCCCCGCAGTTTCTCCGATTCAAACGGGGACGGCATGGGTGACATCAAGGGCATCACGGCCAAGGTCCCGTACCTGAGGGAACTGGGCATCGACGCCGTATGGCTCAGCCCGTTCTACCCGTCAGCCCTCGCCGATGGTGGATACGATGTTGACGACTACCGCGACGTGGACCCCAAACTGGGCACGCTGGCGGACTTCGACGAGATGGCCAAAGCGCTGCACGCCGCCGGCATTAAGCTGATCGCCGACATCGTCCCCAACCACTCCTCGAACCGGCACAACTGGTTCAAGGAGGCGCTCGCCTCGCCGAAGGGTTCCGCCGCGCGCGAGCGCTACATCTTCCGTGACGGCAAAGGACCCAACGGCGAATTTCCGCCGTCGGACTGGGACTCCGTCTTCGGCGGACCGGCCTGGGAACGCATCACCGAGCCCGACGGAACTCCCGGCCAGTGGTACATGCACATCTTCGCCAAGGAGCAGCCGGACCTGAACTGGGCCAGCCGCGAGGTCCGCGATGACTTCCTCAAGACCCTGCGCTTCTGGTCCGACCGTGGCGTGGACGGATTCCGCGTGGACGTTGCCCATGCCCTCACCAAGGACCTCACCGAGCCGCTTCTCTCCAAGCTGGAGCTGACCGAGGCCAACTCGGGGACGGACGGGTTCGACGACGGTTCGCACCCCTTCTGGGACCGGGACGACGTCCACGACATCTACCTCGAATGGCGCGAGGTCTTCAACGAATACAACCCGCCACGCACCGCCGTCGCGGAAGCATGGGTGCATGCCACGCGCCGCGCCCGCTACGCCAGCCCTGAGGGCCTGGGCCAGGCCTTCAACTTCGACCTGCTCCAGGCCGACTTCGATGCCGAGGATTTCCGCGAAATCATCACCCGCAACCTCGCTGAGGCTGCCGCGACGGGTGCGTCCTCCACCTGGGTATTCTCCAACCACGACGTCGTCCGCCATGCCACGCGCTATGGCCTGCCCAAGGCGTCCAAGGGCAAGAAGCACGCCAAGGGCCAGGACGGCAAGGGCTGGCTGCTGGCCGGTGGCCCTAAGGACGAACTCGACGTGCACCTTGGCGAGCGCCGTGCCCGCGCCGCAACCCTGCTCATGCTCGCTGTGCCCGGGTCGGCCTACCTGTACCAGGGCGAGGAACTGGGCCTGCAGGAAGTGGCGGAGATTCCGGACGCCGAGCGCCAGGACCCCGCCTTCTTCCGGAACAGGGGCGTTGAGGTGGGCCGTGACGGCTGCCGCGTGCCCCTGCCGTGGAAGGTCGAGGGGACATCGTTCGGTTTCGGCCAGGGCGGCGCGCACCTGCCGCAGCCGGATTGGTTCAGCAAGTACGCGGTGGAGGCACAGGACGGGACCGAAAACTCCACCCTGGAGCTGTACCGCACGGCCCTGAAGCTGCGCCGGGAACTCCAAGCCGGAGAGGAGCTGGAATGGGTGGAGACCGGTTCCACGGATGTCCTGCATTTCCGCCGCCCCGGCGGCTGGCAGTCCGTTACCAACTTCGGGGACACCGCCGTCGAACTGCCGGCGGGAGCGCTGCTTGTGAGCAGCTCTGCGCTGGAAGACGGCAAGCTGGGCGCCAACAGCACCGCCTGGCTGCGCTGATGCAGGAACTCATCTACGGTTGCATGGGCCTGGGCGGCAGCTGGACCGACGAACCGCATGGTGAGGAACATGTGGTCGAAGCCGCTGCCGCCGTCGAGGCCGCGCTGGACGCCGGCATTACGCTGTTCGACCACGCGGACATCTACCGCAGCGGCAAGTCTGAGGCGGTGTTCGGCGAGGTGCTGGCGGCAACGCCCGGACTGCGTGACCGGATCCGGCTGCAGACGAAGTGCGGCATCCGGCTCCGCGAACGCGGGCTGGCCACGCACTATGACCTCAGCCGGGAAGCCATCCTGGAGCGCGTGGACGGCAGCCTGAAAAGGCTGCAGACGGACTACGTGGATGTCCTCCTGCTGCACCGCCCGGATCCCCTGACGGACCTGGCGGAGGTGGCAGCCGCCGTCGGGCAACTCTTGGCTGACGGCAAGGTACGGGCGCTAGGGGTGTCCAACATGTCCGGCGCGCAGATCGAGGCGCTGCAGGAACGGCTGGAGGTGCCGATGGTGGCCAACCAGCTGGAGATGAGCCTGCTGAAGCGGGCCTGGCTGGAGAGCCAGGTGCTGGTGAACCATCCGGAGTCGGTGGATTACAGCTTCCCGCACGGGACCCTGGAATACTGCAGCAGCAACGGCGTCACCGTGCAGGCTTACGGTGCGCTGGCGCAGGGCCTGTACACCGGGGCAACTCCGGAAAACCCGACGGCGGCCGAGACTGCCGCGGCCGCGATGGTTGCGGAGCTTGCCGGTCAGTACGGCACCACGGGGGAGGCTGTCCTTCTCGGATGGCTGATGAAGCATCCGGCCGGCATTGCGCCCGTGATCGGCACCGTAAATACGCCGCGAATCGCGGCCTGCGCGGACGCCGCCCGCATTGCGGACGCCATGACCCGGGCAGACTGGTACGGGCTGTGGATTGCGGCGCGGGGCCGCAACCTTCCCTGAGCCCCGGTGATCGAGCCTGTCGAGATCCAAAGTTTCGACGATATCTCTTCAGGCTCGATCACGGGGGAAGCCTTATGAGTTGGCCACGGCAAGGAGGAACACTGGTGGTAAGCGTCAGAGGCCATGGTTCGTCAGTGCTTCCATCACCTGATCGATGGTCGGAACGCCGGCAAGACCGTCTGGCGTGAGGTAGATCCTGCAGGCTGGATCGCTGGCGGGCGCCCCGGCGGGGAAGATGTCAGCCCCGTCTGCCGTGATCGTTGGAGAACCGGCAAAGCTCGTCCCGGCCGTATCTGCCGGAGTCTTGATGTGCCGCATATGGACGCGGAGGTCCTGGCGACCCAAGGCGATCAGGGCGGCTTCCACCTGCTCGAGTGCTTTTGCCACATTCGGGCAGTCATCGATGTGGAGGAGTTCTATTCTCACTTTCCTGCCGGTGCCCGATTCGGCTACCGTGCAGCACCCGGGAGCATGGCTTTGCGCAACACCCGACTTCCGGGATGCCGGTTCACCCAAATCGACCGGTCCGGTGCCCGGCTCGGGGACGGCGCAGCAGACGTCCCCTTTCCAGGCGTTGAGGCCTTCGCGAGTGGCGATCCCGGCGATGATCAGTGCCGCGCCGGCGTCTGCCCACCACCATCCCAGTGCGCCGTTGAGAACCAGGCCCACCAGCAGAACGGCGGACAGATATGTGCAAAGCAGGGTCTGTTTTGAATCTGCGACCGCGGTTCGGGAGCCGAGTTCTCGCCCCGCTCGGCGTTGGAGCCAGGACAGGACGGGCATGATGGCCAGGGACAGGGCAGCGATCAGAATACCGGGAGTGGAATGCTGTGCCTGGTCACCTCCGGACAGGGCCCTGACCGAGTCCGCGGCGACGAACAGTGCAAGGGCGAAGAAGGATATCGCGATGATCCGCAGGGTGATGTGCTCGCGCCGTTCCGGGTCCCGCGCGGAAAACTGCCAGGACAGGGCGACCGCGGAAGCGACTTCGATCACCGAATCAAGCCCGAATCCGACGAGGGCCGAGGAACCGGCCAGGTTGCCCGCCCACAGTGCGACCACGGCCTCAATGACGTTGTAGGTGATCGTCACGGCCGCGAACAGGCGGATGCGGCGGCTCAGGACAATGCGGCGGTCAGCCGTCGGCCCACTTTGAATTTCCGTGGTCACACCAGGCACGTCCCGTCGGGTGCGCAGCAGGCAGGGTCCACGGCCAGCACTACGCCCAACAGATCCATGATCGCGTGGCCCAGCCGTGCATCAGCAAGCTCATAACGGGTCCGCCGGCCGTCCGGGACGGCCACCACCAGGCCGCAGCCCCGCAAGCATGTCAGATGATTGGACATGCTCTGCCGCGAGACGCCCAGTGAATCGGCCAGGTCCGACGGGTATCCGGGCACATCCGCCAAGGCGAGCAGAATCCGCGCCCGAGTAGGGTCAGAGACGGCGTAGCCGAACCGGGCCAGAATCGGGGCACTCACAAGGGTTTCCATCGGCTCATAGTACAGCCAGGGATGTATTCATGAAAATGTGTACTCAAGGCGATTTTCAGACAGTGTTGCGTGGTGCGAACATGATCACGGCCACCCCGAGCAGGCAGATCACGGAGCCGGTGACATCCCACCGGTCAGGCCGGAACCCATCGAAGATCATGCCCCAGGCCAGTGATCCGGCCACGAACACGCCTCCGTAGGCGGCGAGTATCCGGCCGAAGTGGGCGTCCGGCTGCAGGGTCGCGGCGAAGCCGTAGATTCCGAGGGCGAGCACTCCCAGGCCCGCCCACCACCAGTCCTTGCCCTCGCGGACAGACTGCCAAACGAGCCAGGCCCCACCAATTTCGGCCGCGGCGGCGAGGATGAACAACAGAACTGATTTTGCGATAGTCACGGATTCATCATTGCAGGACGCCCCGGCGTTCCGGGCAGCAGTATGGCTGGCGCGCGAGTATGCGGAGTCATTGGGGAATGAGCAGTCCGTACTTTCCGGGACCGGCCGGCTTTTCGCTGACTAGATGGAGGGGGAGCGGCGTTCGATCAAGATCGTGTCCCGCCACTGGCCGCTAAGGGGACCATGTGACATGCGGGCAATGCGGTTTCTGCGTCCGACGATAACGAAACCGGCGGTCTCGTGGAGGCGGAGGCTGAGTCCATTCTCGGGAAACACGCTGGCCTGGATCGTCCAGATTCCAGCGCTCCGGGCTGCCGGCCAGTCAGACGGCTCCATGTTCCGCAGGATCACCGTGGGGTTCATAAGTTGCCCAGGATGCCGGCGGCGTCGTCGAGGGCGCCGGGGACGAGGGAGTAGTAGGCCCAGGTGCCGCGTTTTTCGCGGCGCAGCAGCCCTGCCTCCACCAGGATTTTCAGGTGGTGGGAGACCGTGGGCTGGCCCAGGTCCAGCGGTGCCGTCAGGTCACACACGCAGGTTTCACCGGAAGCGTCGGCCTTGACGATGGAAAGCAGCCGCAGCCGGTTCGGATCGGCCAGCGCCTTGAAGACCAGGGCTTTCTGCTTCGCTTCCTCGGCCCCCAGTGCAGTCGGCCCTGCCGGGATGCAGCAGGCGCCGTCCGCGGCCTGGTCGAGGAGGGGCATCAAGTTCATGTACCCATTATGCCCGAATATTGACCGTCATCAATGTATGAGCATCGCGGTTCCGTCGCGGCTCCGCTGCCGGGGGGGTGTCCCTATGTTTTTTGTCAAGCGTTGGGCCGGGTTTTCTTCGCAAATGGTTCGACTTGTTTATGGGCAGGGATGAATGGCCAGCGGTGTGTCGCCGCCAGCTGACAGGTCGGCCGTTCAGGCGCTCTTGGGTCCGGGTGCTTCGTAGAGTGTGCCGTCACGGAGCATTGCGAAGAGGACGTCGCAGCGGCGCCGTGCGAGGGCGATGAGGGTCTGGTTGTGGCGCTTGCCTTCGGCGCGTTTGCGGTCGTAGTAGTCCCTTGAGAGTGGGTCTTTGAGTGCAGCGAAAGCGGAGAGGAAGAATGCCCGTTTGAGGCTTTTGTTGCCCTTTTTGGACGGGTGGTCGCCGCGGATTGAGGTTCCCGACCGCCACGTCACCGGGGCTAGTCCGGCGTATGAGGCAAGATGGCCGGCGGTCTTGAACTCCTTGCCCGCAACTTCGGTGATGATGCGCGCTTCCGTCCTGACTCCGACCGCCGGGATGGAGGTCAGGACGGTGTGAAGAGGGTGGGCCTCCACAAGGGCTTCGACCTGGGTGAGGATCTCGTCCCGGGAGGTTCGTAACTGCTTGAGCATCGCTGCCAGCTGGGGCAGGACGATGCCTGCCGCGTTGGTGCCGGCGACCACAACGGTCTGCTCGCTCAAGGCGGTGAACACCTCGGCAGCCCAACCCTTGCCGGCCCGCGGAGCATGGCGGGACAGGATCGCGGCGACCCGGTTCTGGCCGGCCTTGCGCAGCTTCTCCGGCGTCGGGTATTTGATCAGCAGTTCGGCCATGGCCGGGTGGTCCAGGTGCTTGCCAATGACTCGTTCCAGGGCCGGATGGACCTGCGTGAGCAGCCCGCGGATACGGTTGGAGGTGGCTGTGGCCTGCTTGGCCAGGTCATCATCGAAACCGCACAGCATCGACAGCTCCGCGGCCTGCTCGTCGGCGACCACGATGGAGCGAAGCGTGTGTGGCAGGGACCGGGCGGCCTCGGCAATTATCGCCGCGTCTCGGGCGTCCGTTTTGGCCTCGCCGGGGTGCAGGTCCGCGATGCGTCGCATGGCCAGACCGGGCAGGTAGCCGACCATGATGCCTTCTGCCTGTGCCACGGCGACCGGCAGGGCGCCGATGGTGGAGGGCTGGTCGACCACCAACAGCACGCGTCCCTTGCCCGCTACGGCCTTGATGATGGAGCGTAATTTGGCCTCGTCCTGGGGTAGCGCCCGGTCGAGGATCTTCTTGCCCTGGCGGTCGATGGCGACCGCGTGGTGATTGCTCTTGCCGACGTCAACACCGATGAAGATGTCGACGAGTTCATGGTCATTGATCAACGCAAACCTCCCAGAATTTGTGTCCGTCAAATCAGTGTTGGCATGTCCTGCGGCGGCAAGGCTCGGCATCCACGTTACGGCTGACCTACGCGGTGCTTCATTGCGCTGGTCCGGTCCCCATTAGCGATCCCCTGGCGCCTATCGAATCCCGGTGACAGCACCCCCCGGATCATTGATGACTGGGGGACTTAATCATGCCGGGACCGACAGGCCAACAACCCCAATTCTTACTCGTTAAGGGGCTACTAAAAAGGTAACGGGGTGCCAGGCCGGCCCGGCCCGGCCGGCGCCGTACTAGGAGCTGGCCTTTTCTGACGAGCGCGGCAGAACGACGTCGTCCGCATAGTTCGCGGCGGAGGGGAACAGGATGAGCAGCAGCCCCAGACCTACGGCTGCCCCAAGCAGCTGCGCCACCACGAAGCCGGGGACGGAGCCCGGTGCGATGCCGGCGAAGGTGTCGCTGAAGATGCGGCCGACCGTCACGGCCGGGTTCGCGAACGACGTCGAGGACGTGAACCAGTAGGCGGCGCCTATGTAGGCACCCACCGCCGGAGCCGCGAGGGCGCCCCGGTTGGTAGCGGCCAGGGCGAAAATTAGCAGGACGAGTCCTGCGGTGGCGACGACTTCACCCAACAGGTGCCCGGTGGTGGCACGGTCCTTCATCGAGATGGAGGTTCCCACCTCAAACATGGCGTTCGCGAGCACGCTGCCGCCGATGGCACCAACGGTTTGTGCAATCGCGTAGCTGCCGAGCTCCGGCAGTGTCAACCCTGTTCCGCGGCACCGGCCCAGGACCCAGTCCACGAGCGAGACCACAGGATTGAAGTGCGCGCCGCTGACGGGGCCGAGGATGAGGATCAATACGGTCAAACCCAGGACGGTGGCGGTGCTGTTCTGGAGCAACTGCAGGCCGACGTCGTTCGGAGAGAGTTGCTGTGCCGCGATCCCGGAGCCGACGACGATGGTGACGAGCAGGCCGGTGCCCAGCAGTTCGGCGACGGCGCGGCGCCACAGCGGCGGCTGATTGGAAGTCATGCCAACTAGCTTGACCCAAGATATTATCTCAGTCAAAATTGAACCAATGAATACTGAGCCAGCTGAAGCCTTTCAGGCGCGGGTTGCCAAGCATGCCGCCCTCGCCGATCCCGCACGGCTGCGCATCGTGGACCTGCTGACACTGGGCGACCTTTCCCCCACGGAACTGCAGGCCGAGCTCGGGATGCCGTCAAATCTGCTCTCCCATCACCTGCGCGCGTTGGAGGGGGCGGGCCTGGCGACCCGCCACCGCTCAGAAGCGGACAGGCGGCGCAGCTACTTCCGGCTCGCCGCCGATGCACTCGAAGGGCTCGCTCCGGGGGCCGGGCGCGGGGCCAGCCGCGTGCTTTTCTTGTGCACGCGGAACAGTGCCCGGTCGCAACTGGCCGCCGCGCTCTGGAATCAGGTCAGCGGAATTCCCTGCATCTCGGCCGGAACGCATCCGGCGGGCAGTATTTCCCCGGGGGCCATCGATGTCGCCCGCCGCCACGGCGTGGCCCTTGCCCACGTTTCCCCGCGCCGGCTGGAGGATGTGGGGCGCGATGACGACTTCGTTGTGACCGTGTGCGACAACGCCCATGAGGAGCTCTCCGGTCGTCGCGGTATCCATTGGTCAATTCCGGATCCACTGCGACTGAACACCAGGGAGGCCTTTGAAGATGCCTTTACCGACATCTCCCACCGCGTCCGGGACCTGGCGCCCCGACTGCGCGCCGCCTAGTCGTTAGATATTGACAAGCGTCAATATATAATCCGATACTCACTGTATCGACAAGTATCAATGTTTTGATCCCAGGAGAACCACGTGAGCACCGAAACCGTCAAAAAGCCCTCCGTTCTGTTCGTCTGCGTTCACAACGCCGGCCGGTCACAGATGGCCGCCGCCTTCCTCGCCACACTCTCCAACGGCGGGATCGAGGTCCGCTCCGCCGGTTCCCAGCCCGCCGACAAGGTCAACCCGGCCGCCGTCGAGGCCATGGCGGAGCTTGGCATCGACATGTCTGCCGAGATCCCCAAGGTTCTCACCACAGAGGCCGTCGAGGAGTCCGACGTCGTGATCACCATGGGCTGCGGCGACGAATGCCCGTACTTCCCGGGCAAGCGCTACGAAGACTGGGTCCTGGAGGATCCGGCCGGCCAGGGTGTCGAAGCGGTCCGCCCCATCCGCGACGAAATCAAGACCCGCATCGAAGGACTCATTGAGTCCCTGATCCCGGCGAACAGCTGATGGAAACGACAAAACCAGAGGGTGGCACGGATCCGGCGAAGAACCTTCCTGTCGCAATCATTGGCGGCGGCCCCGTTGGGCTGGCCACGGCGGCACACCTGCTCGAACGCGGCCTCGAACCGCTGATCTTCGAAGCCGGTCTGACTGCGGGATTTGCCATCGAACAGTGGCGCCACATCCGGCTGTTCTCGCCGTGGAGGTTCAACCTCGACGCCGCAGCAGTGCGTTTGCTGGAACCCACCGGCTGGGAGACCCCCCGTCTGACGGCACTGCCTTATGGCGGTGAGCTGATTGATCACTACCTTGCCCCGCTGGCCGCGACGCCGGAGATCTCCTCCCGACTCCAGACGTGCGCACGGGTCATCGCAGTGACACGCCAGGGCATGGACAAAACCCACGTCCGGGGCCGCGACGCCGCGCCCTTCATCGTCCGGGTCGAACACGACGGTGGCGAGGTCCGTGACCACACCGTGGCCGCCGTCGTCGACGCCTCCGGCACGTGGTCCACGCGCAACCCACTGGGAACCTCCGGCCTGCCCGCCATCGGCGAAGACACTGCCCCTGGCCGGATCTCCTCTCCGCTGCCGGACGTCACAGGACGGGACAGCGCCTCCTTCGCGGGCCGCCGTGTGCTTGTGGTCGGTGCCGGACATTCGGCCGCGAACACGCTGATCAATCTGGCCGACCTCGCCAAGGAAGCGCCAGGAACCACCATCCTATGGGCCGTGCGCGGTGCCTCCGGCGAGAAGGTTTACGGCGGTGGAGACGCCGATGGCCTGCCCGCCCGCGGCCAACTCGGATCCCGGCTCCGCCGGCTCGTCGAGGCCGGAACCATCGAACTGCATACAGGCGTGGGGATCTCGTCGCTGAAGACCCTGGATACCCACGTGAGCGTAGAAGCCGTCGACGGGCGCACCCTGAACGCGGACATCATCATCCCCTGCACAGGCTTCCGCCCGGACTTGGGCATCCTGCGCGAACTCCGGCTCAACCTTGACCCCGCCGTCGAAGCACCCGTCCGGCTGGGGCCGCTGATCGACCCCGAATTCCACTCCTGCGGCACGGTCCAGCCGCACGGTGCCGGGCTGCTCGCCCACCCGGAGAAAAACTTCTACATCGTCGGCATGAAGTCCTATGGCCGTGCCCCGACGTTCCTGCTGGCCACGGGCTACGAACAGGTCAGGTCCGTCGCCGCGGCCCTCGCCGGCGACCAGGCCGCGGCGGACACTGTTCGCCTGGAGCTCCCCGAAACCGGGGTGTGCTCCACCGACGGCGGCACCAGCTGCGACGTCCCCGCGGTCTCAGCAGCGGATCTTGGCGGCTCGGCTGAGAGCGGCTGCTGCGCCGCACCCGAACCGGTCCGCATTGGATTCCTTACCGGGCTGGTGCACGGCCGCTCCGCAGAAAAGAAAGAAGACATCAACTCATGACCGAAGGCACCAACTCTCCCCGCATCCTGTTTGTTTGCAGCAAGAACGGTGGCAAGTCCCAACTGGCGGCCGGACTCATGCGGGATCTCGCCGGGAACGACGTCACCGTTCACTCGGCAGGCACCAAGCCGGGCAGCTGCCTGAACAACGAGGCTGTGGACTCGCTGAACGAACTCGGCATCGACATTACGGGGGAGCACCCCAAGCCCGTTACTGACGAGGTGCTTGAGGCCGTCGACGTCGTTATCGTGCTGGGCACCGAAGCCAAACTCGAACCCCGCAAAGGCACCCGCTTCGAAACGTGGGAAACCGACGAACCTTCCACCCGGGGCATCGAAGGCATGGAACGTATGCGTCTGGTGCGCGACGACATCAGCACCCGCGTCCGGAAGCTGTACGCGGAACTCACGGGCAATTGAGCCGGCCCAACCCTGTGGGTCAGCTCGTCCTCCGGGTGGGAAGCAACCCGGTCGCATCTGTATTGTTCGGCACGTCCGGTGCCATGGCTTAGCGCTGGCGGGGCCCGGGCAGATACGGTAGCAGTATGACGTCACCCACCGCCACCGAGACCTTACGGCCTAAGCGCAACATCCCAGCAGAAATCGCCCGTTCGTGGCTTCTGGTCAACGCGATGAAAACCGACCTGTTTGACCAGTCGGCTGTTTCGCGCGCTGATTCGATCATCCTGGACATCGAGGACGCCGTGGACCCCTCGCAAAAGGACGAGGCACGCGGACACGTGATTGACTGGCTCAGCGGCGGCGGCCAGGCTTGGGTCCGCATCAACGATGCCACCAGCCCGTTCTGGGCCGATGACCTTGCAGGGCTGCGCGGGACGCCGGGACTGCTGGGCGTGATGCTCGCCAAGACCGAATCAGCTGACCAGGTGACCGAAAGCTTCCACCGGATGGACGGCAAGACGCCCGTCATCCCGCTCGTGGAATCTGCGCTCGGCATCGAGGAAGCCAACAACATCGCCAAGGCCCAGGGTGCCTTCCGCCTGGCCTTCGGTTCGGGTGACTTCCGCCGCGACACCGGCATGGCGGCAACCGCGGAGGCCATGGCTTACCCGCGCGCGAAGCTGGTGGTTGCCAGCCGCGTCGGCAACCTTCCGGGCCCCATTGACGGCCCCACCGTCGGCACCAACCACCCCATCCTGCGCGAGCAGACCGGCATCACCGTGATGATGGGCATGACCGGCAAGCTGTGCCTGGCCATCGATCAGACGAATGTCATCAACGAGGTCATCAGCCCCACGCCGTCCGACGTCGCCTGGGCCACGGACTTCATGTCCGACTTCGAGGCCAACGGCCGCGTCATCCGCGACGGCTCGGACCTGCCCCGCCTGGGCCGCGCCGAAAAGATCATGAAACTCGCCGTGGCGTTCGGCGTGCAGCCGGCGCTGTAGCGCTACCCGTTTTACCCAAAGCACACGAGAGACCCCGTGACCGATACCCGCTATCTGGTTCACGGGGTCTTTGGGGATGGCGCCCCGCAGTCGTTAGGGCACGACGGCGGCACGCGGCCGCGGTCCGCGCTTGCTGGCCAGAGTTTGTGGTGGACGTTGGCCGGCCGGCTGCCCGGACCATCGCCCTGGGGAACTTCGCGGCGGACGTGCCGGCAGTGCAGGAACCGTTGTTCGGAACGTGCTCGGTAGACTGTCACGGTGCTCAAAGAATTCTGGGAGTCAGCGCCCACCTCGTACAAAGTCCTGGTGTTCGGCGCCATGGGCCTCATCGGCGTCGGGATCATCCTGAACCTGATCGGCAACATCTCCGGAAACCAGGGCCTGGCCATAGCTTCCCTGCCCCTGATCGGTCTCGGCCTCCTCCTGCACGTCGCCGGGATTGTGGTGCGCGGCCAGACCATCCGGAAGAACCTCAAGCGTTAGCGGCAGCGTTCCGGCGTACGTGGCTGCGGGCGTGCTCCACAGCCTCGGGCAGGGACGTGAACAGGTGCTTGTGATGCCGCAGTGAGCGGATTACGCCGACGTTGGTCACGAGCTCGAGGTGTTGGGGCTGAACACCTTTCAGCAGGACTGTCACGCCGCGCAGCTCCAGCGCGGAGATGACCTCCACCAACATGTGGGCTCCGGTGGCGTCGAGCATCCGGACCTGTGACAGGCGGATTATTGCCACCTGGATGTCCCGGACCTGGCTGATTTCCTGCAGGAGGCGTTCCGCGGCGCCGAAGAACATGGCCCCGTCCAGCCTGAAGAGCGCGATGTGCTCGTCCCCCTCATCGTGCGGTCCTGGAATCTCTTCACGCTCTACGCTGCTGAGCGTGGCGAACTTCCGCAGCGTAAAGAGGGCCGCGGCGACAAGCCCGATCTCGATGGCCACTATCAGGTCGAAGGCCACGGTAATAAGCGCCGTCAGGATGAACACAAAGGCGTCGGCCCGGGTGGAGCGCATGATGGCGGTGACCGTGTGCCGTGACACCATGCGGGTTGCCGTGACCATCAGGATCCCGGCCAGGACCGCCAGCGGGATCTTTCCTACCAGGCTGGCCGCCAGGTAGATGATGGCCAGCAGCACGAGCGCGTGAACAATCGCAGCGAGCCGGGTCTTGGCTCCGGAACGTACGTTGACCGCGGTCCGGGCGATGGCGCCTGTGGCCGGCATGCCGCCGAAGAACCCCGCCGCAACGGAGGCCAGTCCTTGCCCCATGAGTTCCCGGTCCGGACTGTACGCCCCGGAGGGCTTCCCGTCAGGGCCAACCATGCCGGCTGCCACGCGTGCGGAAAGCAGGGACTCGATGGCGGCCAGTATTGCGATGGACACCGCAGGCATGAGCAGCCCGCCCAGCACTGCCGGATCAAGGGACGGCATCGACGGTGCGGACAGGGAATGTGGCAGGGTGCCGATCCGTGGAATGTCCAGCCGCAGCAGCTCAGCCGCCACAGTGGCCAGCAGTACTGCGATTAGGCTCGCGGGCAGGGACTTGTTCACCTTCGCAAGCAGGAGCATCACGGCGGCCACACCCACCACGACGCCGAGCGTCTGAATAACCGCGGGCAAGGTGGCCTGGGAGGTGCTCTCGAAGGCGGCCAGAAGCGTGTTGTGCCCCGGGGTCCCGGCTGTACCGGTGGCGAGCGGAACCTGCTGGAGGAAGATGATGGCGGCTATTCCCAGAGTGAAACCTTCCACCACCGGCCACGGGATAAACGCCACGGCCCGGCCCAGGCCGCTGATTCCAAGGATGCATACCAGCAGTCCCGCCATAACGGACAGCAGCGCCACGCTGCCCGTGCCGTGGACTGCCACTACCGGGGCAAGGACCACCACCATGGCGCCTGTGGGGCCCGATACCTGGACAGGGGAGCCACCCATCACGGCCGCCACCAGCCCGGCCACAACGGCGGTGATGAGTCCGGCTTCGGCGCCGACGCCGGAACTGACTCCGAATGCCAGGGCCAGCGGCAGGGCCACAATCCCCACGGTGATGCCGGCCAGCAGATCCGTTTTCCAGGACGAGCGCAACCCGTCATAGTCACGGCGGGACGGCAGGAACCGGCTGAGATGCGCGAGTGCGGCACTCATGAATCGGAACCCTTCAGATGCTCGCTGGGCAGTCCCTGCGCGAGTTTGAGCTGTTCGTTGGAATCGGCCAGGCCGTCGAGGAGGAAGATCCGGGCGATGGCCAGCAATTCGGCGATCATCGGATGTGCCAGCCGGTAGGTCACGGAGTTGGCGGACCGCACTGAGGTGACCACTTTGTGCTTGCGCAGCGTGGCCAGGTGTTGGGAGAGGTGGGAGGCCTCGAGTCCGGTTTCGGCAAGCAGGTAGCTCACAGCAGCCGTTTTCTCCGGCGCGGCAGCCAACAGTTCCAGGATCCGGATCCGTGCCGGGTGGGCAAGGGCCTTGAACAGGTTGGCCTTGATCTCGTAGAGCGGAGCCTGGGCGGGAGACAACATGGGTGGCGCTCCTGATAAAACTACTTGATGGAATGATGAATTCATCATATCAAGGTGGTGCAAGGCCCTCCCGGACGCCGGGCAACGATAGGCTTGAGGCCATGACTATCAATCCGGACCTGCAGGGCCGCAGCTACCCTGCCGCAGAGGTTTACGACGTCGGCCGCGAGAAGATACGCGAGTTCGCCCGCGCGGTCAAGGCCACGCACCCAGCCCATTTCGACGTCGAGGCCGCCAAGGCCCTGGGGCACAAAGACCTGGTGGCACCACCCACGTTCGCCATCATCATCGCCCAGCGCGCCGATGCCCAACTGATCGAGGATCCGGATGCCGGCATCGATTTCTCCCGCGTGGTCCACGCGGACCAGCGCTTCATCCACCACCGCCCCATCTTTGCCGGCGACCGCCTGGTTGCCGAACTGCACGTTGACGGTGTCCGGGCCATGGGCGGCGGGGCCATGATCACCACCCGCCAGGAAATTTTCGCCCTGACCGACGGCGGCAACGGACCGCGCGAGGCAGTCGCCACCACCACGTCATCCATCCTGGTCCGCGGAGAGGGACAGTAACCATGAGCCCCAGCTTCCACGAACTCAGCGCCGGGCAGGACATCGGCAGCCGCACCGTCGAGGTCACCCGCACCGACCTGGTCAAGTACGCCGGCGCGTCCGGCGACTTCAACCCCATCCACTGGAACGAAGCCTTCGCCACCGGCGTGGAACTGCCCGGCGTCATCGCGCACGGCATGTTCACCATGGGTGCCGCCGTGCAGCTGGTGACCGACTGGGCAGGCGACCCCGCCGCCGTCGTCGATTTCCAGACCCGCTTCACCAGGCCGGTCCTGGTCACCGACACCACCGGAACCCCGGACGCCGGGGCCATCATCGAGGTCAGCGGCGCCATTGGAAAGCTCGACGCCGAGGCCGGCACCGCCCGCGTTGACCTCACCGTGGTTGCGGCGGGCCAGAAAGTGCTGATGAAGGCCCAGGCCGTCGTCAGGCTTTCATGATCCTTTGACCCTGAACACAACTGCCTCGGCCGAGGTCACGGCTTGGCGCAATGCCGTGGTGGTTGCCTACGCCGGCAGCGGATTGGCCTTCGCGTCCTGGGTATCCCGGCTTCCGGCGATCCGCGACGGGCTGGACCTGACGCCCGGCACTGTGGGCTTGCTGTTGCTGTGCATGACGCTGGGGTCGTTCGTCTCGGTGTCCGCGTCGGGGCTGATCGTGCTCCGCCTGGGTTCCAAACGGACCATCCGTGCCGGCGCCATCATGGTGGGCTGCGGCATGGCCATCGCCGGATTTGGAACATCGGTACTGGCCACCCCGGCCGCGGTGGCCGCGGGTCTTGCCGTCATCGGGTTGGGCTCCGCCAGCTGGAGTACGGCCGCCAATGTTGAGGGTGCCTCGGTGGAACGCGCGGTGGGCCGGCACATCATGCCCCGGCTCCACGGCGCGTTCAGCCTCGGCACCGTGGCAGGTGCAGGCCTTGGGGCGTGGGCCGCAGCCGCCTCCGTCCCGGTGTTTTGGCACCTGGTGTCGGCCGGCGTCGTGGTTGCCGTCTCGGTGACGACGGCGGCCGCCTGGTTCCGTTCAGATGTCACCCCGGTCGCGGGGGAGCGGAAGTATGTCCCGGACAACTTCGAGGACCCGTTCACCGGCCCGATCCCCATTGTCACCGCCGGCGCGCCGGCTGACGGTTCCGGGGCCCCGCTGGACAACAAACGCAAGATCGCGGAGGCCTGGCGCGACCGGCGCACCCTGCTGCTCGGAGTCATGGTATTGGGGCTTGCCCTGGCCGAAGGTGCGGCAGGGGACTGGGTGGCCTTGGCCCTCGCCGACGGGCACGGCCAGACCGACGCTGCCGGCGCCGCGGGCTACGGGTTCTTCGTGACGTTCATGACCATCGGACGCTTCGCCGGCACGGTGGTCCTGGACCGCTTCGGCCGCGTCCCGGTGATGCGCTGGTGCGCCGCGCTGGCAGTGTTCGGGCTCGGCGTGTTTGTGTTCGCCCCCGTTCCGTGGATCGCCTTTGTGGCCTTGGCCATCTGGGGACTCGGCGCCTCACTGGGGTTCCCGGTGGGTATGTCCGCCGCCGCCGACGATCCCGCCAAGGCCGCGGCCCGCGTTTCCGTGGTCTCCACCATCGGCTACGGTGCCTTTCTGTGCGGGCCGCCGCTCTTGGGGCTGCTGGCCGAACACGTGGGCATCCTGCACTCGCTGCTGGCCGTGATGGTGATGCTGGTGGCCACCTTCTTCCTGTCACCGGTGGCCCGGAAACTTTCATAGCGTTCCCCCTAAGTTAGGGTGGATAGGTGACTTCCACCCTGCTTTCTGCCCTGACCACGGCCGCCGTCGGAGGCCCCGCCGGCAAGTACATTGAGGCCACAAGCGAGGCGGAGATCATCGACGCCGTCCGCACGGCGGACGCTGCGGGGGAGCAGGTCCTCATCATCGGCGGCGGCTCCAACCTCCTGATTTCCGACGACGGTTTCCCCGGCACCGTGGTCAGGATCGCCTCGCAGGGGTTCACCGTCAACGCCGAGGATTCCTGCGGCGGCGTGGCAGTGGTGGTCCAGGCCGGCCACAATTGGGATGCCCTGGTGGAACACGCCGTGCTGCATGCCTGGTCCGGCGTTGAAGCGCTGTCCGGTATCCCGGGCGCCACGGGCGCCACGCCGGTGCAAAACGTCGGGGCCTACGGATCTGACGTCTCCCAGACCATCGCGGCGGTACGCACCTGGGACCGGAGCCGGAACTCGGTGAAGACCTTCACAAACTCCGAGTTGAAGTTCGGGTACCGCGATTCCATCCTGAAGCAGACCACTGTCGAGGGCTCACCCCGCTACGTGGTGCTGACCGTGGAATTCCAGCTTCCGCTGGGCCGGATGAGCGCGCCCATCCGCTACGCCGAACTGGCCCGCTCACTCGGCGTGGAGGCAGGCAAACGGGCTTACTCCAACGATGTCCGCCGGGAAGTCCTGCGGTTGCGTGCCTCCAAGGGCATGGTGCTCGACCCGGCCGACCGGGACACTTATTCCACCGGTTCGTTCTTCACCAACCCGATAGTCCCCGTGGACGTGGCGGCAACGCTGCCGGAGTCCGCGCCGCAGTACCCCGCCGGGGCGGACGGGCTGGTGAAGCTGTCCGCCGCGTGGCTGATCGACCAGGCAGGGTTTGGCAAGGGCTATGGCCTGGAGGGGGTCAGCGCCTCCGGCGGGCGGGCGTCACTGTCCACGAAACACACGCTGGCCATCACCAACCGTGGCTCCGCCAGCGCCACGGACATGCTGGCCATCGCGCGCGAGGTGCGCGCCGGCGTCGTCGAACGTTTTGGCATTGAACTTCACCCGGAACCGCTGCTCATTGGCCTGGCGCTCTAGCGTCAGCCTGCCAGCGAGGACACAGGCCACCAAACCGATCGTGGCGGTGGCGTGGGCGAGGATCCAGAGCAGCCGGCCGCTGACGGGATTGATCTTCCAGTCGCGCAAAATGCGGACCTTGCCGCGGCCCACCCTGATGCCGGGAAAGAGTACGGCGTACCCTCCGCCCAGCGACAGGAACAGGGAAGGCAATAAGAGTTCCAGGGGTGCCCCGCCGCCTCCCCCGGGCTGGAATCCAATGGCCGGGGCCAGGCCGATGGCCACGCCGGCCAGGACCGAGATGCTCCCCGCCAGCAGCCATATCTGTGTTCCGCGCGCGAACAAGTGCCACAAACTCCCCAAAGTCATGGTTACACCTATCGGGCAAGGTCCTACGATGAGGACATGGCCGTGAACCGCGTGAGCCCCAAGGTGATGGGCAGGTTGCGCCTTGCCTCTCAAGGACTCATCGGCCCCGGACGTGGCTCGGTTGAGGATGCGGTCCGCTGGATGACGGCCACGCAGGCGCAGGACCTGCAGGCCGCGCTCTGGGCCATCGGCCTCCGCGTTCCGGGTGCAGGGTTGAGTGACGTCCGGGCAGCCCTGGACAGTGGCAGCGTGGTCCGGTCCTGGCCGATGCGCGGCACGCTGCACTTCGTGGCTCCCGAGGATCTGCGCTGGATGCTGGGCCTGACCACCGAGCGTCTCAGCCGCATCCTTGCCGGCCGGCACCGGGAACTGGACATCACGTGGGCGGACATCGAGAAATGCCGCGACGTAGCCCTGGAGCGGATCGCGGCCGGCGGTCCCGTGAGCCGGACCGAAGCCTTTGACGTGTTTGAGGCAGCCGGGCAGCCCACCACCGGTCAGCGCGGGATCCATATCCTGGGGACATTGTGTCGGCACGGATGGTTGGTCCAAGGACTATTGGCCGGGAACCAGCAGCTGCTGGTGGCCTTCGATGACTGGATCCCGGTGTCTCGGGACCTTGAACAGCGGGAAGCGATCGCTGAGTTCATGCTGCGTTACTTCCGCAGCCACGGCCCTGCCAGCGTCCGCGACTTCGCGTGGTGGACGCAGATTCCCCTGACCGACGTGCGGGTGGCGTTTGAGCTCGTCAGCGGGCAGCTGGTGGAGCTTGAATTCGGGGGTGCCAGCTATTGGATGTCACCGGAGACTGCGTCAATGCTCGACGACGGTGTGCGCGGACAGCGGTCTGTCCTCCTGCTGGCGGGCTTCGACGAGTTTGTGCTGGGCTACCAGGACCGCAGCCTCGTCTTGGCGCCGGAGCACGCCAACAAGATCGTCCCGGGCGGCAACGGAGTATTCAAGAAGACAGTCGTGGCAGGGGGAGAAGTGATCGGCACGTGGGCGCGCGCCGGCAGGACCCGGAGCGCCGCCGTCGTGCCTGAACTCTTTGACGAGACCCGGCCACTGGGACCCGCTGGTCAGGCGGCTTTCGAGAAGGCGGCCGAACTATACCGCGCGTTCCTGGACAGCTGACACGCAAAGGCGGCCGCCGACGCCAAGACGGCTCTGCCCAACACGAGCTGCCCTGCCCCGCAAAAGCGGTGCGGGGCAGCACCGTTCCTGCGGGGCAGGGCAGCGAATGATGCCGGAAGCCTCGGATGCGGATATTTCTGTCGGGGGTTGTCCACATAACGTGGCTGCAATCTACCCGGGCCACTGCTGGTCCGAGAACCTTGGACCATGAATGGCAACCAAATCCGTGTGCTCCTGGATGGGCGCTGGCCAGCCTTCCCCATTGCTTCCACCCAACAGTTGGACGCGGCCGGGCTGGACGAGCGGGTCCTGACGGCGGCGGTCCGCGCCGGAATTCTCGTGCGCCTTCGACGCGGCGCCTACGTCCGCAGTGCTGACTGGAAGGGTGCGGAGCCATGGACCAAGGATGCTCTACGGATACAGGCGCACTTCCTGTCCACCGGCGGGGCCAGTCGCTACAGCCATATCAGTGCTGCCAGACTGCACGAGTGTCACGTCTGGGATGCCGGGCCCATGGTCCACGTCACTACGGACTACGCCAATTCGACGAAAAGCACCGGAACGGACGTCCGCACCCACCGGATGGACCTGCAACCCATAGATATGACAACGCTGTGGAGCATGGATGGCAAAGAGATTCTGACTACCGGCATTGAAAGGACCGTCCTGGACTGCGCCCGGATGATGCCTCTGGAGCAGGCCGCCGTGATCGGCGACCACGCGCTGCGCAAGGGAGCCAGGATAGACAGTATGCGCCAACTGCTGGCCGGAAGCCCGCTCAAACGCGGGAACCGGCGGGCGCTGGATCTGCTGGCTGCCCTGGACGGGAGGTCGGAATCGGTGGGCGAGACGCGCACCAGGCTGTTGCTGAGGTCATTCGGTTTGAACATGTTCATTCCACAGGTCGAAATTCAGACACCGAGTGGACAATTCCGGGCAGACTTCGCGGATCCGGTAACCCGCATCCTGATTGAGTTTGATGGGAGCGGAAAATATACCGACTACAGACCGACGGAGGAAGTGCTGCTCGCCGAGCGTCGCCGGGAGAACGCCCTGATCGAAGAAGGCTGGCTGGTTCTTCGACTTGAATGGAGACACCTGGCGTACCCGGCCGAAGTGCGGCGCCGGCTGTTGGTCATGATGGACCGGTCCAGGATCTTGCGTGCGTCAGGTCTGACCGGCTGAGCGCAAGGACGGCACTGCCCCGCAAGAGCGGTGCGGCACCGTTCCTGCGGGGCAGGGCCGTTCAAATCGCGAGGGAGGGGGGGCTCCGGGCTACAGGTTCCCGGTGGCGATGTTGAGCATGCGGCGCAGCGGCTCGGCGGCGCCCCAGAGCAGCTGGTCACCGACGGTAAAGGCGCTGATGTATTCCGGGCCCATTTCCATCTTGCGGATGCGGCCCACGGGGATGTCCAGTGTGCCGGACGCGGCCACGGGGGTCAGGCCTGCCATGGAGTCTTCCTTGGTGTTCGGGATGACCTTGGCCCACTCGTTGTCTTCCGAGAGGAGCTTCTCGATCTCGGCCACGGACAGGTCCTCGCGGAGCTTGAGCGTCAGCGCCTGCGAGTGCGACCGCATGGCGCCGATCCGGATGCACAGGCCGTCCATGATGATCCGGTTTTCGTCCGACGTGCCCAGGATCTTGTTGGTCTCAACCCCGGCCTTCCACTCTTCCTTCGACTGGCCGTTGCCCAGGTCCGCATCGATCCACGGGATCAGGGAACCGGCCAGCGGCACGCCGAACTGGGTGGCGTCGATGTCGGTGCGCTGGTGGGCCAGGACCTTGCGGTCAATTTCCAGGATGGCGGACGCCGGGTCGTCCAGTTCGGAGCTGACCTCGGCGTTGAGCGTGCCGAACTGGCTGAGCAGCTCGCGCATGTGCCGGGCGCCGCCGCCGGAGGCCGCCTGGTAGGTCATGGAGGTGCCCCATTCGACGAGGCCGTTCTTGAACAGCCCGCCGAGGCCCATAAGCATGCAGGACACAGTACAGTTGCCGCCGATGAAGTCCTTGGTGCCGTTGACCAGGCTCTTGTCGATGACGTCGCGGTTGATCGGGTCCAGCACGATGATCGAGTCGTCGTTCATGCGCAGCGTGGAGGCGGCGTCGATCCAGAGGCCGTCCCAGCCGCGGCTGCGCAGCTCGGTGTGCACGCGTTTGGTGTAGTCCCCGCCCTGGGCGGTGACAATAATGGGCAGCTTAGCCAGCGTGTCGACGTCGAACGCGTCCTCAAGCTTGCCGGCCGCGCCGGTGGCAGCACCGGCAATTGACGGGGCGGCACCTCCCGCGTTTGACGTGGAGAAGAACACCGGGTTGATGTTGGCGAAGTCGCCCTCGTCCTGCATACGCTGCATCAGGACGGAGCCGACCATGCCGCGCCATCCGACCAGGCCGACGGAGGGGGTAGCTGCTGTAGTCATTCGTACAGTTTAGACGCCGGAACGGGTCAGGCGCAGTCGGTTACGTCATACCCCGTGATACCCCGTGGGGACGGCGTGCGACGACGTGCGGCATGAAACTGAGGTCAGCCGCGGTTGGTTTCCGCCTGCATCGCGGCTTTGCGGAGCCGCAAGGCGTAGAAGGCGCCGAAGGCGAACACCTGCGTGACCACCACCAGCACGATGGCCCCGGCGATCTTGTTGCCGCCCAGGATCATGGTCAGGCCAACGATCGCAGACAGCAGCGCGAACAGCGGCAGCAGCATGTATCCCAGTACGAACAGTGTTTCGGGTTTCTTCAACATCTCAGCCCTGCGTCCTCATCCATTTGGTAAACCTGTAGCGTGTTCCGTTGGCTGCTGTCAGCCACCCGTCCGGCGGGACGGACGCCGCCGCCTCCCAGGTTTCATCGAGCTCGGGAGCGAACGTGTCGCCGTCCGCCTCCACATCGATGGTGGTGACCACCGCGACGTTGGCGAGTTGGGTGGACTGGCGGAAGACTTCGCCGCCGCCCAGGATCCACACTGTCTCGCCGCCGTCGACGAACTGAGACTCCAGGAGGGCGTCATCCAGGGAAGGGACCACGACGGCGCCCTCCGCCTCAGGCGAATCGCCCCAGTTTTTCTGCCGCGTGATCACAATGTTCGTCCGGCCCGGCAGGGGACGGTACTTGTCCGGGAAGGACAGCCACGTCTTGCGGCCCATGATCACCGGGTGCCCCATGGTGAGGCGGTTGAAGTGCTTCAGGTCTTCGGGCAGGTGCCAGGGCATGTCGCCGTTTTTGCCGATCACGCCGCCGGACGTCTGCGCCCACACCAAGCCGACGCCGGTCACGGAACCGGCAAGCTTCTGCGCGAAGGACTGGGGGTCTGCTGCGTTTCCGGTACTCATACGGCGATCGGGGCCTTGATCGTGGGGTGGTGCTGGTAACCCACCACCTCGAAGTCCTCGAGCGTGTAATCGAAGATCGACGCCGGCTTCCGGGTGATCAACAGCAGCGGGTAGTCATACGGTTCCCGGTCCAGCTGCTTCAGGACCTGGTCCATGTGGTTCTCGTAGATGTGGACGTCGCCGCCGGTCCATACAAACTCGCCGGGCTCCAGCCCCACCTGCTGCGCAATCATGCAGGTGAGCAGAGCGTAGGAGGCGATGTTGAAGGGCACGCCCAGGAACATGTCCGCCGAGCGCTGGTAGAGCTGGCAGGACAGTTTGCCGTCGGCCACATAGAACTGGAAGAACGCGTGGCACGGAGGCAGCGCCATATCCTTGAGCTCGGAGACGTTCCACGCGGACACGATGTGCCGGCGTGAATCCGGGTTGGTTTTGAGGTTCTCCACGAGCTCGGCGATCTGATCAATATGGCCGCCGTCAGGGGTGGGCCAGCTGCGCCACTGGACGCCGTACACGGGACCCAGTTCGCCTTCCGCGTCAGCCCACTCGTTCCAGATGCTCACGCCCTGATCCTGCATCCACTTTAGGTTCGATTCGCCGCGCAGGAACCACAACAGCTCCACCGCCACGGACTTGAAATGCACGCGTTTGGTGGTGACCAGCGGGAAGCTCCGGCCAAGGTCAAAGCGCAATTGACGGCCGAAAACACTGGTGGTTCCGGTGCCCGTGCGGTCGGATTTGTGCGTGCCATGGGCCAGGACGTCACGCAGGAGGTCTTCATAAGGCGTCGGGATGCTCACGGCTAAAGTCTACCGGGCGCTCCTCCCGCGGCCGCCGCCGACATCGCCAGGAAGCCGACGAACGTCATGTATGCCATGAGGGCCACCGCCGGGATCCACATGACGGCTGGCCCGGTCAGTCCCAGCCAACCCGGCAGGCTCAAGCAGCAGAACAAAGCGGCCAAGCCCGTGGCCAGCCCGGCGATGATGCCCCGGCCGGCCTGGTGCGGAAAATCTTAGTCGTCGAAGGGTTTGAATTGCTCCACGGCCACGATGCGCTGCTTGTTGCCGACGGCCACGTGGCACACCACCATCTCGCCCGGGGACAGATAAGGGTCCGAGTCCGGCAGGAGCGTGCGCAGACGGCCCGGCATGTGCTTGCCCAGCTGCGCCAGGACTGTGGGCAGTGCGGGACGGTGCGTGCAGACGGCGACGGGCTGTGCCTTCTCCAGCAGCGACTCGATGATGCCAGCGGTTTTTTTGGGTGTCCGGGCGTGCTTATGTTCTGTCAGCGCATCCACCAGTTTGACCTTGGCCCCCGTTGCTTTCAGGTACGGCGCGACGGTTGACACGCAGCGCTGCCAGGGACTTGTCACCACGCGCGGCGGCTTCCAGGCCTGCAGCAGCCGGCCCACGGCCTGCGCCTGCCTGATTCCCGTCGCGGCGAGGGGCCGTTCACCCTCGGCTTTGGACCAGGACGAGCGCGGCTTGGCCTTTGCATGCCGCACCACAATCAGCGGCCACGTGTTGAGGTCACCACGGTCATGCGCGGCCCGCAGATACTCGAGGGGAACGACGTCGGACGGGTTGGTCAGCAGACCGGCAGCCGTTTCGGGGGCGCACCACACCACGCGGTCCACCTCCTTGCCGTCGGGAACGAGGCGGGCACCGTTGACGTGGACCGCCCAGTAGTGGACCACTTTCAACCCGGACGCCACGTGGTAGTGGATGGGCGGCAGCGGGATGCCCAGGGGCGCGGCAAGCCCGATTTCCTCTTGCACCTCACGCGCCGCGCATTCGGGAATGGTCTCGCCGGGGTCGAGCTTGCCCTTGGGCCAGGACCAGTCGTCATACCGCGGACGGTGGATCAGCAGGACTTCAAGACCGTCCGAGTTGATCCGCCAGGGCAGCGCCCCGGCCGCAACGACGGCAACTGCCTCGCCGGGATGGTCTGTCTGGTCTGCTACGAGGATGTCGCTCGCCAACGCCGTAGCCCTACCGCCGGCTCAGGCTGCGCTGGCGGGTGCGCGAGGCCAGCAGCCAGGACTGGATGTCGTCGAGGGGGCTGCCGTCGTCGGCAGTGTGGTGACGGTTCCACATGCCCGCGTTATCCAGGTGCCAGCTGGCTGTTTCCGGGTCCATGTAGCGCCGCAGCAGGTCAAGGACGTAGCCGATGTCGTCAGGATTGGACAGCTGGACCAGGGCCTCGACCCTGCGGTCCAGGTTTCGGTGCATCATGTCGGCCGAGCCGATGTACACCACGGGATCGCCGCCGTTGGCGAAGGCGAAAACCCGTGAGTGTTCCAGGAAGCGGCCCAGCACCGAGCGCACGGTGATGTTGTCGCTGAGGCCCGGGACGCCGGGACGCAGCGAGCAAATGCCGCGCACAATGACGTCCACCATCACGCCGGCCTGGGAGGCGCGGTACAGGGAATCGATGATGGCTTCGTCCACCATGGAGTTGACCTTGATCTGCACCCTGGCGGCCAGCCCGGCGCGGGCGTTGCGGATCTCGGTCTCGATGCGGTCAATCAGCCCCGAGCGGACGGAGCGGGGAGCAACCAGGAGCCGCTTGAACGTGGACTTCGGCGCGTAGCCGGAGAGCTGGTTGAACAGCTTGGAAAGGTCCTCGCCCACCTGGTCATTGGCGGTCAGCAGGCCAAGGTCCTCGTAGTAGCGGGCCGTGCGGGGGTGGTAGTTGCCGGTGCCGATGTGGCAGTAGCGGCGCAGCCCGTCCACTTCCTGGCGAACCACCAGCGACAGCTTGCAGTGGGTTTTCAGGCCCACGATGCCGTAGACCACGTGGACGCCCGCCTGTTCCAGCTTCCGGGCCCAGGAGATGTTGGCCTGCTCATCGAACCTGGCCTTGATCTCCACGAGGGCCAGCACCTGCTTGCCGGCCTCGGCTGCGTCGATCAGGGCGTCAACGATGGGGGAGTCGCCCGAAGTCCGGTACAGGGTCTGCTTGATGGCCTGGACCTTGGGGTCCGCGGCCGCCTGTTCCAGAAACGCCTGCACCGAGGTGGAGAAGGAATCGTACGGGTGGTGGAGCAGGATGTCGCGGCGGCGCATGGCCGAGAAAACGTTGGCGGCCTTGGACGTTTCGGACTCGTTCAGGAACCGGGACGTGTGCGGCAGCTGCTTGGGGTAATGAAGGTCGGCACGGTCAATTCCGGCAATGACGGACAGCCCGCGGAGGTCCAACGGAGCCGGCAGCGAGTACACCTCGGACTCTTCCACGCCGAGCTCACGGATGAGCAGGGCCCGGATGTTCGGGTTGATGTCGTGGGTGACCTCAAGACGTACGGGAGGGCCGAACCGGCGGCGCAGCAGTTCCTTCTCCAGCGCCTGCAGGAGGTTCTCGGCGTCGTCCTCTTCCACCTCAAGGTCTTCATTGCGGGTGACGCGGAAAATGTGGTGTTCCAGGACTTCCATGCCGGCGAAGAGCTTGTCCAAGTGGACGGCGATGACTTCCTCAAGCGCAATAAAACGCGCCACGCGTCCCGCGACAGCTCCGGCCCGCGGACCGTCGATGGAGATCAGGCGGGGAAGCTGGTCCGGAACCTTGAGGCGGGCGAAGAGCTCCTTGTCGCTCACAGGGTTGCGAACCACCACGGCCAGGTTCAGGGACAGCCCCGAAATGTAGGGGAACGGGTGCGCCGGGTCCACAGCCAGAGGCGTCAGGATGGGGAAGACCTTTTCGGCGAACATGGCGCTGAGCTGCTGCTTGGCGGCGTCGTCCAGTTCGTCCCAGTGCATCAGGTGGATGTGCTCGTAGGCCAAGGCGGGGCGGATCTGTTCGGCGTAGACCTGCGCATGGCGCTGCTGGAGGCGGTGGGCTTCGTCGCCGATCTTCTCCAGGACCTCCACCGGGCTAAGTCCGGCAGGGGAGGGCACGGCGAGGTTGGTGGCGATCCGCCGCTTCAGGCCTGCCACGCGGACCATAAAGAACTCGTCCAGGTTGGACGCGAAGATGGACAGGAAAGCCACACGTTCCAGGAGGTGGAGCGCGGGATCTTCGGCGAGTTCCAGGACGCGGGAGTTGAATGCCAGCCAGCTGAGCTCGCGGTCCAGGAACCGGTCCGGCCGGATGTCCCCTTCGGGCACAGGGTTTGGCGCAAATTCGGGGATGTCGATCCGGTCCTGCGTTGCACGCGAGGCAGGGACTTCAGACGAGCCGAAGCGCGCGCGCACCGGCACCGAAGCGCCTTCGGACGTGACTGTTCCGGCGGGTTCCGGTTTCATGGTCTCTCCTCTTACCTGGCGCTTGATGCTGGCCCTCGGCCGGCGCGGTTCTCTACCAACCTTACAATCAATCAGCATCCACGAGCCCTGGATTTGGGCTTATCCGAAGCTGTTAGTCACACGAGTGGGCTAACTCACCCGGGCTCCCCTAAACGGCGGTCAGCGGGCCGTACATCACGTCCATGTCCCAGCGGGTGAAGCCCAAGCCCCGGTAGAGGGAAACGGCCGCAGTGTTGTCGGCATCCGTATAAAGCATCACGGCGTGAAGCCCCAGGTCCTGCAGATGCCTGATGCCTGCCACTGTGAGCGCTTTGCCCAGGCCCATACCCTGCGCGGCCGGTGTGACGCCCACCGCATAGACCTCGCCGATCGCCGGATGGGCGCCGTGGCGCGGATGCACCTTGGTCCAGTGGAATCCCAACAGCCGGTCCGCGGCGTCCACCGCCAGCAGGAAGCCGGCGGGATCAAACCAGTCCTCGGCCAGCCGGGCATCCAGGTCCGCGCGGGACATAGAGCCCTGCTCGGGGTGGTGGGCAAAGGCGGCGCGGTTCGCAGCCAGCCAACCGTCCTCGTCCTTGCCCGGCACGAAGGCGCGGAGCGTGACGCCGTCCGGGAGGCCGACGTCGGGCAGTTCCGCAGTGGCGGTAGTCAGCCTCATCTTCCAGAGTTCGCGGACCGGACCGTAGCCGTAGCGGGCGGCGAGGTCCGCTGCCGCCTCGTGGTTGCCATGGGACCAGGCCTTCAGGCCGTCCAGGCCGCGCCCTGACTTCAGTGCGCCCACAAGGCGGTCCGCCACGCCCTGGTTGCGGTAGCTCGGATGGACGGCAATTTCCAGCACGCCGCTGCCGTCCGCTTCCGCCACAACAACCGCAAACCCTGCCAGGTCCTGACCGGAGGACGGATCGGAATCTTCGTCCGGCGCGTAGAGCGCAAGGGTCAGGAGGGAACGCTCCGCAGAGTCCCCGGCGCGGAGCGTCACCACCGTTTGTTCAGACAGCGAGGGGTTTCCGTCAGACTCCTCGGCAGCTGCCAGGAGCGTCACGCAGTCCTTCAGCAGTTCTTCCTCCACGCCGCCGTGGACAACAAGGACAGGCCATTTTTCCGGGTGCGCAGGACTCATGAGGCTAGGCTATACGCCCCGGCGGGAAGGCGCTCCGATTTGATGGCCCCGGGGCTGGCACGTATAGTCGTTATCTCACCCGCCGGTTACGGCGGGAACGAGGGGGATCCACCAGTGGGGTGGCCTCGATACGTTCGACCCGTATGTCCTCCACCAACAAGGCTTCACAAATACACGAACAGCCCCGGACTACTTGTCCGGGGCTGTTCCTGCCTGAAGATGCTGTTGAACGGTGTCAGGCTTCTGTCAGTTCGTCTTCCTGCTGCCGCACCAGGGTCAGGCGGTAGCCGACGTTCCGGACCGTGCTGATCAGGTTTTCGTGGTCGGCGCCAAGCTTGGCACGCAGCCGACGGACGTGGACATCCACGGTGCGCGTGCCGCCATAGTAGTCATAGCCCCACACCTCGGTGAGCAGCTGCTGGCGGGTGAAGACGCGGCCGGGGTGCTGGGCGAGGTATTTGAGGAGTTCGAATTCCTTGAACGTCAGGTTCAGGGGCGCTCCGTTGACGCGCGCCGTGTAGCTCGCTTCATCGATGACCACACCCGCCGCGCGGATCTCCGTGGGGGCGTCATCCTTGTCCGGCACAGCCCGCGCCACGGAAAGCCTGATGCGGGCTTCCACTTCGGCCGGACCTGCTGATTCGAGCACGATGTCATCCACGGCCCAGGCCGAGGAAACGGCGGCCATGCCGCCCTCTGTCAGGATCAGGACCAAGGGTGCGCTCAGGCCGGTGGCCTTCAGTAACTGCGTGAGGGAGCGGGCGCCAACCAAGTCCTTGCGGGCGTCCAGGAGCACGATGTCGCAGGGATCTGTCTCCAGCAGGGCGGTGGGTTCCGCGGCGAGGATGTGCACGCGGTGATTCAGCAATTCCAGGGCAGGCAGGATGTCTACCGATGAACCGGTGCTGTTCGTCAATAGCAGGATGTGCGACATTGTTCCTCCAAGGGGCGTCCGCGCATCTTCGGGCGACTGAACCGGGTTTTCACCGGCCGGTACTATCTGACTGCAGCGAAGTTGGCCGACTAAGGATCTATCCGGACGGCATCCGTTGCAGGAAGCGTAGCTGAACCTTGAGTATACCCATCAGCCCGCGCGACGGCACGGATTCGGGCCCGGCAAGCTTTCGTTTTGCGACATATCCGGGTCATATAAGGCAGGATTGAGCCGTGGGGCAGAACGCCCTGACGCGGCAGGCAGAGCCGCCGGATCCACAGCCAGAATGGGATGCCACGAATTGAGTGCAGAGTCGAAGCCGCCGCGAACCGGCCGGCCGGGTCCCCGGTGACCGCCGAGGTGCAGGCCCCGGCAAAATCACTGGGCTCGTGGGTCATCGGTGTTGTCGGAGTGGCGGGTCTCGTGGCAATCATCGCCGGCGTGTACGTCTCCCGCGAGGCACTTATCGGCGTCGCCGTGGTGATCGCCATGGCGGTCGGCATCGGCTGGCCCCACTTCCTCCGCATCCCCGCGAAGAAGACCCTGGCAGCCGTCATTGCGCTGCCCGGCGTCGGATCTGCCCTCGCTGCCGGTTTCGTCCCCGCACCGGGCTTCCTGGACTGGACGCCCGCATTCATGGCGCTGGGCATGATGGCCGTGTTCATAGTGCAGCTCATCCGAGGCACCGGCCAGGCCCAACGGCTTGAATCCACCCTTGGCTGCTGCGCCGGTGTGCTCCTCTCATGCCTGGGTGCAGGCTGGATTGCCGGCGCGCGCTTCAACGGCGTGCGGGAGATGCTCCTCGTGGCTGCCATCAGCGCCGCCGTGGCACTGCTGGCCGGCCTGATCCGATGGCCGGACAGCATCGTGGCACCCCTCGGCGTCGTGATGGCAGGACTTGCCGGGCCGCTGGCAGGCCTGGTGTTTTCCGACATTGCAGTTGTGCCCGCGGCGATCTTCGGCGTTGTGGTGGGCGCCGTACTGGTCAGCTTCCGCCGCCTCGTAACACTCCGCGGCGGTCCGCTGAATCTTTTGGCTGCGGTTAGCATGGGGCTTGCACCGGTTTCGGCCGTGGGCTCCCTGGCTTACTTCATAGACAAACTACTCATCTACTAACCGGTTAGGATGGCATCATGTCCGTACTTGCATTTGAAATCTTCTTCCTCGTCCTGCTCGGCATCGCCAGCCTGTCCATGGCCTGGTTCGCCGGCTTTGTGGTTTACCGCCTCTTCAAAGGCCAGAAGTAAACCAGTTCAACGAGCTAGCATTTTCCTGAGGTAATTGCCGTGCCGATAGAAATTCCTACAGACCTGACACCGGAACTTGTTCCGCTTTCCTGGCTCATTGGTGAGTGGGAAGGCAGCGGCCGGCTCGGCAGCGGGGACGAGGATTCGGAGCACTTCGTCCAGCATGTGTCCTTCACGCATAACGGCCTGCCGTATCTGCAGTACCGCGCGGAAAGCTGGTTAACTGACGACGACGGCACACGCCTGCGGCCGCTGACTGTTGAGACCGGCTTTTGGGCGCTGGAACGCAAACAGCTTGATGCCGACGGCGGACCGGGCCTGATTCCGGCCGATATTGTTCCCGCACTCAAGAGCGCCGATGAAGTCGAAGCGCTGCGCAACAAAGACGGCGGGTTCGATATCTCGGTGTCCATCTCACATCCCGGCGGGATCTCTGAGCTCTACTTCGGGCAGATCAAAGGCCCGCAGATCCAGCTCACCACCGACATGGTGATGCGCGGCAGCCACTCCAAGGACTACAGCGCGGCCACCCGGATCTTCGGCCTCGTGGACGGCAACTTGCTCTGGCGCTGGGACGTGGCCCCTGGCGGAACATCACAGCCCGGCAAGGGTCTCGAGGCGCACGCCTCGGCTTTCCTGAAAAAGGTTTCCTGACACCCCGCCGCGTCACCGATTCTCAGTAGACTTGGCGTCCTGGGCTTCACCCACGAGTGAATCAAGGGAGCGTCATGGCCACACCGAAGGACTCCACGGATTACAGCGACCTGAAGGCTGTGTTCTTCAACGGGACACTCAAACGGTCGCCGGAGACCAGCAACACCGAAGGCCTGATCAACGTCAGCCGCCTCATCATGGAGAAGCAGGGCGTCACCACCCGTGTGATCAGGACTGTCGATCACGACATCGCCAGCGGTGTCTACCCCGACATGACCGAGCACGGCTGGCCGTCCGATGAGTGGCCGGAACTGTACCCGTCTGTTGAAGAAGCCGACATTGTGGTGGTTGCCGGTCCCATCTGGCTCGGCGACAACTCCTCACAGACCAAGAAGCTCATCGAACGGCTGTACGCCCACTCCGGGCAGCTCAATAGCAAGGGCCAGTGGGCGTTCTACCCCAAGGTGGGAGGCTGCCTGATCACCGGCAACGAGGATGGCATCAAGCACTGTTCCATGAACGTGCTGTACAGCCTGCAGCATGTCGGCTTCACCATCCCGCCGCAGGCCGACGCCGGCTGGATCGGCCCGGTGGGTCCGGGCCCGAGCTACCTGGATGAAGGCTCCGGCGGCCCCGAATCCGACTTCACCAACCGCAACACCACCTTTATGACTTGGAACCTGTTGCATTTCGCCCGGATGCTCAAGGACGCCGGCGGGATTCCCGCGTACGGCAATCTTCCTGAAGAATGGAAAGCAGGAACCCGCTTCGACTTCGAGAACCCCGAATACCGCTGACGCGGAGCGGGTGGGTAGCGGGTCCCGCTGCCCGAGACCGGAATACCTACTCACCTAAGGACGTTCCTCCAGTATGACTACTCCCAGCCCCCTACTGTCGCGCCCCGGCGCCGTCGAGGCCACCGGCGCGGACGCCGGCGTTGCATCCCACTACGGTGAGCCGCTGCGTGAGCAGCGCGCCCTCGCAGCCGGTACCGCCGTCGTCGACCTCTCCCACCGCGGCGTGGTGACCGTCAGCGGTCCGGACCGGCTGACCTGGCTGAACACCCTCTCGTCCCAACAGGTCACCGGCCTGCAGCCGGGGGAGTCAAGCGAGCTGCTGTTGCTGAGTGTCCAGGGACGGATTGAGTTTGACGCCCGCGTAGTGGACGACGGCGGGACCACGTGGCTGATTCTTGAGGCCGCCGAGGCTGCACCGCTGGCTGAGTGGCTGAACAAAATGAAGTTCATGCTGCGAGTCGAGATCACCGACGTCTCCGCCAACTGGGCCGTGCTCGGGTCCACCAAAACTGTGGAGGAGTGGTCCGGACTGCTGGCGTGGCGGGATCCGTGGCCGCATGTCGGCACCGGCGGCTACTCCTACGCCGTGGTCCCGGAAGAAGGACACCCCGGGCTGGAGCGGCCCTGGATCGAGTACCTGGTGCCGGCCGCCGGACTCGAGGATACTTTGGCGGACCGCCCACTCGCCGGTGTTATGGCGGCCGAAGCCCTCCGCATTGCTGCGTGGCGCCCCAGGCTGGGGGCGGAAACCGACGACAAAACCATTCCGCACGAACTGGACCTGCTCCGCACCGCCGTGCACCTCTCCAAGGGCTGCTACAAGGGCCAGGAGACCATCGCCCGCGTGCACAACCTGGGCCATCCGCCGCGGCGCCTGGTGTTCCTGCAGCTGGACGGGTCGCAGCACACCATGCCAGCTCCCGGCAGCCAGGTGATGCTCGGCGAGCGGAAGGTCGGGACAGTGACGTCCGTTGCCCAGCACTACGAAATGGGTCCGGTGGCGTTGGCCGTCATCAAGCGGTCCGTAGCACCGGATGAAATGCTGACCGTGCTGGACGGCGAGGAGCCTTACATCGCTGCCCAGGAAGTAATTGTTGCTCCCGACGCCGGCCAGGTAGTGGGGCGCCAGACTGGATTCCTGAGAGGGACCCGCTGATGACCGAGAACACCGCACCCGACGCCGCTTCACCCAGCGACGCCAAAGCCGATGCCTCAACGCCCGACGACGAGGCCGTGGCGTTGGCGCACCGGCTCTTCCAGGCTGCCCGGGATGGGGACACCGGGCTCCTGCGCGGCTATTTGGACGCCGGCGCCCCGGGTACTATGACCAACGCTGCCGGCGATTCCCTGCTGATGCTGGCCGCGTACCACGGCCACACGGAGACTGTGCAGCTGATCCTTGAGCACGGCGGTGAGGCCAATACGGCCAACGACCGCGGCCAGACCCCTTTGGCCGGGGCAGCATTCAAGGGGTTCACGGACGTGTCCCGGGTGTTGCTGGAGGCCGGTGCAGATCCCGACGCCGGCAGCCCATCCGCCCGGGCCGCCGCGCAGATGTTCGCACGCACGGACATCCTCGATCTGCTGGGGTAGCGTTTCCACAGTGAGTCACGGCCGGCCGCCAACGTAATCAAAGGAACCGCATGGAAGCCGGAGCCAGGCCTTGGTTGGCTTTGTGGTCGCTGGTGGTGGGGTTCTTTATGATCCTGATAGACGCCACCATCGTGTTCGTGGCTAACCCCAGTATCGGAAAGGCGCTCGACGCCGATATCACGGCCGTCGCCTGGCCCGGATTTTTCATGATGCTCGGGTTGGCCGTCGGGTTCCGGTTTGATTCTGGTTCGGGCTGATTTTCTGGTTTTGGGTGTGCTGGCAGGGCCTGGTGTCGCTGGTTGGGCGTCGGGTTCCACGTCTCCGATGGGTCGTGCTGGTGGTTGAAGGGCTGGCCGAGTGGTTCTCAGGCCAGAAGCCGGTCCTGTTGTCGGAGGCTGTTTTTCAGCTCGGTTATAGCGGCCAGGAGCGTGGTGATCGTTTCGGTTTCCGGTGCTTTGTCAGGGATCAGCAGCCGTGTCCGCCGGGCACGGGTGATGAGTTTCCCGGCGGTGGCGAAGAGCCTGTACCGCCACCGTTTCATGTCCCATCCCCGGGCTTTGTGCCCGGTGGGTAGCGCGGCCAACTGCAGCCAGGACACCAGGTTCATGGCCAGTACGGCGATGTTGGCCCAGGCCTGGTTGGCGTGAAAGTCGAAGAACGGCAGCTTCCCGAGCCCGGTGGTCTTCAGGGTTTTGATCCGGTTCTCACATCGTCCCCGGGCCCTGTGCCGGGCATCAAGGGCCGGCCCGTGCCAACACGGTGAGTTCGTCAAGAATGCCGTGACTCTGTGCCCGTCCGTATCCAGCAGGGTCGGTTGCGCTCCGGGGTGCAGGGGCTCGGCACGCAGGTACAGGTTCGTGCCGGGCGGGTAGTCGCTGAGCCCGAGGACGTCGGTGGCGTTAACGACCCACGCGTCCGTGCGTTCGTTGCCGTCCTGGTCCAGTGCCGGCTGCCAATACTGCTTGTCGTTGATCCACGCGACCATGCGGGCCTTCATCACCGGGACCGGGTAGGAGACACTGAACTGGACCCCTAATGATGCGAGGTAGTGCAGGAATTTCCGGGACGCCCCGGCACTGTCGGTACGGACCAGCACCTTCTCCCCGATCAGCTTTCCGTCCTGGTCGTAGAACGCGTCGGGGAGCTGTGCGATGGCCTGGGTGAAGACCTTGATGTGGTCCTCGGCGCTGTTGGCCCCGGAATTGCCCGGACGCAGGAGCGCTGCCAGGGCCTCACCGGTCCCGTTGCCCGTCCCGTAGTCAACACTGGCGACGAAGGGAGCGAAACCAAACCCGCCCTTGTACGTGCCGACGGCCTGTTCCTTGTCACTGTGGGAGGTGACGAGGGTGGCATCGAGGTCGATGATCAGCGGGTCAAGCGCTGTGGCCTTCAGAGCAGGGTTCCGGTCCCCGGCAGCTTCCCACGCCCGCGAACGTAATTCCCGCGTCAAGGTGGCAAAGCCGTAGCTGAAGAGATCCGGGTTGGTCACGGTCCGCTCAAAGAACCGCGAGATCGTCGCGTTCGAAGCAACCTTCCCGAAGACCCCGGCCCCGGTCCGCAGGATGTCCAGATCGGAGACGTGTTCCCCGCCGCCGGCAAGCATTACAGCCAACGAGCCCAGGATCGTCCCGGGCCGGTGCCAGGCGCCGGAGGGGACGAACTGGCCCAAACGGTCTTCGCATAGGTCCCTGAATCCGAGCGCGTCAACAAAAGACGTCACCACGTTCAGCCCGGCATGGGAGACCAGCGACTGCTCCGTCGTGGCAACAGGAAGGGACGGGAAAACTCCGGTAATCTTGGACATCAGAAAGGTGCTTCTTTCAGCCGGTGGATCAGTGCGTCGACAACACTATTTTCCCAGCTCAGAAGCACCTTTCGTCGCTTTAACACACCCCGCGGGCGACAGCCTCATGAAAACCCCGGG
>NZ_PZKO01000029.1:0-2114 GCF_014926485.1 Pseudarthrobacter sp. AB1
CTCTTCGACACGGTCGGAACCGGAAGCCTCACCCTGTCCTTCATACGCACCGGCATCAACGTACGCATCGACCCCACCGAACACATCCTCGGAGCCGCCCAACGTGCCGGCGTCAGGATCGGCGCGAACTGCAAAGAAGGCATGTGCGGCTCCTGCAAAGTCGTCAAACTCTCCGGGGAAATCGAGATGAACCACCAAGGCGGGATCCGCGCACGGGAAATCGAAGCAGGCAAGTTCCTACCCTGCTGCTCCACCGCGCGCACCAACATGATCATCGACGCCTAAACGCACATAGCTGCACGTATCAATTGACCCAACTCGCTCCACGAAAACTGACAACAACTAACTCACAGACCGTCTGATGCGACCAGCATCACCGTGAGGTTACGATCGCCAACCCATAGGAGCCATTCAATGTCAGGTAACAAAGCCGTTGCATACAAGGCGCCGGGGATCGTGGAAATCATCGATACCCCGTTTCCCACCTTTGAACTGCAGGCCGGCCCCGGCGTCAATCCCGTCAATGTCGGCCGGAAGGTCCCACACGGGGTCATCCTGCGCACGGTGAGCACCAACATCTGCGGCTCCGACCAGCACATGGTTCGTGGCCGCACGACCGCCCCCGCCGGTCTCGTCCTGGGGCACGAGATCACCGGAGAAGTCATCGAGACCGGGCCCGACGTCGAGTTCATCAAGGTCGGGGACATCGTCTCTGTCCCCTTCAACATCTCCTGCGGGCGCTGCCGGAACTGCAAGGAGGGCAAGACCGGAATCTGCCTGAACGTGAACCCGGACCGGCCCGGCTCCGCCTACGGCTATGTCGATATGGGCGGATGGGTCGGCGGGCAGGCCGAGTTCGTCCTGGTCCCCTATGCGGACTGGAACCTGCTGCGGTTCCCCGATCGGGACCAGGCCCTGGAGAAGATCATGGACCTGACCATGCTCTCGGACATCCTCCCGACCGGATTCCACGGAGCCGTCACGGCAGGTGTCGGCGTCGGGTCCACCGTCTATGTTGCTGGGGCCGGTCCCGTGGGGCTTGCCGCGGCGGCCAGCGCGCAACTGCTGGGGGCCGCGGTGGTCATCGTGGGGGATCTCAATGAGGATCGCCTGGCCCAGGCCCGATCCTTTGGCTGCGAAACCGTCAATGTGGCCAACGGCGACCCGGCTGACCAGATCGAGCAGCTTCTCGGCGTCCGGGAGGTCGACGCCGGTATAGACGCGGTCGGTTTCGAGGCCCGCGGACACGGTGCCGGGGCCCAGGAAGCGCCGGCCACCGTGCTCAATTCACTGATGGATCTCACCGCCGCCGGCGGGTCCCTGGGCATTCCCGGCCTTTATGTCACCGGGGATCCGGGTGCCGCGGACGAGGCGGCCCAGAAGGGCAGCCTGTCCCTGTCCCTGGGCACCGGCTGGGCGAAGTCCCTCTCCTTCACGACCGGCCAGTGCCCGGTGATGAAGTACAACCGGCAGCTGATGATGGCGATCCTGCATGGCAGGATCCAAATCGCCAAGGCCGTCAACGCCACGGCCATTCCGCTCCAGGATGCCCCTCGGGGGTATGCGGAATTCGATGCCGGAGCCGCCACGAAGTATGTCCTTGACCCGAACGGCTACCTCAGCAACTAGTAACCGCAAGCCCATCATCCGCCGAGCAAAGGATTCGCTCATGGCTATTGGCCGTGACTTACAACTCTCCACCCCCGAGGAGTCGTCTGCCGACGACTCTTTGGCAGCAACTCCCCCCAGCGAAAAGCGCGAAAGAACGCGGAACACCACAACAGTCATTGATGTCTCCACGGAAGAAAACGCCAGCCAGGATGTCCTGGATCCGGGGGACGTAGGTGCCGCGGCACTGCCGGATACAGAAGAGTATGAGCTGATCCTCGAGGAACTGCGCAACGCCAAGACCGATCACGCCGTTTCGCGGCGCCGGAACCACACGCACACCCTTGACAAAGTGACCTTCGGAATCACCGGCGTCGCGGCTGTCGCCTTTGTGGTTTGGGGCTTCGTCGGAAAGGATAACCTCGCCGCGACCTCCACCGGGGCCCTTAACTGGGTCATGGAGTACACCGGGTGGCTTTTCATGATCACGGCTTCGATCTTTGTGA
>NZ_PZKO01000027.1:0-2091 GCF_014926485.1 Pseudarthrobacter sp. AB1
CTGGCCATGGTCCTCATTGCAAACTTCTTCGTCACCAGCGCCGACTCGGCCTCTATCGTGATCGCTTCGTTGAGCTCCAACGGCTCCAACGACCCACCCCGACGCCTGATCATCTTCTGGGGCCTGCTCACCGGCGCGGTAGCTTCCGTCATGCTCCTGGCCGGAGGTAATGAACCCTCCGCGGCACTATCAGGACTTCAACGCATCACTATCGTGGCGGCCCTGCCCTTCGTAATCGTTATGTTGTTGCTCTGCTTCGCTCTCACCAAGGACCTCCGCCGTGATCCTCTGGCATTGCGCGCACGATTGGCCACTAACGTGATGGAACGTGCGATCCGGACCGGCGTGGAACAACACGGCCGCGTTCAATTCGACCTCGTCACGACGCATGACTGCGACGAAACCTGCCCCGACCCGGACTCGCACCAAGGCGGCACCCACACAGGCAGCATCCCCACCGTCCAGCCCCAGCAAACGGGACCCGGACAATAAATAACTGCGCACCCTAAGCACCAACCCCGCCCAGGCGGCACGCGGCATGTTCCGGCCCGTGCCGCCCAGGCACACCCACCCCCCCACGCATAGCAAAGGTCATCAACATGTCCCAGCACCACGACCAAGAACAGACTCTCCGGATTAGCAGCGAAGAGAAGGAGTTCGTGAATATCCAGTTGGAGTCCTCAAGCCCAGTAAATGTTCGGCTGCAGCTGGATGGGCGCTGCAATTGCCAACACAGCGGCGGAAACCGTCCCGGCTCGTATGTTGACAGTGACCTCGGTCTCCGCTGACTGCGGCGGCGTCCCGCGCCCGGCGGCAACGAGACGCTGCCATGCGATTTCAGAGGTCGTCTTCGGGCCGGGCGCTGAGGATCCGATTGGCGCTGACCTGCAGGATGCCGAGCGACTCCTGGATCAGGGGCGATGCGATGCTGCCCCTGCGCACCGCAGCGACAATGCGGCGCGTGGGCTTCCCCTTGCCAGCAATGCGAAGTCGAACCACGTTTTCGGCACTATGCAGGGGTGCCAGTCGTGGCAGCAGGCCCACGCCCAGCCCCGCACCAACGAAAGCGATCTGGGTTTCCCATTCAACTGCCTCATGGGCAATCCGCGGTGTCACCCCGACTGCCGTGAACGCCGCGGTGAAGAGAGAATGGTAGGTGGATCCCGCGGCCTCTGTGATCCAGGGTTCGGACGCCAGCTCTTCGAGCGTCACCGTTTCCCGCGATGCCAATGGATGGTCGGAGGGAATGATCACATCCAGGGGATCATCGAGCAGAACGGTCTGCTCGAAGCGCGGATCGTCCTCAGCATAGGTGTCGGACTGCATGGCGACGATGACCGCGAGGTCGATGCGCTCGGCAACCAACAAGTCGAAGCAGCGGGCCGGGTTGGCCTCGAGCACCTGCACCTCCAGCAGGGGACGTGTTGCGCGCAGGGTCGCGGCCAGCGGCGCGAGCAGCCGGGCGGCCGCCGTCGAGAATCCCCCAAGACCAAAACGTGACGGCACCTGGTCGCCGGCATCCATGGCCGCGGCGCGCAGGCTCTCCCATTCCGCAATGAGGGTGTCCGAGCCCGCCACGAGAAATCGGCCCGTGGCGGTCAGCCGCACACCACGACCGTCCTTCGTCAGCAGCTGCATTCCAAGCACGCGCTGGAGTTCCCGCAATTGCGCGGAGACGGCGGAGGGAGAGTAACCCGTGAGCTCCGCGGTTGCGCCTATAGTGCCGCACCGGGCAAACACCCTGAGTGTGATGAGCCGTGGATCAATCATGCACTCATTGTGCACTGTTATATCCAATATCTTGCGCTTTTGTTGCAGTGCAATCGTCCCTAATCTCATGATTACAAGGTTTTCCACAACACCGCTTGGACCACCCAGCCGTGGCTGCCACGAATCGCATAATTACCCACGCCTCCGGGAGGAAACACATGTCTGCTCCAGTTTTGCCCATCAATTCACGCGGAAAACTCGCTTCATCATTGCCTGCAGAGCAGCTGGCGGAAATCAGCGAGTTGTTCGATTTCCGGCGCGTGGGATATTCCCTCGATGCCCCCTTCTACACTGATCCGACGATTTTCAGCATCGACATGC
>NZ_PZKO01000085.1:0-2083 GCF_014926485.1 Pseudarthrobacter sp. AB1
TCCTCGGCGGCACGCCCGAACAAGTGGAAAACGCCGCCGAAGTGGGCATCGAGCACAACCTCGGGCTGACCTGCGACCCCGTGGGCGGCCTGGTGCAGATCCCCTGCATCGAACGCAACGCCATCGCCAGCGTCAAAGCCATCAACGCCGCCCGCCTTGCCCTGCATGGCGATGGCAGCCACAAAGTATCCCTCGACAAAGCCATCAAAACCATGAAAGAAACCGGCGCCGACATGAAAACCAAATACAAAGAGACCTCTCGCGGCGGCCTCGCCGTCAACGTCATCGAGTGCTGAGCCATGACCGACATCCAGACTGAAACACGCCCGTTGCCGGTCACCACCGTGGAACACGTCCTGACGTTGGACTGCCCCGAGACGCCCGGCATCGTCCACGCCGTCTCAGGTTTCCTGCTGGAGCATGGCTGCGACATCGTGGACAGCAAGCAGTTCGGCGAACGGTCGGAGGCGCACTTCTTTATGCGCGTGCACTTCGCGTCCGACGGCGATGCCTCCACCGCTGACACGTTGCGGGCCGCTTTTGGCCCGGTGGCGGAGCGGTTCGGGATGAGTTGGCGGCTGGAGCGGCACGGCGCCAAGCGCCGCGTGCTGATCATGGTGTCCAAGTTCGGCCACTGCCTCAACGACCTGCTGTTCCGCGCCAGAACCGGCGAGCTTCCCGTGGAGATCGCCGCTGTGGTCTCCAACCACACGGACCACCAGACGCTGGTGGAATGGCACGGCATCCCGTTCTTCCACGTGCCCGTCACCGCCGACACCAAACCGGCCGCCGAGGCCCGGCTGCTGGAACTGGTGGACGAACTCGACGTGGAACTGGTGGTGCTGGCCCGCTACATGCAGGTGCTCAGCGACGAACTCACGCGCAAGCTCGACGGGCGCGCCATCAACATCCACCACTCGTTCCTGCCCAGCTTCAAGGGCGCCAAGCCGTATCACCAGGCGTACGCGCGCGGCGTGAAGACCGTGGGAGCCACCGCCCACTACGTCAACGCCGAGCTCGATGAAGGGCCGATCATCTCCCAGCAGACCGTTGAGGTAGACCACACCTACGGCCCCGAGGACCTTGTCGCTGCCGGCCGGGACACCGAATGCAAGGCACTCAGCAACGCCGTGCGCTGGCACTGCGAAGGCCGGGTGATCCTGCAGGGCAACAGGACGGTAGTGCTGCGATAGATCCGGTAGGAGTCCAGGCCGCGCCTGACGACCATGCCGGAAGCCAGATCACAAAGGGGCACAGGCTCGTGCTATGCCGCACTGGCGCCTAAAACCACAAAACTGACGGAAAGAGAACACTTCGTGAACCAGCCAATACCTCTTCCCCTGATCACGGGCAGCAACCGCGTCAAGCGGGGCATGGCTGAGATGCTCAAGGGCGGCGTCATCATGGACGTCGTCAATGTTGAACAGGCCCGCATCGCCGAAGACGCCGGTGCCGTTGCAGTCATGGCCCTGGAACGTGTTCCGGCCGATATCCGTGCCCAGGGCGGCGTGTCCCGCATGTCGGACCCGGACATGATCGAGGCGATCATCGACGCCGTCTCCGTGCCGGTCATGGCCAAGGCCCGGATCGGCCACTTCGTCGAGGCGCAGGTCCTGCAGTCCCTCGGCGTGGACTACATTGACGAGTCCGAGGTCCTGACCCCGGCCGACTACGTCCACCACATCGATAAGTGGAACTTCACGGTACCGTTCGTCTGTGGCGCTACCAACCTCGGTGAGGCGCTGCGCCGCATCAACGAGGGCGCGGCCATGATCCGCTCCAAGGGCGAGGCCGGCACCGGCGACGTCTCCAACGCGACCGGGCACATGCGCCAGATCCGCGCCGAGATCGCCAAGCTCGCCGCGCTGCCCGAGGACGAGCTCTACGTCGCGGCCAAGGAACTGCAGGCCCCGTATGAACTGGTCAAGGAGGTTGCCGCCGCCGGCAAGCTCCCCGTGGTGCTGTTCACCGCCGGCGGCATTGCCACCCCGGCCGACGCTGCGATGATGATGCAGCTCGGCGCTGACGGTGTGTTTGTCGGTTCCGGTATCTTCAAGTCCGGCAACCCGGCCCAGCGTGCCGC
>NZ_PZKO01000086.1:0-2000 GCF_014926485.1 Pseudarthrobacter sp. AB1
CCGGCGGCCGGCGGACCCGCTTCCGGTTCAGCGCCACGCCGTCCCAGTCCGGCTGGGCCAGCAGGTGCCAGCGGGCCTTCCGCCAGCCCCACGCGGGGTGCTTCCCGGCCACGGCCCGCAGTGCTGCCCTGAGCTGGGCTTCCTCGAAGCCCATGTCGGGCTTCTTCTTGCGGAACGCGGACCGGTTTTGCCCCAGAAGCGAGCACGCGAAACGCTCGGACGCCCCGAACTTCTCCACTGCCATGCGCACGGCACTGCGGCGGGGTTCGGGGCTCAGAATTTTCCCTTGGCCACCTCATTGAGGATGTCGATGGCCAGTTCCTTCTCCGCCAGCAGGCGCTTGAGCCGGGCGTTCTCCTTCTCCAGCTCCCTGGTCAGCTTGGACGCCTCGGCGTTCCTCTCGGACCCGTACTGGTTCAGCCACCGGTACCAGGTCGCCTCGGTGACCTGGAGCTCCTTGATGACCTCGACCATCGGGCGCCCGTCATTGAGCATTTTCTGGCCCTGCCGGACTTTGGCGATGACCTGATCGGGGGTATGTCTGCGTGCCATGATTCGTGAATTTCCTCCTGTGTCCATTCTCGGACACGAAACTCACACAGATACTGGACTTCTATCTGGGGACCCAACCAGCCCGGCGCTGGAAGCAACGCATGACGGTTCTCCCCAGAGGTGGACTACCCGGCCTGGTGACTCGGCTGGTGGACCGGCAACGACGGGTTGTTCCATCGCACGTATTCGATGCGAAAGGGAGAACCATCATGCAAGATCAGGATAAACCCGCGGGGATCGTGCGGGCAGTGGCAGGTATCGATGAGGCCATCACGGCACGGCACCGTATCGCGGTGCGGGAGTTTTTCGACGACGGAACAGAACATCTGAGCCGTTTCACTGTCGACCCAACCCTTGCCGGGCTGGAGAGACTCTCACAGCGGCTGGCCGCCGTAACGGCGCCGCTGACAGCGGTCGTGGAACCGACATCGATGACCTGGCTGGCGCTGACCCTGGCGGTTGAACGGGCCGGCGGGCAGATGGAAATGATCGGCGCCCGGCACTCCTCACGGCTGCGCGCGGCCATCATGGGCAAAAACAAGTCCGACGTCATCGACTCCGAAGTACTCACCCACGCCGGGGAGATCTTCGACCCGCCACCGCTGGTCCTGGCATCCCCGGGGCAGCTGGCACTGCGACGGGCCGTGGTCCGCCGGGCCGGCGCCGTGATTGACGGGAACCGGCACTGGCGGCGGCTGCTGTCGCTGGCACGGTGGGCCTTTCCCGATGTGTGGTCCGCTTTCGCCGGATCCGAGTCAACAGCATTGGCGGTGCTGGGCCGCTGGCCGCACCTGCGTTCCCTGGCATCGGCGCGCTCAGCAACGCTTACGGCTGTGGTCGCCGAGCATACCCGTGACGTTGGAGATACGCCCGCCCGTGCTGCCGCGATCAAGGCCGCGGCGCGGGGGTGGGCAGATTTCTGGGAGGGGCATCTGGATCTGGACGCGCTGGCCGTGGACGTCGCCGAACACCTGACAGACCTGCAGGAGTCACGGGCCAGGGTCGAGCGGTTTAGCTCCCACGCGCGGCAGTGGTGGGAGCACCTCTACGGCGATGACCCGCTGGTGCTGTCCTTACCGGGTGTGGGCCCGGCCATCGGTCCCTGCATCCGCGCCTACTTTGGCGACGGATCCGGGTTCGACAGCGCTAAGAAGGCTGCCAACTGATACGAAAATGTGGGGAGTCATGCGGCTGGGGTGCGTGTGATCGTCACCTCGAATCCGAGTTGGGTGAGGTCCTTGAGCGCGCGTTGGCGGGTTCTGTCTGCGTTGGCCTGGCCGTAGTGCCGCAGGGGTGGTTCCTCGTAGCAGACACCGTTGGCGAGCATGTTGTAGGCCGCGGTGATGATGCTGTGTCCGATCGCGACAATGGCGCGGGACTTGCCACGCCGGTTGGCGAGCCGCTTGTACCGGATGGACAAGAAGCCGTGCTTTTGCTTCGCGATGTTG
>NZ_PZKO01000062.1:0-1966 GCF_014926485.1 Pseudarthrobacter sp. AB1
AGGCCGGCGGCATACTGCAATTTGGGCTGATAGACGTTGAGGTACATCCGGTCGATGCACTCAACTTCGAACTTCACATGCCCGGACAAGACATCTGCTACGGTGCGCGCTATCGTCATCACAAGCTCCGGTCGGTGATCAGGAGGCCGAAAGGCCCACCACTGCTACGGCAGTCATACACCCGCGACAATTCAACTGTCACGGATCACCCTGCCCGACCGGAGCCCTCACCACCCAGGTGAGACAACATGCCTTGTCGGGCTGGGGCGAAGCCCCGCTGGTACTACAGTCGCGTTTATGGGGTGTGTCCGCGGGCTTTGTAATGACTATGTCGTGCGCGGTGTTGGTGTTTTCGTCGCCAGGTTGAGTGTTGCAAGACGTGGTTTGGGCTGGTGGAGCGGTGCCAGACGAGCCGGACGAGCAGCCGCCTGATTTCGGGCAGCGAGAGCCGGATCAGTTCCGCGTCTCCGGCGGCTGGGCCCCTTTTTTGGAGCGGATCACGGTCAGGAAGGCCTGGGCGAACATGGAGAGGGTGATGTGCCGGTACCAGCCGGTGTATTGGCGGACCTGGTAGTGGTCCAGCCCGGTTTCGCCCTTGGAGGTTTGGAAGGTTTCCTCGATCGCCCAGCGGGCGCCGGCGATCCGCACCAGCTCGGCGAGAGAGACCCGGTTGGGGCCGTGACAGATGTAGTAGGCCAGGTCGGTCGGGTCTTTCAGGGACCGGCGGCCCAGCAGCCAGTGTTCTCCGGTTTCGGCGGGTCCGTTGATGCGGGTCCGTGCCCAGGAGTAGCGGCGGTCGCCCTTGGTTCCGGCCCCGGCGGTGCGGGTCCGCCAGGTGTTGGCCCGCAGGGAAGTGATGAGTTTATCGGCGCGCCATTGCTCGCCGATCCCGGCGGTGGGGGCGATGACGTTTTGGTTCATGGGCACGGCCAGTACGTAATGCAATCCTCTGGCTTCCAGGCGGCGGCGCAGCCCTGTGTGCTGTCCGTAGACCGCGTCCCCGGTGGCCCAGCGGGCAGGGATCCCGGCATCCAGGGCGCGGTCGATCATGTCCGCGGCCAGTACCGGTTTCGTGGCGAATTCCCGGTCTTCAGGGATCCCGGCCCGGGTGCATCTCTCCCGATCATCGGCCCAGGTTTTGGGCAGGTAGAGTTCCCGGTCCAGCAGGGTGCGCCCGGCCGGGGCGGAATAGGTCAGGAACACCCCGATCTGGCAGTTCTCCACCCGCCCGGCGGTGCCCGAATACTGGCGTGCGACCCCGGCTGAAGCGGCGCCCTTCTTGAGGAATCCGGTCTCGTCGATGATCAGGATCCCGTCGGGATCGCCCAGATGGCGGTTGACGTAGGTGAACAGGTCATCCCGCACAGCATCCGGGTCCCAGTCGGTGGTGGAGAGCAGGCGCTGCATGCCATCCGGGGTACCGTGCCCGGCGCGTTCAGACAGGGTCCAGGAATTCTTACGTTCCTCATCCGAAAGGAGCCCTCGCACATACCCCACAGCATTCCGCCGTGGTTCGGACCGGACAAACCGCTGCCCAATCAGATCGCCGATTTCTTCCAGACCTTCGGCCCACTCTTCTACGTCCGCCACACAAATATCATCACTCACCACCAACGATTAACAGGCCCCAAGCGGAAAGTCCGATTAAACCGCCGACGCAGCCCAAAATAAACGCGACTGTAGTACCAGCGGGGCTTCGCCCCAGCCCGACAAGGCATGTTGTCTCACCTGGGTGGTGAGGGCTCCGGTCGGGCAGGGTGATCCGTGACAGTTGAATTGTCGCGGGTGTATGACTGCCGTAGCAGTGGTGGGCCTTTCGGCCTCCTGATCACCGACCGGAGCTTGTGATGACGATAGCGCGCACCGTAGCAGATGTCTTGTCCGGGCATGTGAAGTTCGAAGTTGAGTGCATCGACCGGATGTACCTCAACGTCTATCAGCCCAAATTGCAGTATGCCGCCGGCCT
>NZ_PZKO01000034.1:0-1944 GCF_014926485.1 Pseudarthrobacter sp. AB1
CGAGGCCGGCATGCGGGTCGCCTGGTTCCGGCTCGAGGACCTCGGCGCTCTCATGCGCGCCCACCGCTCCGATGACAGCGTCACCAAAGTCGTCGCCCGGATCCTGCGCGCAGATTTAGTGGTGGTCGATGATATAGGCCTCTTGCCGGTCGGCACCGACGCGGCCGAGGGGCTCTACCGCCTCGTCGATGCCGCCTATGAGAAACGGTCCATCGCGGTGTCCTCAAACCTGCATCCGGCCGGCTTTGACGAACTCATGCCCAAAACCCTCGCCACAGCAACCGTCGATCGGCTGCTGCACCACGCGCACGTCTGCCAGACCTCAGGCGAATCAATCCGCCTCAGCCAGGCCTTGGCCGGAAAAGGAGTCAAACCAATGAACTAAAACCACAACCCAACATGGCCAACGCCACCAAACACCTGGTGGGCAGATCTCATGGCCATGAGTGGGCAGTTTTCATGGCCACCAGCGGGCATTTTTGCTGGCCGCCCGTGGGCACAAACTATTGGCCATTGACAGCGCCATCCGTCGGCTCTACTGTGCAGCACCGCTCTGGTGCCCAGGCTGATTATGGCGCCGGCGCCCGACATGTGGTCTAGGTAGAGCGTCGCGACCGACGTTGAGAACCTGCTCGAGCGGTATCGCCTGAAAGCGCGTCCATAAACTCGTGCCCGCTGAGAGGGGGCGCGGCCATGGATCGCTTGGACACGGTCGTGGTCGGTGCTGGCAGCCAGGACGTCGAGCCTAACGATTCGATGGACCGGTGGTGCGGACGTTGCGGGCTTGAGAGCCGCGAGCGGGACACAGTGATCCGGGAGTTGGCGCACGGGCGGTTGCGATGACGTCCCATGGTTCGCAAGGACACCATCCACCCGGCACCGAGTATCGACGGCGGGTACGGGTGGCGCCACCAGGCCATCCATGGCCGCACCCGTCAGTAGAAGGCACTGCACACGAATAGGCAAACTCTGCCCGGAAAGCATCGATTATTGCTGCCCACCATAGGGTGGCTGCATGACGGAGGTAGAGGTCGAGATCTCGTACTCAAAGAGAGCCGCCGAATACATTGCGAGATTTGGGCCCGTCGAGTCCTCGCATCCGGCAGCCTGGCTTGGTACTCGCTAATGTACTTCGCACCCGACCAGGTTCCCACTGTTCTCCGGGAGCTGGCACGGCGCCTGATTTCTGGTGGGCTTCTCCTGCTAGGTCTGTTTGAAGGCGACGAAATCGCGAGATTTCCACAGGCGGTATCGGCTGCATACGCCTGGCCTGTGGGGGCACTAACCATGATGCTCAGTGCCGCCGGCTTCGAAACCACCTTGCATCAGAGGCGAACTGATCCCGGGCATTGGCCGCATGCCGCATGCCGCTATCAGCGCACGCCGCTATCAGCGCACGCCTGAGCCGATCTTAGGAAACATGCCAACAGGGATGCGCATAGGTGCACGATAGGGCGAACCTGAACAAGGCAGACGTTCCGACCTGCCACCGGAGAGGTCACAGCGTTGGCGGTCTCGGCGCTCGCCATTTCCCCGCTCGATGTGATCCAGTCAACACAAACCCGTTCTGGCCGATTGCTGCACCGGGCCCCCGGTGAGCCCCCAGATTCCCCGTTACGACGCGGATTTGGGGGCATAGGGGCCGTTGTGGGGGTGGATTTGCGGTGGGGGTTGGGTGGGTGTATTGTTTTCTAAGTCGCCGCGAGGGGAACAGCGAAGAGCTGGTTACCGCGGGCGGCCAAACCCCCTAATTCAAGACCAAATGTTGGTTGTTCTTTTGAGCGCCTTTGTTTGGTGGGGATGTGTTTTCTGCTGGTGTGGGTCCTGGAATATGGATTTGCATCGGGGCGGGAAACCGGGTAAGTTTGAAAAGTTGCTCCGGAGCGATCCACGGCCGATTAGATGGTTGTGGTGGTGCCGGGTGTGTCTGTTGTTTGAGAACTC
>NZ_PZKO01000087.1:0-1902 GCF_014926485.1 Pseudarthrobacter sp. AB1
CTGGTTGGGCCCCCGTTAGCAGTCCAGCGTCTATGCGATAGCTAATGTGGTTTTTTCGGTCCACGTTTCCCAGTAGTCTTTCGGCGTCATGCCGTCCAGGGATCCGTGGGGCCGTTCATGATTGTAGATAGCTTTCCATTCGTCGGCCAAATACTTCGCTTCGGCCATGGTGTCCATGATTTCGCCGGTGAGTTGTTCCCTTCTGAATTGGGCATTGAAGGATTCGATGAAGCCGTTCTGCCAGGGTGATCCCGGGTCGATGAACGCGGTATCGACGCCGGCGCTGTTGCACCAGTCAATCAGGGCGGCCGCGGTGAATTCCGGCCCGTTGTCGCACCGGATGTAGGTCGGGGCGGTGCCGGTTTCGGCGATGATGTTCTCCAGTACCGCGACGACGTCGGTGGCTTTGAATGACCGCCGCGGGATGATGGCCAGCGCGGTGCGGGTGTATTCGTCGATGACGTTGAAGAACCGGATGTGCCGTCCGCAGGAGGTCACGTCGGACTGGAAGTCGAAGCTGACCACGTGCATCGGGTACTCCGCTGTGANGCGCTTCTGCTCCCCGGCGCCGGGCCCCGTGCGGCGCTTCTTCCGCGGCTTGGGCTTACAGACCAGGCCTTCGTCGCGCCAGAGCCGGCGGACCCGCTTCCGGTTCAGCGCCACGCCGTCCCAGTCCGGCTGGGCCAGCAGGTGCCAGCGGGCCTTCCGCCAGCCCCACGCGGGGTGCTTCCCGGCCACGGCCCGCAGTGCTGCCCTGAGCTGGGCTTCCTCGAAGCCCATGTCGGGCTTCTTCTTGCGGAACGCGGACCGGTTTTGCCCCAGAAGCGAGCACGCGAAACGCTCGGACGCCCCGAACTTCTCCACTGCCATGCGCACGGCACGGCGGCGGGGTTCGGGGCTCAGAATTTTCCCTTGGCCACCTCATTGAGGATGTCGATGGCCAGTTCCTTCTCCGCCAGCAGGCGCTTGAGCCGGGCGTTCTCCTTCTCCAGCTCCCTGGTCCGCTTGGACGCCTCGGCGTTCCTCTCGGACCCGTACTGGTTCAGCCACCGGTACCAGGTCGCCTCGGTGACCTGGAGCTCCTTGATGACCTCGACCATCGGGCGCCCGTCATTGAGCATTTTCTGGCCCTGCCGGACTTTGGCGATGACCTGATCGGGGGTATGTCTGCGTGCCATGATTCGTGAATTTCCTCCTGTGTCCATTCTCGGACACGAAACTCACACAGATACTGGACTTCTATCTGGGGACCCAACCACAACCCCTCGCAGATGTGCCCGTCAGCCGGTCGTCAAGCGCAGCCCCGGGCGCTTTATCGCGTCGTCACCATCGCGAGCCTCGACACACTCACAGATTCACACAGGTGGTTGGCCAACTGGGTGGAACAGTTGGCCAACCACCATGAAACGTGGCCAACGAAGTTGGAAAGGGTACATCTAGGTTGGAAGGGCGCTCCCGATCGCCAACTAGGCCAGTCTTCGCCAACAATTCAGGACGAAACCGCCAACTAGTGTCTTGCGCCAGAAATTCGGTTCAGAAGTCGGCCGATTGATTCGAGAATCTGTTCTGCTGTCTTGGTCCAGGTGAAGGGTGTGGGGTTGGGGTTCCATTCGCTGACCCATTTGCGGATGTCGGACTCGAGCGCTTGGACGCTGCGGTGATCGCTGCGGCGCAGCAGGTCCTCGGTGACGAAGCCGAAGAACCGCTCGACCTGGTTCAGCCAGGATGAGTAGGTCGGCGTGAAATGCATATGGAACCGTGGGTGGTTCTGCAGCCATGTCTTCACAACGGGTGTCTTATGGGTCTGGTAGTTGTCGCAGATCAGGTGCACGTCCAGGCCCTCGGGGACCTGGGCGTCGATCTTGGCGAGGAACTTCCTGAACTCGATGGCCCGGTGCTTGC
>NZ_PZKO01000088.1:0-1888 GCF_014926485.1 Pseudarthrobacter sp. AB1
TCCTCGGCGGCACGCCCGAACAAGTGGAAAACGCCGCCGAAGTGGGCATCGAGCACAACCTCGGGCTGACCTGCGACCCCGTGGGCGGCCTGGTGCAGATCCCCTGCATCGAACGCAACGCCATCGCCAGCGTCAAAGCCATCAACGCCGCCCGCCTTGCCCTGCATGGCGATGGCAGCCACAAAGTATCCCTCGACAAAGCCATCAAAACCATGAAAGAAACCGGCGCCGACATGAAAACCAAATACAAAGAGACCTCTCGCGGCGGCCTCGCCGTCAACGTCATCGAGTGCTGAGCCCCGTGAAGTACCGGTAGCCCCGGGTGTGACAGACACCCGGGGACAAGTCCCATTACCCAAATGCCTGGTATCGCCGGCATCCCGTCCCTTTGGAGTAAGAAGTGTCCCTTAGACGACTCCCGTACGAACACGTCACCGTCGCCGGCAGCAACCGCGTTAAGCGGGGCATGGCTGAGATGCTCAAGGGCGGCGTCATCATGGACGTCGTCAATGTTGAACAGGCCCGCATCGCCGAAGACGCCGGTGCCGTTGCAGTCATGGCGCTGGAACGTGTTCCGGCTGATATTCGTGCCCAGGGCGGCGTGTCCCGCATGTCCGATCCGGACATGATCGAGGCGATCATCGACGCCGTCTCCGTGCCGGTGATGGCCAAGGCCCGGATCGGCCACTTCGTGGAGGCGCAGGTCCTGCAGTCTCTGGGCGTGGACTATATTGACGAGTCCGAGGTCCTGACCCCGGCCGACTACGTCCACCACATCGATAAGTGGAACTTTACGGTTCCCTTCGTCTGTGGCGCTACCAACCTCGGTGAGGCGCTGCGCCGCATCAACGAGGGCGCGGCCATGATCCGTTCCAAGGGTGAGGCCGGCACCGGCGATGTTTCCAACGCGACCGGGCACATGCGCCAGATCCGCGCCGAGATCGCCAAGCTCGCCGCGCTGCCCGAGGACGAGCTGTACGTCGCGGCCAAGGAACTGCAGGCCCCGTATGAACTGGTCAAGGAGGTTGCCGCCGCCGGCAAGCTCCCCGTGGTGCTGTTCACCGCCGGCGGCATTGCCACCCCGGCCGACGCTGCGATGATGATGCAGCTCGGCGCTGACGGTGTGTTTGTCGGTTCCGGTATCTTCAAGTCCGGCAACCCGGCCCAGCGTGCCGCCGCCGTCGTTAGGGCTACTGCCTATTTCGATGACCCTGACGTTGTTGCCAAGGCCTCCCGCGGCCTCGGCGAGGCCATGGTGGGCATCAACGTCGCTGACATCCCGCAGCCGCACCGCCTCGCCGAGCGCGGCTGGTAAAGCAAATCATGTTGGGCATGGGCCCGAGCAAGAGCTCGCCCGGACGTGGGCCGCGTAGCGATTGGGCCCGGCTGACGGGTCACACGGTAGAGGTGTGGCTTTTGGGGGACCACATCATGACCGGCGTCGTGGAACAAGCCGCTGATGACGACTCGGTCCTTTGGATTGCGGCCGCCGGAGCCAGCACGCGAAGGCTCTTCGATAAGCCGACGGGATACCGGATCCTGGCCTAGCCGTTGGTCTCGGAAAGGCACGGGTCAACCCTGCCCAACCGCCGCGACGACGCAAAATCAGAATTATTACCGCAGAAGATCGATCACAATCTCGATGAGGAGTGGAACAGCATGCAGCAACTCGCGAACCGGCTCGAACGTCTGGGCACCGAAACTGCCTTTAGCGTCGCCCAAGCCGCGGCCGCTTGGAAGGCGAAGGGGAACCCTGTGTATCCCTTCCATCTCGGCGACATCAACATCCCGACGGCCCCCCATATCGTTGAAGCTATGAACCGGGCCATCGCCGACGGCTACACGGGCTATTGCCCCGGACCTGGCATCCCGCAGTTGCGCGAGGCCC
>NZ_PZKO01000089.1:0-1861 GCF_014926485.1 Pseudarthrobacter sp. AB1
ATAAACGCGACTGTAGTACCAGCGGGGCTTCGCCCCAGCCCGACAAGGCATGTTGTCTCACCTGGGTGGTGAGGGCTCCGGTCGGGCAGGGTGATCCGTGACAGTTGAATTGTCGCGGGTGTATGACTGCCGTAGCAGTGGTGGGCCTTTCGGCCTCCTGATCACCGACCGGAGCTTGTGATGACGATAGCGCGCACCGTAGCAGATGTCTTGTCCGGGCATGTGAAGTTCGAAGTTGAGTGCATCGACCGGATGTACCTCAACGTCTATCAGCCCAAATTGCAGTATGCCGCCGGCCTGGTGGGCTATGTGCAGCGGCAGTTGGGTTTGCCGATCGCCTCCACGGCGCCGTTGGCGAAGATCACCGACCGGTTCACCGCGGCGGTCCACGGCTTCGCCGAGGCGCAACATATCGAGTGGGTGGATTTCCTCAGGGGCCAACGCAAGGACGACGTGATGGCCAAACGGCTGGCGTCGTTCACCGCTCCGGAAGGGGTCGTGTTCATCGGCCGGGCGCAGGAGAAAACCCCGCTGTTCCGGACCGAGAAACGTCACCACGAGGACGGGATGTCCTACCCCTGGATCGTGAAGACCACCGGAGTGGTCAACCATTTCTACTTTTATTGTGTTGACGCCGATTTCGGGCCGTTCTTCCTCAAGTTCTGCTCCTACTTCCCCTACAACGCGAAGTTGTGCATCAACGGCCACCACTGGGCCCAGCGGCAGGCCACGAAGGCGGGGATCGGCTACGTAGCGATGGATAACGCCTTCGCCGCGGTGGAGGACGTCGCGGGCCTGCAGGAAATCTGCGACCGTCTCGGACCGGAGCAGATCGACGCGCTGCTGCGCAAGTGGCTGGCCATCCTGCCCCACCCGTTCACCGCCGCCGACCGGGCAGCCGGGTACCGCTACGACGTCTCGGTGTTGCAGGCTGAGTTCTCCTTGACGCAAATGCTCGACAGCCCGGTGTCGGGGCGGGTGTTCTTCGAGAACGTGATCCGCGAGAACCTTGATATCGGCCGCCCGGACCAGGTCAGCCTGGTCTTCGGCCGCCGGTTGATGAAGACAGGGCCTCGGCCAACCCCGGGCCGGTTCAGGACCAGGGTGATCACCGACGGGGTCACCCCGAGCCTGCACGTGGACTATAAGAACGCCACGATCAAGCAGTACCACAAAGAAGGCAGGGCCCTGCGGACCGAGACAACAATCAACGACACCCATGATTTCCGAATCGGCAAACGACTGACAAATCTGCCCGCACTGCGGGAGATCGGCTTCACTGCCAACAGGCGCCTACTCCGCGTCCAAAGAATCAACCACGACCCGATCACCGGAACCCAGGCACTACACGCCATCACCGACCCCGTCATCACCGCCGCCGGCGCCCGGATCCCCGGACTGCGCCTCGGGCAACAACGAAGCCACGCACTCCTGTCCGCGTTGCCCGTCTTCAAGCTGCAACCGGCCGGGTTCGTCAACCGGGACCTGCGCGCACTCACCGCACAGCTACGCGGAACCGACCCCGGCACCGTTACCGCCGGGCAGATGACCTACGATCTGCGCCGACTCCGCCACCACGGCCTCATCGAACGCATCCCACACTCCCACCGCTACCGGGTCACCGACACCGGCCTTTCCACCGCCATGTTCATCAGCGCCGTTCACGACCGACTGCTCCCCACCGGCCTGGCCGACCTACAAACCCCGGTACCAACGAGGCTGCGGGCCGCCACTCGCGCCTACCAAACCGCGATCGACAACCTCACCCACGCCACGGGACTGGCCGCCTAAAACACGAATCTGACCCAGCCACCCAAAACACGACCCAAAAATCACGGCTTCGCCGACTTAGCCTTCTAGG
>NZ_PZKO01000090.1:0-1268 GCF_014926485.1 Pseudarthrobacter sp. AB1
GGCAAAGTCAACTGGTCGGAGCAACGCCGGGTGTTATGCCGCGGTTAGCAGCTGGTTCAGCCGGTTGGCTGGGGTCTGTAGGTTCAGGGTGGGCCGGGGTCGGCGGTTGAGTTTGGCGGCGACCTGGCGCAGGTCCTCCGGGGTGTGGACGGAGAGGTCTGAGCCTTTCTCGAACCAGAACCGTAGGAGTCGGTTGGTGTTCTCGTTGGTACCGCGCTGCCAGGGCGAGTGCGGGTCACAGAAGTAGAGGGTGGTTTCGAGTGCGGTTTGGATTTTGGCGTACTGCGCGAGTTCGGTGCCGCGGTCCCAGGTGATGGACCGGCGCAGGTGATCCGGGAGGCTGCCCATCTCCCGGATCATCGCGGTAGCGACGGTCTCGGCGGAGTGGTCTCCGGCGAGGTGGAGGAGGATCGTGAACCTGGTCGAGCGTTCCACGAGGGTGCCGATTGCGGTCCCGTCGGAGCCGATGATGAGGTCGCCCTCCCAGTGTCCGGGGATGGCCCGGTCCTGGACCTCGGCTGGGCGTTCGCTGATCTTGAACGCCTCCTTGTAGGGGCTGTTTTTGGTCCGGTCCGCGGCGTGCGGGACGCGTTGCTTGCGCTTCAGGCTGAGTTTCTCGGCCAGGTCTGCCCGCAGACTGCCGCGGGATTGAACATACAGTGCCTGGTAGATCGTCTCGTGGCTCACCTGCATAGTCTGATCATCAGCGAAGAAGAACGCCAACATCGACGAGATCAGCTTCGGGCTCCACCCGTCATCCATCCACACCCCGATCAGCCGGCACAGCGCCTCGTCCTCGACCAGCTTCAACGGCTTCGGCCGGCGCCTGGCCTGATGGGCCTTGGTATGGGCTACCGAGGCGTAATACACGCCGTCTCCACTGGTATTCCTTTTCACTTCCCGCCAGACCACAGACTTGTCCCTGCCTATGGCCTTGCCGATCTCGGCGTAGCTGAGCCCACACCGCTGGCCCATCTGGATCATTCCCCGCTCCGCCAGGTTCAACACCCGGCCGCCCGGGCCCTCCGCCGAAGGCGCCGGATCCGAAAGGCCCCCAACAGCGCCCATGTTCATGGTCATCATCTGGCCAGACTGGGCCCACCACCTCCGCCCGGTCCCATGTCGGGTTCCGACACGCCGGGCGGCAGCGAGAATCGACATCCCGCCACACACCATGTCAACGAACACGGTGCGGGTATTCGGAGGAAATGACTTGACCATGAAACGCTCCATCAATCAGAGCGTTGCTACGACCATATGACTTTGCC
>NZ_PZKO01000036.1:0-116227 GCF_014926485.1 Pseudarthrobacter sp. AB1
AGGTCCTCCCGCAGTTGCCTGTCACGCTCCGGATCAGCACCCCGGCGGCGGGTGCCCTTGATCGGTTCGGCGCGCATACCGCCCTCGGACGTTATCCTCAGGAACCGCTCAGGCGACGTACTGGCCACCGTCAGCCCGCCGAACCGCAGGTAGCTGGCGAACGGCGCCGGGTTCTTCCGCCGCAGCGCGAGGTACGTGGGCCAGGGGGCCGCCGCGGCGGCAGGCAGCCGGGCCGTGAGCGTGGTGGTCAGGCACACCTCGTAGGAGTTGCCCTCATGGATTTGGTGCTGGGCAGCCTCGATTTTGGCCAGGTAGGAGCGCTCCGTGTCGCGGCTGCTGAATGCGGGCCCAACGGGACGCACGACGACGTTGCTGCCGCCGGCGTGCGTGCTTTGAGCGCCTGAGCCCGGGGTGCTTGGGGAGCCGGCGACGGCGGCGCGGGCGTCGGCCAGCCAGCCGTCGGCGTCGGGCGCTTCCAGCGCCAGGAGCCAGGCCGTTCCTTCAACGTGGTCCAGAACGACGGCGCGCCCCGCGAAGATCAGGGCCGCGTCGGGAGTCGGCGCCGCTACGTCCGTCCCTCCGGTTTCGCGCTTGAGCTCATAGCCCAGGCAGCCCAGCCAGCCCAGGGTGAAGTCGCCCGGGTAGCCCTTCGGAGTGCGGACCGCCCGGCGTCCCCAGACGGTGTCCAGCCAGCGGAAGAACGGTCCCGGCACCCGCGCCGTGGCGGAGCCTGCCGTGATGACGCTTTCGCCGGACCGGTGCGTGACCGCCTGGCCGTACGTTCCGCCGTCGTCCGCGAGGATGCTGAAGCGGTTGCGTTCGGTGTGCGTGTTGGCGCCCGCATTGGAGGAGTCCAGCCAGACGGCGTTCGCTGAGCCGCCGTAAAGGTTCTTGAAGAGGGCGGCGGCGTCAGGCCTGGCGACCAGCCGTTCTGCACGCAGCCTGAGGCCGCGGCGGGCGGCAAGCTCGGGAACAAGCGCCGGTCCGAGAGCGGGCAGGTACACGAGGGCCTGCATGACGTCGGCGGTGGCGGAACCATCGGCATTGTTGAGGACGCGGATATCGGCTTGGCGGCGGACGTCGTCGGCGGCGAGCCACGCGTTTTCCTGTTCGGCCCATTGGTCCCAGAACGGCTCATACGTACCGCCGTCGCGGTCCAAGGCCCGCTTCCGGCGGATGTCGTCCGGCGCGTCGGCCCAGATGACAGCGCTGAGCATGGGCCTGGCGTCGGCGGCGGCCGCCCCCACTCCCTCAATGATCACGATCTCGGCGGGCAGCGTGACCCGGGTGTCGCCGTCGTAATGCCTGTCCCAGTCCCAGCTGGTCCAGGTGGCGGGCTCGGCGCGGCTCAAGGGTGTGAGCACGGTGGAAACGTAGCGCTCGATGCCCGCGGTGAGGCCATTCCAGCCCGGGTAGATGTCCTCAAGGTGGAACAGCGCGACTTTGTGATGGTTCCTTAGCTGCGCGGCGAGTTCGATGGCCAGAGTGGTTTTGCCTGCGCCGGATCGCCCGTCAATGGCGATGATCACAGGTGCGGGGGTCATGAAATAGAGCGTACCTGCTGCTGCTGCATCAGCCGCTGTCGCGGCGCCGCCTGGCCGGGGATCGTGCGGACGTGCGTGTTTGCTGCCTCAAGGCAGCCCTTGCTGGTCGTCCCGCAGCGGGCGCCGCGCCAGCAGCCCGGCTATGACTGGCAGGAGCACCGTCTTGACGATGTCCAGAATCATGCTCCCGGCGTCGATATCCAGGAACGATCCTGCCAGGAACAGAGGTGATCAGCCCCGGTGGCCAGGCCTAGTGGATCAGCGCGAGGAGAATGCCCACCGCCACAAAGAGCACCCCGAAGATCCGGCTGAGGATCTTCTGGCCGCGGGCGTTGTGCGTGAAGCGCTGGAAGGATTTGGCGGCAAAAGCGAAGAAGAACCACATGACCAGGATGTCGATCACCACCACGGTGGCCGTGAGCACAAGATACTGGGGCAGGAGGGGCTGTTCCGGGCGAATGAACTGTGGCATGAACGCGAGGAAGAAAACGATGGCCTTAGGATTGAGCAGGTTGACCCAGAGGCCGCGCCGGAACATTGACCAGGCGGGCTCGTTCCGGAGGGCGTCGGCCTGTTCCTGGTCCAGTTCCGGTTTGCTCAGGAACTGGCGGATACCCAGGTACACCAGGTAAGCGGCGCCGGCGTAGCGGATCACGTTGAAGGCCACCGGGGAGCTGGCCACCAGCACGCCGACGCCCAACGCCACGATCACCACGTGGACAACCAGCGCTGCCTGCTGGCCAAGGATCCCCCAGATGGAGCGGCGGAACCCGGACGTCAGCGAGTTGCTCATGGTGTTGATGGCACCGGCGCCCGGCGTGAAACTGATCAGGAGACCGGCGCCCGCGAGGGCGAGCCAAAGGGAGAATTGCACCTGCCAAGTTTAGTGCCGTCAGCACCGCAAGAATGGCACCCTCACCACAAGTGAGTGCCGCCCTCACCACAGTGTGGTCACGGGCTCAAAGGCGTGAAGCTGCTGATCTGCCGTCACCAGCGTCAGTCCTTCCACCATGGCTTGCGCAGCCAGGATCCGGTCAAAGGGGTCCTTGTGTTCCCATTCCAGCTGACCGGCGGCCAACGCATGCGGAGCGGAGATGGCCAGCTCTGAGGCGTACAGGTGGGCCACCTGCCGTCCGAAGCTTGCCACTATCGCCGCCCCCGACGGCAGCTTGCCTTGATGGTGTTTGTATGACAGTTCGTAGGCGGTCATGGGCGAGACATAGACCGAGTTCTCTAGCTTAGTGATGGCGTTCCTGGCTTTGCTGGACAGTTTCCTGGGTTCGGCGAGGGCCCACAGGAAGACATGGGTGTCCAGGAGCAGGCGCATCAGTGATCGCCACCCGTCACTACACCCATTTCCTCGTCGGTCCATGGCTCGTAGAACCCGTCAGGGATCTGCAGGGGCGCCAGAAAGCCCAGTTCGCGTTTGAGCGGGCGCTCGATTTTCACCAGCCGGGCCACCGGGCGGCCTGCCTTGGCAATGACCACATCCTCGCCGTTTTCAACAAGATTTAACAGCTCAGAGAGGCGCGTTTTTGCCTCCTGGACGTTGTATTGTCCCATGTTGACCAAGTCTAGTTGGTCAACCTCGGCGGTGTAAGGCTCTGCCCAGTATTCGTTCTCTCCGCAATAGCTCATGTGCCGACGCTATTGCGGCCAGAGCTGGGTGGATAGGCGTTGTTATGCCTATGTGGAAATCACGCCCGGGCGATTACCTCACCGTTCGGGATCAGGAACCAGCCGTCGTCGGTGGAGCCCCAGCGGTGCCAGCCAGCCGAAATCCTGGCCAGGTCCGCTGGATTGGCGAAGCCGTATTCAAGGGCCTGCTCCGCGAACGCCGAATGCAGCACCCGTTCACCCCAGACCCTGGCCTGCCATCTCCGCTGTTGCCCGGTGGCATACAGCCAGTTGCTGCTGGTGGGCGCCACATCTCCGAAGCCCGCGGACTGGACCCAGGAAACGAGCCGGCGGCCGGCATCGGGCTCGGCCCCGTTGCGGCGGGCGATCCGCTGGTACAGGTCCATCCATTCGTCAAGCTCAGGGATGGCGGGGTACCAGCTCATGCCGTGGAAGTCGGCGTCGCGCACTGCCACAATGCCGCCCGGTTTCGCCACCCGGCGCATCTCGCGCAACGCCTCCACGGGATCGGTGAGGTGCTGGAGCACCTGGTGGGCGTGCACGACGTCGAACGTTTCGTCCTCGAAGTCGAGGTCATAGATGTTGCCGGCCAGGAATTCCGCATTGGCCACGCCGCGCTCTGCGGCCAGTGCCGTGGCCTGGGCGATGATGTCCGGTGACCGGTCCAGGCCGGTGACTTTTCCTGGCGACACCAGCCCCGCGAAATCGCAGGTGATGCTCCCAGGGCCGCAGCCGACGTCGAGCACTGAAACCCCGGGCGTGAGGTGGGGAATGACAAAGGCCGCGGAGTTTTCCGCGGTCCTGGAGGCGTGGGCGCGGACCACCGAATCGTGGTGGCCGTGCGTGTACACATCGTCGTCAGGCTGCTGCGCGCTCATAGTGAAACGCTACCCCTCCCCAATGGAAAACGGACGGAACCTTCCTACCTGGCGGGGGCGGTGGGGCCGCCGCCGGCCGCCTCCTCACGGGCCGCGACGGTGGCCTCCACCATGGCGGTCATGAATCGCGTGACGAGCTCCAGTTCGGCGGGCGAGAAGTCCGCCATGGCGCTACCCATGTGGCGCGACAGCGGCATGAACATGGCACTGCCGTCCTGGAACGCCTTCGGTGTCATGCGGAGCTGGACCTGCCGCCGGTCCGGGCCGAGACGCTCCCTGACCACGTGCCCGGAACTGTCCAGCCGGTCGATGAGGGCGGTGGTGGCGGGGGAGCTGAGGTTGAGTTCTTTGCGCAGGATGCCCGGCGTGACCACCAGGCCCTTGGCGGTGTGACGCATGATCGCCGCCAGCGCATTGAGGTCCGTGCGGTGCATGTCGTTGCGGCCGCCGGCGGTGTCCACGTAGCGGTTGGCCTCCAGGGTGAAGTCCTGGAGCAGGCGGACAAGGGCAAAGGGCGCGGAGTTCGGTGGGCGCTGGAACGGTTCGTCCGTCATATATCCGGCCCTCCTCCACTCGCTTGCCTGGTGCCCGTGAACTTGCCTGGTGCCCTGACGGATATTACTGCAGCGATGCCAGCTGATTGGTGTAGAACAAATAATCCCGGGTATTTATCTCTATCGTAGAGATACTCTATTATGGACACAAGCGTACCCGGCCACCCTAGGCCCTAGGTGAAGTAGGAATCATGACATCCAGTCCCCAACACAGCGCGAGCGTTCCGTTCTGGCTGCGCTGGCTCCTTCCTGTTTTGTTGGTGCTCACGTGGCTGGCCATCGCCGGGGTGGGCGGACCCACCTTCGGGCGCCTCGACGAGGTCTCCTCCAATGACCAGGCTTCCTTCCTGCCGGCCAGCGCCGAAGCCACCGCCGCGCAGGACTGGCAGGCGAAGTTCCGTGATTCAGACGAAGTGCCGGCCGTTATCGTCATCGAGAACCGCGACGCCATAAGCCCCGCGGAGCTTGGCGAACTGGCATCCCTGAAAACGGGACTGGAGGGCCTCGAATCAGGCAGCGCTGTGATCGGACCCATCCCTTCGGAAGACGGGAAAGCAGTCCAGTTCATCGTTCAGATCGGGTCCACCGGTGAGCTGAAGGAATCCGTCCAGGAGTTGCGGGACTTTTTGGCGGATTCCGCCCCTGAAGGCATGCAAACCTTCGTCACCGGCCCCGCGGGCCTGACCGCAGACCTGGTCAGCGCCTTCGCCGGCATCGACGGCATCCTGCTCCTGGTGGCACTCGGTGCGGTGTTCCTGATCCTGCTCATCGTCTACCGCTCGCTTCTCCTGCCCCTCGCCGTGTTGCTCACCTCGGTCTTTGCGTTGTGCGCCGCCATTCTGCTCGTGTTCGGTATGGCCAAGCTCGGCTGGATCCAGTTGAGCGGCCAGAGCCAGGGCATCCTGTCCATCCTGGTGATCGGCGCGGCCACGGACTATGCGCTGCTGTACGTGGCGAGGTTCCGCGAGGCCCTGACCCACACGCGCAACCGGACCGCAGCCGTGCTGACGGCGTGGAAGGCGTCGTTCGAGCCGATCCTGGCATCCGGCGCCACCGTCATCATTGCCCTGCTCTGCCTGCTGTTCTCGGACCTGAATTCCAACAAGGCGCTGGGCCCTGTTGCGGCCGCCGGCATCCTCTGCTCGCTGTTCGCCGCGCTGACCCTACTGCCCGCTCTGATGGCGCTCCTGGGCCGGGCCGCGTTCTGGCCGTTCCGCCCCAAGCTGGTTCCGGCGGGCGAGCGTGAGCCCGACCTGGTCAGCGGCCTGGAGGGGCAGAAGGGCATCTGGCGGGCCACCGGGTCGCTGGTTTCCCGCCGCCCGCGCACGGTCTGGGTGGCGTCGGTCCTCCTCCTTTTGGTGGCTTCGGCCGGCGTGCTGCAGCTGAAGGCCAACGGCGTGCCGCAGACCGACGTCATCCTCACCGCGTCCAATGCGGTGGACGGCCAGGACGCGCTGGCGCGGCATTTCGACGCCGGCAGCGGCAGCCCCGCCGTCGTCATTGCGGACGAAAGCAAAGCCGATGAAGTGCTGGCAAAGGTCAAAGCGGCCGACGGCGTGGGGGACGCCTACCTCCTGGCTGAAGGCGGGGTGCCGATCATTTCCACCGAACCAGCAGCACCCGGCGCGCCCAGCAGTCCCAGCGCTCCCGACGTCCACGACGGCAGGGTGCTGATCAACGCCACGCTCAACTATGCCGCGGATTCCATTGAGGCGGAGGACTCGGTCAAGGCGCTGCGCCAGGACCTAAAAACGGTCGACGCCGGCGCTTTGGTTGGCGGTGTGACCGCCACGGCCCTGGACACAAACGTCACCGCCCAGCGCGACCTGGTGATCATTATCCCCATCGTGCTGGTGGTCATTCTGTTCATCCTGATGCTGCTGCTTCGCTCCGTGGTGGCGCCGGTGCTGTTGGTGCTCTCCGTGGTGTTGTCGTACGGGGCAGCCATGGGCGTCTCGGCTGTGGTCTTCAACAGCCTGCTGGGATTCCCCGGCGCTGACGCCACTGTGCCGTTGTTCGGGTTTGTGTTCCTGGTGGCCCTGGGCGTTGACTACAACATCTTCCTGATGAGCCGGGTGCGGGAGGAATCGCTGAAGCACGGGACCCGGCCGGGCATCCTGCGCGGCCTTGGCGTGACCGGCGGCGTGATCACCTCTGCCGGTGTGGTGCTCGCCGCCACGTTCGCCGCGCTGGGGGTCATCCCCATCATGTTCCTGGTACAGCTTGCCTTCATTGTGGCGTTCGGCGTGCTGCTGGACACTGTGCTGGTGCGCTCGCTCCTGGTCCCCGCGCTGGCTTACGACATCGGCCCGCGCATCTGGTGGCCCGGCAAGCTGGGCAGGCCTGAGCTGGACGCGTCAGAGCTCCGCGACGACGAAGCCCTTCAATCCGAGACCGAGGTCCCCGGCCGCCGTCCGGGCCCGCGATGAACTCTTTGAGCACCACCTCGCCGTCCTCGCGGGGATGGCCGGCCTCGGCGCATGACGGAAACCCGGAGGGCGCCCCGGAGCCTGCGCCACCCCCTGTTTAGCAGGCCTTCGGCTGGGTAGACTCCAAATGCGCCCGGATGGACGCGGAAACTCAAAGGAGAGATCACGTCATGAGTGAGAACACCGCACCTGAAGAAGACAGCCGCAAGGGCAGTACGGAACCCGGTTTGGAGGGTGAGGCCGGCCAGTATGAGGAAGGCGACTACGGCGAAGCCGGCGTTGTGGGCGGCGCGGAGAACCAGCCCGAGGAAGGCGATTACCCCGAAGGTGACTATGGCGAGGCCGGCTCCGTTGAAAGCGCCCGCGAAGTGGAAGTGGACGAGGACAAGAACCCATAGCGGGCCGTTCACGCACAGCGAACTACCGCCAGGGAATCGGAATTTCGGCATAAAAACCCCGGAAATCCGGGGATAGCCCGAGAATGCCGTGACCTAACAGTCCAAGGTTGAGCGGACTCCGCTCAACCTTGGATTGACATCGCTTGCGCCCTGAGTAAAGTTGAGTGCAGAACGCTCAACACTCGGGCGCCAGCAAGTTTCCAAGGAAAAGAAGGAAGCAACACATGTCACGTGCAGTAGGTATCGACCTCGGAACCACTAACTCCGTCGTCTCCGTTCTCGAAGGTGGCGAGCCCACCGTAATTGCCAACGCCGAGGGTGGCCGCACCACGCCGTCCGTCGTTGCATTCTCCAAGTCCGGCGAAGTCCTGGTTGGCGAGATCGCCAAGCGCCAGGCCGTCAACAACATTGATCGCACCATCGCTTCCGTCAAGCGCCACATGGGCACTGACTGGTCCGTTGGCATCGATGACAAGAAGTACACCGCGCAGGAAATCTCCGCCCGTGTGCTCATGAAGCTTAAGAACGACGCCGAGTCCTACCTCGGTGAGAAGGTCACCGACGCCGTGATCACCGTTCCGGCCTACTTCAACGACGCCGAGCGCCAGGCCACCAAGGAAGCCGGCGAAATCGCGGGCCTCAACGTCCTGCGCATTGTCAACGAGCCAACCGCGGCTGCGCTGGCTTATGGCCTGGACAAGGGCAAGGAAGACGAGCTCATCCTGGTCTTCGACCTCGGCGGCGGCACGTTCGATGTCTCCCTGCTCGAAGTGGGCAAGGATGAAGACAACTTCTCCACCATCCAGGTCCGCTCCACTGCAGGCGACAACCGCCTCGGCGGCGACGACTGGGACCAGCGCGTTGTGGATTACCTCCTGAACCAGCTCAAGGTCAAGGGCATGGACCTGTCCAAGGACAAGATCGCCCTGCAGCGCCTCCGTGAAGCCGCTGAGCAGGCCAAGAAGGAACTCTCTTCTTCCAGCAGCACCAACGTCTCGCTTCAGTACCTCTCCGTCACCCCCGACGGCCCGGTGCACCTCGACGAGCAGCTGACCCGCGCCAAGTTCCAGGAGCTCACCAAGGACCTGCTGGAGCGCACCAAGAAGCCGTTCCACGACGTCATCAAGGAAGCCGGCATCAAGCTTTCCGAGATCGACCACATCGTCCTCGTTGGCGGATCCACCCGTATGCCCGCTGTCTACGACCTGGTCAAAGAACTGGCCGGCGGCAAGGAGCCTAACAAGGGCGTCAACCCGGATGAAGTTGTGGCCGTTGGCGCAGCACTCCAGGCCGGCGTTCTGAAGGGCGAGCGCAAGGACGTCCTGCTGATCGACGTCACCCCGCTGTCCCTCGGCATCGAAACCAAGGGCGGCGTCATGACGCACCTGATCGAGCGCAACACCGCCATCCCCACCAAGCGGTCCGAGACCTTCACCACGGCTGATGACAACCAGCCGTCCGTGGCCATCCAGGTCTTCCAGGGCGAGCGCGAGTTCACCCGGGACAACAAGCCGCTGGGCACGTTCGAGCTGACCGGCATCGCGCCGGCTCCGCGCGGTGTCCCGCAGGTCGAGGTCACGTTCGACATCGATGCCAACGGCATTGTCCACGTCTCCGCGAAGGACAAGGGCACCGGCAAGGAACAGTCCATGACCATCACCGGCGGCACCGCGCTCTCCAAGGAAGACATTGAGCGCATGGTCAAGGACGCCGAGGAGCACGCAGCCGAGGACAAGGCCCGCCGCGAGGCGACCGACACCCGCAACACCGCCGAGCAGCTCGCGTACTCCGTGGACAAGTTGATCGCCGACAACACCGACAAGCTGCCTGAAGAAGTCAAGACCGAGGTCCAGGCCGACGTCGACGAACTCAAGAAGGCCCTTGAAGGCACCGACGACGCAGCCGTGAAGACCGCGTTCGAGAAGCTCCAGGCTTCCCAGACCAAGCTCGGCGAAGCCATCTACGCCCAGGCCGGTTCGCCGGACGGTGCCACCGGTGCCGCAGGTGCCGAGGGTGCTCCCGCCGGTGGGGATAAGGCTGCTGACGAGGACATCGTCGACGCCGAGATCATCGACGAAGACGAAGCGAAGAAGTAGCCATGCCGCACCACGGTAACGAGGAAGAGCACAACTCTTCGCCAGACCAGGGCAGCGGCCACCAGGAACCGGTCATCCGGGACAACCGCAAGGTTGATCCGGTGACCGGGCAGGCCCGGCACCCGGAGGGCGAGAAGCCCGCTGACGCGCCGGCAGGCGAGTCCCCGGTGGGCGAGCCTGTGGACAGCGACGGCGATGCACTCGCCCAGGCCGAGGAAATCCTCAACGGCATCGAGGTGCCGGCCGAGGAATCGGTGGCACAGGGTGCAGGACAGGCTGAAGCCGCCGAGATGAAGAACGATCTTCTCCGGCTCCAGGCTGAATACGTCAACTACCGCAAGCGCGTTGAGCGCGACCGGGCCGTGGCAGGGGAGATGGCCGTCATCGGCGTCCTGAACTCCCTGCTTCCGGTACTTGACGACGTCGATGCCGCCCGCCAGCACGGTGACCTGACCGACGGCCCGTTCGCCGCGATCGCCACCAAATTGGAGAACGCGCTGAAGACGTACGGCCTGGTCCGCATTGATGAGACCGGAGTGGAGTTCGATCCCACGATCCACGAGGCCCTCATCCAGCAGCCTGGCGAAGACATCGAGGTTGACACCGTCAGCCAGGTGCTCCGCTCCGGCTACAAGTCAGGGGACCGCGTGCTCCGCGCAGCACAGGTGATTGTGGCCGTCCCGGCCTAGTCTGGGTGGCTTGCGCTACGCCGGATATGGGGCGGTGCCCTCCACACCGCCGCCCCCTATCCGGCCTCCGCGCCGGCGGTCATCTCGCCTTAACGCTTTTGTACTTTTGAAAGGAAACGCCATTGGCTAGCCAGGATTGGGTGGACAAGGACTTTTACGCGATCCTTGGTATCGCCAAGGACGCTTCCGACGCCGACATCAAGAAGGCCTACCGGAAACTTGCCCGCCAGCACCACCCGGATACAAACTCCGGGGACGCTGCGTCGGAGAAGAAATTCAAGGACATCTCCGAGGCCTACTCGGTGCTGTCTGATCCGGATGAGCGCCAGCAGTATGACGCCATCAGGGCCATGGGCGGCGGCGCCAGGTTCGCTCCCGGCGGGGCCGGCGGCGGCAACGGCGGCTTCGAGGACATGTTCGGCGGGTTGTTCACCGGCGGCCAAGGGCGTCAGCCCAGCGGGTTCAACCGGTCCGGCGGCATTCCGCCCGAGTTCGCCGACCTCTTCGGCGGCGGCGGCTTCGGTGGCCAGCCCGGCTTCCAGCGTCCGCCTTCGAAGGGTGCCGACCGCACAGCGACCACCAGCATTTCCTTCTCCGGGTCCATCCGCGGCACCACCATCGGCCTGCGCGAACCCAGCGGTGACGTCATTGACGTCCGCGTTCCCGCCGGCATCAAGGACGGCCAGAAGGTGCGCGTCCGTGGCAAGGGCCAGCCAGGGCCTGCCGGCAACGGCGACCTGATGGTGGCCGTGTCCGTCAAGCCCCACGAGTTTTACACGCGCGACGGCGACAACCTCCGCATCCATGTCCCGGTCACCTTCCCGGAAGCTGCTTTGGGCGCCGACATCCAGGTCCCCACGATCGACGGCGAGACCGTGAAGGTCCGCGTTCCGGCCGGCACGCCCTCGGGGCGAACGCTCCGGGTCAAAGGCCACGGCGTGAAGACCTCTAAGGTAACCGGCGATCTCCTGGTAACCATCGACGTCGCGGTTCCGAAGAACCTGAACAAGGAAGCCGAAGCAGCCGTGAAGGCCTTTGCCGAAGCCACCGCCGACGCCGATGTCCGTGAGGGCCTGGCCGCCAAGGCCCGGCTCTAAGCAACGGAGCAGACCGTGGACATCAGCGCTGACCAGCCGATCTTCGTGATCTCCGTCGCGGCTGAACTGGCGGATATGCACCCGCAGACGCTCCGGCAGTACGACCGGCTGGGCATTGTCTCGCCCAGCCGGGCGCCGGGGAAATCGCGTCGCTACTCGCAGCGGGACGTCAACATGCTGCGTGAAGTCCAGCGGCTGTCCCACGAAGGCGTCTCCCTTGAAGGCATCAAACGGATCCTTGAGCTCGAGAACCAAGTGGCGGCGCTGCAGCGCAGGGTGGGCGAGCTGACCGAGGAGCTGGTCCGCCGTCGGGATCCCCTCGATTCGCGGATCTTCGCGGCCGGTGCCGCCGGCGACGTGGTGAGCCTGGCCCGCGGCCAGCGCCCCCGCGCCCGATCCCAGGCCGTGGTGGTCTGGCGGCCGAGGGCGCTCGGCGAATAGCCGCAGGTCAGGGCCGGTCATTCGTGTCCGGGCCGGATTGTGTCCGGCTGCCCGGCCAAAGTTACGCCGCGGCAGGTTTCCCGCAGGTTAATTCTCCCAAGGCCCGCCGTCCCGCGGTTTTTTCCCGCACGATTGTGGTGCACCTCAACTTCAGGCCGGGATAGCGAGAGCCCCGAAACGGTTCTGAAACCAACCAAGCAGGCGCCGAAACAATTCGCTTCTACGTTCATCGCAAGGGGTCACTTCTGACGGACCTCGGAGGCGAGCCGCTGCCCAGCGCAGCGGCGGAGTGAGAAGCAGGTACCCATGAGGTTTTTGATCACCAAACGCGCTTTCCTTCCTCTGGCGGCGGCCGCCATGGCCACAGTCCTAGCGGGTTGCGGCAGCCAGATAGCCGATCCGGCGTCCGCCGGCTCCTCCGCGAGCAGCGGCGCGTCCTGTGTTGACACTTCGGGCAGCAGCGTCAAAGTGGGGTTCATCAACTCGCTCTCAGGCACCATGGCGATCAGCGAGAGCACCGTCTTCGACTCTCTGACCCTGGCCGCCGAGGAAATCAATGGTTCCGGCGGTGTCCTGGGCAAAAAGCTTGAGGTCATCAGTGAGGACGGCGCCAGCGAACCGACCAAGTTCGCGGAGCGTGCCGGGAAACTGATCCAGCAGGACTGCACCGCCGCGGTGTTCGGCGGCTGGACCTCATCAAGCCGCAAGGCGATGCTCCCCGTGTTTGAGGCCAACGACGCGCTGCTGTTCTACCCGGTGCAGTACGAAGGCCTGGAATCGTCCAAGAACATCTTCTACACCGGGGCCACCACCAACCAGCAGATCATTCCAGCCCTGGACTACCTGGCCGAGCAGGGAACCAAGTCCCTCTTCCTGGTGGGCAGTGACTATGTCTTCCCGCGTACAGCCAACAAGATCATCCAGGCCTACGCGGCGGCCAAGGGCATCGAAGTCCTCGGGGAAGAGTACGCCCCGCTGGGATCCACGGAATTCTCCACCATCGTCAACAAGGTCCGGGACTCCAAAGCCGATGCGGTCTTCAATACCCTCAACGGCGACAGCAACGTTGCCTTCTTCCGTCAGTACAAGAGCGTTGGCCTGACGGCGGACAGCATGCCTGTGGTCTCCGTTTCCATCGCCGAGGAGGAAGTCCCCGGCGTCGGACTGGACAACGTCCAAGGCCAGCTGACTGCCTGGGATTACTACCAAACGCTGGACACGCCGGCCAACACGAAGTTCGTGGCAGCGTTCAAGGCGAAGTTCGGCGCCGAGCGGGTCACGAGCGACCCCATGGAAGCTGCGTACACGTCGCTGTTCCTGTGGAAAGCCATGGTGGAGAAGGCAGCCTCATTTGACGTGGACAAGGTGCAGGCCGCCGCGGACGGGGTGACCTTCGAAGCGCCCGAAGGCCTGGTCACGGTCAACGGGGAGAACAACCACATCACCAAGACCCCCCGAATCGGCAAGATCAATTCAGCGGGCCTGATCGACACAGTGTGGTCATCGCCCGCCGCCGTTGAGCCGGACCCGTACCTGGCCACCTACGACTGGGCCACGGGCCTGGCCAAGTAGCAGCCGCGCAGACATCGACGAAAGGCCTGCTGGAATGGAACTCCTGATAGGGCAGATGTTCGCCGGACTCAGCCTCGGCTCCGTGCTGCTTCTGGCAGCACTGGGACTGTCGTTGACCTTCGGCCAGATGGGGGTCATCAACATGGCCCACGGTGAATTCATGATGGCCGGTGCCTACACGGCCTTTGTGGTCCAGCAGGCCATCTCCGACGCCGGCGTATCTCTGCTGGTGTCCATTCCCGCGGGCTTTTTGGTGGGAGGTGTCCTGGGGCTGGTGCTCGAGGAGGTGCTGTTGCGCCGGATGTACCACCGGCCTCTGGACACCCTCCTGGTCACTTTCGGAGTGGCCCTCATCCTGCAGCAGGCCGCACGCGACATTTTCGGCGCACCCAGCGTCGATGTCCGGACGCCGGCCTGGCTACAGGGGAATATCGAGCTCCTCGGCGCTCCGATCCCGCTGACCCGGCTCTTCATCCTGGGGCTCTCCCTGCTGTGCCTCGCCGGACTGGTCCTCCTCCTGAAGGCCACGCCGCTCGGGCGCCGTATCCGGGCTGTTGTACTGAACCGGGACCTCGCGGAAACGAGTGGGGTGTCAACCCGGCGCAGCGACCAGCTGACCTTCTTCATTGGTTCGGGCCTGGCCGGCATCGCCGGCGTCGCGGTCACCCTCATTGGTTCAACAAGCCCGTACCTCGGCACCAACTACATAGTGGATGCCTTCCTGGTGGTGGTGGCCGGCGGCATCGGCCAGATCAAGGGGGCAGTCATCGCGGCCTTTGCCTTGGGAGTGCTGCAGTCCGCCTTCGAATACTCGACGACGGCCAGCATCGGCAAGGTCCTGATCCTGATCGTGATTGTGGTGTTCCTCCAGCTTCGGCCGCAGGGCATCTTCAGCCTCAAAACAAGGAGCCTGGCATGAAAAGACTGTTGCGCGGGCGGCTGGGACCCACGGCCGGATTCACCCTTGGCGCAGTCCTGCTCCTGGGCGTTGCACCCGCGGTACTTCCGGCGTTCAACCTGGGCCTGTTGGGGAAGTTCCTCTGCTTTGCGATCGTGGCAGTCGGCATCGGCCTGGCCTGGGGTCGCGGCGGCATGCTCACCCTGGGACAGGGCGTGTTTTTCGGGCTTGGCGCCTACATCATGGCCATGCACATGAAACTGGCCGACGCGTCGCTCTTCGGCGGCTCCGGGGTGCCGGACTTTATGTCCCTGTACGGCAGTGGCGAGGTGCCCGGCTGGTGGGAACCGTTCCGGAGCCCGGCGGTGACACTCCTGGCCGTGGTCCTGGTTCCCGGACTGGTGGCACTCGTCCTGGGTTTGGCGATCTTCAAGCGGCGCGTCAAAGGTGCCTATTTCGCAATTCTCAGCCAGGCCCTGGCGGCCGCCTTCGCCGTGTTCCTGATTGGCCAGCAGGCAACAACCGGCGGGTCCAACGGACTCAACGGGTTCCGCTCCTTCTTCGGTTTCGACCTGAAGGACCCGAACAACAAGCTCATGTTGTACATGATCGCTGCGGTGGTCCTGCTGGTGTCGGTCGCCATTGCCCGGCAGCTGATGCACAGCCGGTTCGGCGAGCTGCTGGTGGCGGTTCGGGACCAGGAGGAGCGCGTCCGTTTCCTGGGCTATGATCCGGCGACCGTCAAAACCGTCATCTACGTGGTTGCCGCCGTCCTGGCGGGCGTTGCAGGGGCGCTGTTCGTCCCGCTCGTTGGGATCATCTCACCTGCAGACGTGGGCGTGATCCCGTCCATCGCCTTCCTTATCGGCGTCGCAATCGGCGGCCGCGCCACCCTCTTGGGGCCCGTCCTCGGCGCTGTCAGCGCCGCCGCCGCCCAGTCCAGCCTGTCCTCCACTTTCCCGTCGTTCTGGGTGTACTTCCAGGGACTGCTGTTTGTCCTGGTCATAGGGTTTATGCCGGGCGGCCTTGCCTCTTTGCCGTCACTGCTGGGCAGATGGCGCAGAACTCTGCCCGCAGCGTCAACGCCCGTAGCGCCATGGACCGCAGCGTCAACGCCTGCAGCGCCCAGTACCAACGCGCCCGGCCCCAATGTCGAAGTCAAAGCCAGCAAGCCTGAGGAGGTCAGCAGATGACAACACACACACTGCTCCCTGACGGGGAACCACAAGCCGGGGGATGGCGCCGCGGCCGGCCAAAATACCTTGAAGTCCGTAATCTCTCGGTTTCCTTTGACGGATTCCTCGCCGTGGACAACGTCAACCTTGATGTGATCCAGGGCGACCTGCGGTTCCTGATCGGCCCCAATGGTGCCGGGAAAACGACGGTAATCGATGCCGTCACAGGCCTGGTGCCGGCTACGGGGTCCGTGAACCATACCGGCACGGAGATCCTCGGCCGCAAAGTGCACCAGATTGCCCGGCTGGGTGTGGGGCGCACCTTCCAGACCGCAAGCGTGTTTGAGAACCTCTCCGTGCTCCAGAACCTCGACATCGCCGCAGGCTCCGGCCGGAGCCCGCTCCAGATGCTGCGCCGGCGGAAATCCGTGGAGCCGGCCGTGGAGGAGGCGTTGGAGATCATCGGCCTGCAGGGCGCGGCGCACAAAATGGCGGGCATCCTCGCCCACGGGCAAAAACAGTGGCTGGAGATCGGTATGCTCCTGGTTCAGAATTCAGACGTACTCCTGCTGGACGAGCCAATCGCCGGGATGAGCCAGGATGAGCGCGGGGAAACCGGCGAACTGCTGCGCCGCATCGCGGCCAACCGGATCACGCTGGTGATTGAGCACGACATGGACTTCGTCCGGGAGTTCGCCACGTCGGTTTCTGTCCTTGCTGCGGGCAAGGTTCTCAGCGAGGGCAGCGTAGCGCAGGTGCAGGCGGACAAAAAGGTGCAGGACGTTTACCTGGGGACCTCGGGAACGGAAGGCCACTGATGCTCGAAATCGAAAATCTGCAGACCGGCTACGGCCGTACCCAGGTGCTGTCCGGGGTGAGCGTCAGCGTCCAGGAGGGAGCCGTCGTCTCAGTCCTGGGGCACAACGGCGCCGGCAAAACGACACTGCTCCGCGCCGTCGTCGGGCTCCTCAAACCCATGGCCGGACGAATCTCCCTGGACGGGGAGGATATCTCGGGCCTCCGCCCACACCAGCGCGTAGCGCGTGGAATGGCCTATGTACCGCAGGGCCAGCAGTCATTCGGGCAGCTGTCCGTTATGGAGAACCTGCAGCTCATCGCGGACGGCCGCAGGAACGGGGCTGAACGCGTGGCCGATGCCCTCGACATGTTTCCCGCGCTCCGGCCGCTGCTGGCACGTCGGGCCGGGCTCCTCTCGGGTGGCCAGCGGCAGCAATTGGCCATTGCCCGGGCGCTGATTACTGACCCGCGCCTCCTGATCCTCGACGAACCCACCGAAGGTATCCAGCCAAACATTGTGGCCGAGATCGAAGCGACCATCGTCAAGCTGTCCCAGCGCAACGGCATGAGCATCCTCCTGGTGGAGCAGCACATCGGTTTTGCCCTCCATGCTGCGGACAGGTACTACGTCCTGTCGGCCGGAAGAGTCTCCTCTGCAGGAGCCGGAGGCGCCGCATCGGCCGCCAACGTGCGGCAGGCGATGCTCATCTGAGGCAATAACAACGCTCGCCTGATGCCCGAAAAGCGAGTACTCACTACTCGTGACCCGACAACCCCCACTTGCTTGACTGGAACTTCAGCTTCGGTCTCACAAGCGCAGGTTCGAGCCTCTGGGGGTTTTCGCGTGTTTGGTTCTTCAGTCGTTATGTTCGCAGGGTCCAGTGTTGGGCTGATACTGCTTGCCATCGGTCAGACCGTCGTGGTGGTGTGCGTGTGCTTTGACATGGTGCGGGCGCTGTCCGTGCCGAGGTCGCACCGGCGCTATGTGGCCAGCACGGTCTTCCGGACGCTGGCCGTTCCGTCCATCATCTCCGCCGGCATGAGCGTGCTGATCGACGCGCTGGCCTGGTCCTGGATGGATGTTGGCATGTCGATGTTCGTGATGGTGGCGATCATCTTCCGCCTGCACCACGACAAGGACGAGGACAACTGGTGGAAGGGCAAGGGCAAGAAACTCGCCCGCTGGGCCCGCCGCCAGTTCAGCCCCGGAATGTCTGCAGCGCCGGCGATGTGTTAGTGGCACCGGTGGTCCCCGGCTCGCGGTCGCAGGGGCAGGTTGTGGCTTGGATCACGGCCGCGTAGAATTCCACTTCAGGGCAGTATTCATATATAGAATATCGAGTTCTATTATCGAACTCGAGATCTGCCAACCGCACAACGAAGTGAGGAAAGCCCGTGCAGTTCCACCACCACGGTTACGTATCCGGTGACCCGCGGGTCCAGTCAGCATCCGGCGTCGGTCTGGACCGCCCTGCCGAACTTCCCGACGAAGTGGACGTGCTCATCGTGGGTACGGGCCCCGCAGGCATGCTCACTGCGGCCCAGCTTTCCCGGTTCCCCGGCGTCACCACGCGCATCGTGGAGCGCCGCCCCGGGCGGCTTGTCATCGGCCAGGCGGACGGTATCCAGGCCCGCAGCGTAGAGACCTTCCAGGCGTTTGGTTTCGCGGAGCGCGTCATCGCCGAGGCGTACCGCATCACCGAAATGGCGTTCTGGAAACCGGACCCCGCCGACCATTCCCGGATCGCCCGCGCCGCCCGCACGCCGGACGACCCCACGGGCATCAGCGAGTTCCCGCACCTGATCGTCAACCAGGCCCGTGTGCTGGACTACTTCGCCGAATACATGGCCAACGCGCCAGCGCGGATGTCGCCCGACTACGGCTATGAATTCCGCAGCCTCGAAATTGGCGACGGCGACTACCCTGTCACAGTGAGGCTCGTCCACAGTTCAGGCCCTGAGGAGGGCCAGGTGCGGGTGGTCCGCGCCAGGTACGTCGTCGGCGCGGACGGCGCCCGCAGCAAGGTGCGCGAATCGATCGGCTGCACCATGGCCGGTGACCAGGCCCATCACGCGTGGGGAGTCATGGACGTCCTCGCCGTCACCGACTTCCCCGACATCCGCACAAAATGCGCCATCCAGTCCGGTGCGGGCGGCAGCATCCTGCTGATCCCACGCGAAGGCGGCCACCTCTTCCGCATGTACGTTGACCTCGGCGAGGTCGTGCCGGAGGACCACGGGGCGGTGCGCAGCACCACCATCGAGCAGATTATCGGCCACGCGAACACCATCCTGCACCCGTACACCCTGGACGTCCGCAACGTCGCCTGGCACAGCGTGTATGAGGTCGCCCACCGCCTCACGGACAGGTTCGACGACGTCCTGCCGGACCAGCGCGGGACGCGCACACCCCGCGTGTTCATCACCGGCGATGCGTGCCACACGCACAGCGCCAAGGCCGGCCAGGGCATGAATGTCTCCCTGCAGGATGGGTTCAACCTCGGCTGGAAGCTCGGACATGTGCTCGAGGGCCGCAGCCCGGCAAGCCTGCTGGCCACCTACTCGGCGGAGCGCCAGGTGGTGGCCAAGAACCTGATCGACTTCGACAAAGAGTGGTCCACCATGATGGCGAAGAAGCCCGAGGAGTTTGCGAACCCCTCCGAGCTTGAGGACTTCTACGTCAGCACGGCCGAGTTCCCCGCGGGCTTCATGACCCAGTACACGCCGTCGATGGTCACCGCAGAATCGGTGCACCAGCACCTGGCCGCCGGCTTCCCCATCGGAAAACGGTTCAAGTCCGCGCCAGTGGTGCGGGTATGCGATGGCAACCCGATGCATCTCGGCCACCACGCCACGGCGGACGGCCGGTGGCGCATCTACGTCTTCGCCGACCCGGCAGCACCCGCTGCGGCGACGTCATCCGTCATCGACTTTGCCGGGTGGATCGCGAACTCGCCCGAATCGCCGCTGGCCGCGACGCCGTCGGGCGCTGACCGGGACGCGTGGTTCGACGTGAAGGTCATCTACCAGCAGGACCACACAAGCCTTGATATCGGTGCTGTCCCGGCGGTGTTCAAGCCGTCAGTCGGGCCGTTCCAGCTGACGGACTATGAGAAGGTCTACGCCACCGATCCCGCAGCTGACATCTTCGAGCTCCGCGGCCTGGACCGCGGCGGCGTGGTTGTGGTGGTGCGGCCTGACCAGTACGTGGCCAACGTCCTGCCGTTGGGCGCGACGGCGGAATTCGCCGCGTTTTTCGCCCCGCTCCTCCCGCGCCGTGAGAACGGGAAGCTGCCCAACGGGGCATGACCGGCGGGGCTTCAGTCCGCGGCCTGGTTCGCAAACCCTGGGGTCAGGTATTGACGGTCTGCGCGGTCCGGAACTCGGCCGCGGGATAGACACCCAGGATGCGGACCTCGGTGGTGAAGAAGTCCAGCTCCTCAAGGGCCAGGCGCAACGGCACGTCCTCGGGGTGGCCTTCGACGTCCACCATGAACATCGTGGCGGCGAATTCGTCGCCCACCATGTAGCTCTCCAGCCGCGTCATGTTCACGCCGTTGGTAGCGAACCCGCCCAGGGCCTTGAACAGCGCCGACGGGACGTTCCGGACGCGGAACACAAAGCTGGTCACCGCCGGTCCGGGCAGTTCTTCCCGGGTGGGCAGTTCCTTCTCCCGCGCCAGGACCACAAAGCGGGTGGTGTTGGACGGGTCATCCTCGACCCGTGACGCCAGCACTTCGAGGCCGTAGATCTCGGCCGCGAGCGGGGGAGCGAGGGATAGCTTGGTGGGGTCGTTCCACTCCCGGACCTCCCGGGCGGACCCGGCAGTGTCCCCGGCGATGACCGGACGCAGCCTGGCTTCACGGATCAGGCGGCGGCATTGGCCCAGGGCGTGGATGTGGCTGTGGACCTCGGTGGCGGCCTCGATGGTGCTGCCCGGAATGCCCAGCAGGTCAAAGTGGATGGGCAGGAAGAACTCGCCCACGATCTGCAGGTGCGACTGGGGGAGCAGGATGTGGATGTCCGCCACCCGGCCGGCGATCGAGTTCTCAATCGGAATCATTGCCAGCTCCGCCTCGCCGCTGGAGACCAGCTCGAAGGCATCCTCGAAGCTGGCGCAGGGAAGGCTTTCCAGCTGGGGGAACATCTGCATGCACGCGATATTGGAGTTGGCGCCGGGCTCACCCTGGTACGCAATCTTCTGGGCCATGGTCCGTATGGTTTCACGGCAGGTGCCCGCCCGCCCAACCCGCCGGCAGGAATGTCGCCATTCGGGCGGAGAAAATGTCGCCATTCGGGCGTAGAAGTCGATTGCGACCGCGACAGAAAGTTCCGTAAGGGCAATCGTTGCTAGCATGCTGTGTTGAATATTCAATGAAGTTGAGGAGATGGCGTGGACGCTCGGCTTGAGGCAATCCGGAATACGGTACTGGCGCGGAACCCTGGTGAAGCTGAATTCCACCAGGCGGTGACGGAGGTTTTTGAGAGCCTTGGCCCTGTCCACGACCGGCACCCCGAGTTGCTTGAAGCCGCCATACTGGAGCGGCTCTGCGAGCCCGAACGCCAGATCATCTTCCGTGTTCCGTGGACCGACGACTCCGGGCGCGTGCAGATCAACCGCGGCTTCCGGGTCGAATTCAACTCCGCCCTCGGCCCCTACAAGGGCGGCCTGCGGTTCCACCCCTCTGTCTATCTCGGCATTGTGAAGTTCCTGGGCTTCGAGCAGATCTTCAAGAACGCCCTCACCGGCATGCCCATCGGCGGGGGCAAGGGCGGCTCGGATTTCGATCCGCGCGGCCGCAGCGATGCCGAAGTGATGCGGTTCTGCCAGTCGTTCATGACCGAGCTCTACCGGCACATCGGCGAGTACACCGATGTGCCGGCCGGTGATATTGGCGTCGGCGGCCGTGAAATCGGGTACCTCTTTGGGCAGTACAAGCGCATCACCAACCGCTACGAATCCGGCGTCCTCACCGGCAAAGGCATGTCCTGGGGCGGTTCCCTGGTGCGGCCGGAGGCCACCGGCTATGGCACTGTCATCTTCACCCAGGAAATGCTGAAAACCCGTGGCTCGTCCTTCGACGGGCAGCGCGTGGTGGTGTCAGGTTCGGGCAACGTGGCCATCAACGCCATTGCCAAAGCGCAGACGCTCGGCGCCAGCGTGGTGGCTTGCTCCGACTCCTCCGGCTACATCGTGGATGAGGCGGGCATCGACGTCGCACTTCTTCGTGAGGTGAAGGAAGTTGAACGCGGACGCCTCAAGGATTACGCGGTGCGCCGTCCCGGCGTTTCCTATGTGGAAGCCGGATCGGTGTGGGATGTCGACGCCACGGTGGCGCTGCCGTGCGCCACCCAGAACGAGCTCGACGGCGATGCTGCCGCGCGGTTGGTCCGCAACGGCCTGGTCGCGGTCGGCGAAGGCGCCAACATGCCCTCCACCCGTGACGCAGTCTCGGTGTTCCAGGATTCCGGTGTGCTGTTCGGGCCGGGTAAGGCCGCGAACGCAGGCGGCGTGGCGACATCGGCGCTTGAGATGCAGCAGAACGCCAGCCGCGATTCCTGGTCCTTCGAACACACGGAACAGCGGCTCACCGAGATCATGGTGGGCATCCACCACCGCTGTGCATCAACCGCGGACGAGTATGGCGATCCCGGTAACTACGTGCTGGGCGCCAACATCGGCGGGTTTGTCAAGGTGGCTGACGCCATGCTCGCGCAGGGGCTTATCTAGCCAGCACCCCACACTGACGCTCATAGCGGCCACCGACCCAGCAAGGGTCGGTGGCCGCTTGCGTTGTTCCAATATCCGGCTCCCTGAATCCTAAGTTCGTTTGAGTTACCTGTGAAACTCGCGTGCCCGTGAGTGAAACGTTGATTTAACCAGCTAGAAACCCATCGCGGAACTGCAGCCATACAGTTGGAACCAGACGGCAATAGCTGCCCTCCAATGAACGTGGAACTGACTCCGCGTCCGTCCTCCGGAGCGGCTCTAAGGGCAATTTCCGTTCTCTCTTCGCATCACGAAAGGGGTTTCCCATGGATTCGGGAAATGTCGCTTGGATTCTGGCCAGCTCAGCGCTGGTCTGTATGATGATCCCTGCCCTGGCCCTGTTTTACGGGGGCATGGTGGGGTCTCGTCGCATTCTCAACATGATGATGATGTGCTTTGGTGGCGCGAGCCTAGTGGCGGTACTCTGGGCGCTCTTCGGCTATTCCATGGCCTTCGGAAACTCCGTGGGCGGCCTCGGACTCATCGGGGACATCACTGAATTCCCGGGCATGGGACAGTTGCTCGCCGCAGACGAGGCAGCCTCCATTCCGGTGGTCCTGTTCGCCGCTTTCCAATTGTTCTTCGCCTGTGTCACCACGGCCCTGGTTGCGGGAGCGGCAGCCGGACGTATGAAGTTCGGCGCCTGGATGCTGTTTGCCGGAATCTGGGCAACCATCGTCTACTTCCCCATTGCACACTGGGTGTTCGCTTTCTCCTCTGCTGACGGCAGCGTCACGGGCGGCTGGATTGCCAGCGGCATCAAGGCAATCGACTTCGCCGGTGGAACCGCCGTGCACATGAACGCCGGCGCCGCGGCGCTTGCACTGGCACTCGTGCTCGGCAAGAGCTCCGGCTGGCCCAAGATGGAGCACACCAAGCCGCACAGCCGGCCGCTTGTGCTCGTTGGTGCGGGACTGCTCTGGGTGGGCTGGTTCGGCTTCAACGCAGGCTCCGCACTCTCGGCCGGGCAGTCCGCTTCCGTCGTGTTCCTGAACACCGCGGTGGCAGCTTCTGCCGGGCTCCTCGCCTGGGCGCTGGTTGAGCGACTCCGCCACGGCGCAGCCACCAGCATGGGAGCGGCATCCGGCCTGATCTCGGCCCTGGTTGCCATTACGCCTGCTTGCGGCGCGGTCAGCCCGCTGGGTGCACTGGCCATCGGCGCGATCGCCGGTGCCGTCTGCTCGCTCGCCATCGAACTGAAGTTCCGCCTGGGCTACGACGATTCGCTCGACGTCGTTGGCGTTCACCTCGTGGGCGGCATCATCGGCACCCTGTTGGTCGGCCTGTTTGCCACCGATGCTGCTCCGAACGCCGTCAACGGCCTGTTCTATGGCGGCGGCGCTGAATTGCTGGGTGTCCAGGCGCTGGCCACAGTCACGGTCCTGGCGTACTCGTTCGGCATCACGTGGATCCTGGCCAAGATCCTCGACCGCCTTATCGGCCTGCGGATCAAGCCTGAGGACGAAATGCGCGGTATCGACATCGCAGCCCACTCGGAACTTGCCTACCTCACTGATGAAGACCCAGTGGAGCTCGGTTCGCCGCAGCGGGCCTGATATCCAGTGAGGCCTGAACTCAAATAGATCTTCCCGGGCGGCCCCCACATTGGCGCCGCCCGGCGCGAGTCCGGCTCAGGGCCGAACATCGGACCGGTGCCAGCAGCCGCTGGCTTATAGTTCCGTAGTTCGGCCTTTGGTCGTGCCGGCCTCGATACCCTGTTCTCAAGCCCTGGCTTTCGGATGCTTCGGCGTCAGATGTTTGTGCAGACGAGGTTGCCGTTGTGAACTTCCAGGACGGCCGCCCGGACGTGACTGAGGTGGGTCTTAGGGTCTGCTGCCATGGAGTCAATATCCTCGCCATTCCAATGCGGATGTGTGAAGTAAATGATCAGGGCTCGTTCCTTGCCGTCCGCCGCTGCGTCCATAGGCACAACGTCCGCGTGCCGTCCTACTACTGGACCGCCGTCGGCCGTTTCAGGAGCCCGCCGTCGGATGAGCGGGCCACTCCAACGGCCGTGCCATGGACCCACTCGACGCCGGTCAGCCCGGTTTCCGTAGCCCGTCTCTGCGTGTAGAAGAGCACCCAGTCGCCGGTCAAGTGATCGGGCCCCAGGTGTGGGGTTCGTGGGGCCCTCCCAGATGGGATCCCGGTAGGGAGTCCTGAAGGCATCAGCGCTGAGTGGCGCGACGCTGGACGCTGCAGGTTCCCGGATTGAATCTGAAGCGGCGGCTTTGGTGCGCACGGGAATCTCCAGGTGGATGCGAAGACGGAATTCCTTACAGCATATGCGGGAAAGTGCTTTCCCGCAGCTGCTTCCCAGCTGCTTCCCGGCTGCGTGACAGGGCTCGCTCAGCCAGTGCGTGGCAGGGCTTAGCCAGTGTTAGCGCAGGGGACTGGAGGTGCCGCACCGGCCCCGGGCTGATGGGTCAGCCAGAAGAAATCGGGTACGGATGGGAATGGTGCCGGCTCTGCTTCTTGGAGGCGGCGCAGCCATTTCGGCTCTGACCCCGGCTCTGGGTCTGCCGGCAGATGGCTTTCGGGCAGGGCGGGGCCAGGTTCCTTGTGGGGGAGTTGGTTCACTACCTGGTTTGGCCAGATGGGTGGTTCCCAGTCGGGGTGTTCGCTGGCGTAGTGGCGGCCCGTGGGTGATATCCAGCCGGGTGGGTCGGTGGAACTCGCCGTGCTGGGTTTCCAGGGCGTGGTGTGTTTGAGCCGGTGGTGCTTGGGGCAAGGCTGACCGAGATTGCTGATCCCGGTGTTTCCGCCCTGGCGCCAGGCGAGGAGGTGGTCGGCTTCGTTGTCCAGGGACTGGTTGCTGCAGCCGGGGAACGGGCACTTCCCATCCCGCAATCTAAGCCATTGGCGCATCGCTTTGGGTATCCGGTAGCTGTCACGGCCGATTTCCAGCGGTGCTCCGTCGCGGGGGTCGGTCAGGACGCGGTGGAATGAATCGGCGCTGTCGGCAATCAGCTGGCGGGCCATGGATGGCGGAATTGGGCCGTACCCATCGAGCATCGCGGGTTCATCAGTCAGGCCCATCAGCGCGAAGACCGGCACTGTGACCAGCACTTGCGCCTTGGGTGACGGGATCAGATTGGCCTGCCCGCCCAGAAGCCAAGCTGCGACGCTGTCGGCGCGGAGTTGGGTGAGGGTCCTGGACTCGGTGGGGCCCTGCAGGGCGCGGGCGGCGGTGGTGGCGCGGTCCCAGATCCCGGAGGCCTGATCGGCAGGGAGGTAGGCGGAGAGCCAAGCCATGCCGTCCCGGTCCGGGGAGTACTCCAGCCGCTGGTCCGCCGCGCTGCGGGTGTGGCGTTTTTCGATGCTGTCCGGGTGGTGGCGTTCGCGCCAGGTCCGGGCCTTGTGACGGAACCGGGACGGCACCATTTCTCCGGCCGGGTTCCGCGCCGGGTTGGGTGCATCAGGGTCCAGGAAGTGCGCCTCCAACGCCGCCGCACCCGTGGGATCCAGATTGACCGTTTCGTCGACAACGATCCGGGCATGCTGCCAGGAAATGTTCCCGACTTCCAGGGCGGCCAGCGTCAGCGGCAGGGCGGTGGTCAGGCGGTGCGCTTCGCCCAGCAGCGCGCTGCCCGTGCGTTCACTGACGGTCAGGGCGCAGGCGACCTCGGCCACGATGCCCATGTCCTGGGCGGTCTGCTCCTGGGGGGAAGTGATGGGGGCCGCGATGGTTTGAGCGGCCTCGTCGTAACCGCTGGCGGCATGGACCTTCACGGCTGCGAACATGGCTTCCATCCCCACGGTCCCCGACAGGACGGTCAGGCAAAGCTCAGCCTGCCGGCGAGCCAAGTCCCCACACCTGGCGGATGGACCAGTCACTGAAGGGGAATCAGCCGGATCAGTTGCAGGCGGACCAATTGCCGCCGGGCTGGCGGCCGAGCCCGCGGCCAGGTCAGCGGCCGGATCCGCGGACGTCCCTCGAAGCACCCCGGCCAGCTGCAAAGCAGAGGCCGCGATGGTCTCCAGAATCTCTGCCCCTACCGTGTTGTCCATACCTCCATCATGACGAGGGGGTACGACATTTAAGGGTGACAGACTCCACACCCCGGCATGACAGGTGAGAACGTCCCGCGCCAGTAGCGTGTTCATCTCCGCCGCACTCCTGAAGGACATAACCATCAACCGCTCCGCCGCCACCAAAGCACTGACTCTGTTGACCAGTCTGTTTCTCGCCAGTGCCCTGGCCGGTTGTGACGCCGCAGCCCAGGCCGCGACGCAGGCCGCAAACAAGGTGGCCGAAGCGGTCAGGGAAGCGCCGCCGTCGGGCGACTCCGGCGAATCATCGGTGAGCCCAGCCGACGTGGCAACGGCTCTCGCCCAGCTGGAAACCATCCCGGTGAAGGGGCGCGCACCCAAAACCGGCTACAGCCGCGAGGAATTCGGCCCCGCGTGGGCCGACGTCGACCGAAATGGCTGCGACACGAGAAACGACATCCTCGCCAGGGACCTCGAAGGTGAGACGTTCAAGCCCGGTACACAAAACTGCGTCGTTGCCACCGGTACGCTGGCCGATAAGTACACCGGCACAACCATCAACTTCGTCCGCGGCAACACCACCAGCTCCGCCGTCCAGATCGACCACCTCATCGCCCTCAGCGACGCCTGGCAGAAGGGCGCCCAGCAGCTCAGTGCCGAACAGCGCAGGCAGCTGGCCAACGATCCCCTGAACCTGATGGCTGCGGACGGGCCTGCCAACAGCGCCAAGGGCGACAAGGATGCGGCCACCTGGCTCCCGCCAAACAAGGCGTTCCGGTGCGAATACGTAGCCCGCCAGACCGCCGTGAAGGCCAACTACAGCCTGTGGGTCACCCAAGCCGAGCATGATGCGATCGCCGGTATCCTGACAGCCTGCAGTTAGGCTTTGACCGCGCTCAGTCCTTGAACAGCCCCGCGAGGTCCTCGGCCGTGATCGAACCGCTGGATAGGGCGTCACCCTCCATCACATCCGCGAACAGCTGCGACTTCCGGGCTTTCAGAGCCATGACCTTTTCCTCGATCGTGTCCTTGGCCACCAGCCGGTAGACCATCACGTTCCGCGCCTGCCCGATCCGGTGCGTCCGGTCCACGGCCTGCGCCTCCGAGGCCGGGTTCCACCAGGGATCCAGCAGGAACACGTAGTCGGCCTCAGTCAGGTTCAGGCCAAAGCCGCCGGCCTTCAGCGAAATCAGGAAAACCGGCGCGCTGCCGTTCTTGAATTCATTCACGACGTCGGTGCGGTTCCGGGTGCCGCCGTCGAGATAGCAGAATTCGATCTTCTCCTCCACAAGGCGTTCGCGCACCTTGCCCAGGAAGCCGGTGAACTGGCTGAAGATCAGGGCGCGGTGGCCCTCGGCAACCAGATCTTCCAGCTGCTCGAACAGCACGTCCAGTTTGCTGGACCGGACGCCGGACAGCGACGGGTCCACCAGCGACGCGTCCAGGCTGAGCTGACGCAGCAGGGTCAGCGACTGGAAGATGGTGAACCGGTTCTTGTTCACATCCTCGATCAGGCCCAGGATCTTCTGCCGTTCGCGCTGCAGGTGCGTCTGGTAGACCTTCTGGTGGCGCGGGTTCAGCACCACTTCCAGGATCTGCTCCTGCTTGGGCGGCAGGTCCTGGATGACCTGGTCCTTGGTGCGGCGCATCATCAGCGGACGGACCCGACGGCGGAGCTTGTCCAGCTGCCCCTTGTCGCCGTTCTTTTCCACCGGTTTCTGGTAATACTCGGCGAACCGCTTGGGGCTGGAGAACAGGCCCGGCGCCACGATGGACGTTAGAGCCCAGAACTCCATGAGGTTGTTCTCCAGCGGGGTGCCGGTGATGGCCAGCTTGAAGGCGGCGGGCAGCTTCCGGGCGCACTGGTAGGCCTTGGACTGGTGGTTCTTCACGAATTGGGCTTCGTCGAGCACCAGCCCCGCCCAGGTCTTGGAGGCGTAGGAGTCGTAGTCGATCCTGAACAGGGCGTAGGACGTGATCACAATGTCCGCGCCGGCGAGTTCGACGGCCGGGTTCTGGCTGTTCTTGGCGAACGTTTCGCTCACGATCCGGACCGTGAGGCCGGGAGCGAAGCGTGCGGCTTCCGCCGCCCAGTTGCCCACGACGCTGGTGGGGGCCACCACCAAAAAGGGAGTCCCGCCGTCGGGCGCTGGAACGTCGGGCGCTAAAATTGGCGCCCCGACAGAATCAGCAGCCCCAGAGACAGAATCAGCACCCTCAGGGACAGAAGCAGCCTGTTCCTTCGCGGCGCACATCAGGGCGAGGGCCTGGACGGTCTTGCCAAGGCCCATGTCGTCCGCGAGGATCCCGCCCAAACTGTGCCGGTACAGGAAGCTGAGCCAGTTGAAGCCTTCCAGCTGGTACGGCCGGAGCTCCGCGTTAAGAGTGGGAGGCAGCGGCAGCCCGTTAATCCCGCCTTCGAGCAGACCACCCACGGCCTCACGCCAGGCGGCGGCCTGCTCATCCACAATGCCCAGCTGCGCGAGCTCGTCCCAGAGCCCGGCCTGGAAGCGGCTGATCTGCAGCGGGGCGTCCTTGTTGTCCTGCAGCGACCGGGCTTCCTCGATCAGGGCGCGGAGCTGATGCAGCTCGGGGAGGTCCAGCGAGAAGTAGGCGCCGCTGGGCAGGAGCATCTTGGTCTGGCCCGCGGCCAGCGCGGAGAACACTGCGGCGAACGACACCGGCTGGCCCTCGAGCGAGATCTGGATGCCGAGGTCGAACCAGTCGCGCTGTTCCGTGGCCTTGGTGGAGATGGAAACCACGGGGGCTTCCTCGGCTTCGCGGTAGTCGGCGATGTCCCCGGCAGTGTCCACTGATACGTCCGGCGCGTTCCGGAGCTCGGGGAGGACGTCCTCGGTAAACGCCAGCGTGTCGAGACCGCTCAGTTCGGCGGACGCGGACAGCCGCGGCGTGCCCCAGCCGCCGGTGGCCGATTCGCCCAAGGCCGGAACAACGTTCCACGGCTGGCCGATGCCCTCCAGGATGCGGGCCTCGGCGGTGTCGTCACGGTAGCCGTGGTCGCCGGGGTGTCGCCACAGCGGTTGGGCCGTGACCAGGTTCCCGGACTTGTAGTGCCATTCCCAGTGCAGCCGGACCCGGTGGTCCGCGCCATAGTTGGCCAGCAGGGAGAGGGTGGGGAGGGCCAGGGCGGGCAGCGCCACCGACTCGTCCGTCGCCGTGACCCGGGCGGCCTGCTTGAGCTTCGGGTAGAAGCCGGTGAGGAAGCGCGTCTCGTCCTTCGCCGGGATGTGCAGGGTGCTGCCGGCCGTCACGAACGTCAGCAGTTCCTCGCTCAGCCCGTTTTCCAGTGGGGCCAGCGTGATCACGTTGTCCGCTGAAACACCTGGCAATGCCTCCCCTCCGGTGGTCAGGAAGATGCCGTGCGCGGGGCGGCCAATGGTCCCCACCGACGCCGGATCAACGTCTTCCCCCTCAACGGTGATGGTGGGCGCAAGCTCCAGCCCGCCGTCGTCGACTGTTTCATTTGGGGACTGCCCCGCCGCAGGTTCGTGGCCGTAACGGCTCAAATTAAGCCCGACGGCGGCGGGAGACTCCGCGAGCCGCACGGGCTCGGTGCCGCGGCTGTGAACCAGGGCGAGGCCGATCTTTCTGGCGTCGGCGAGCAGGCTCCACATGTTCTTCCCGGCGAACGTGTTCAGGCCCAGCCACAGCGCGGAGGAGTTATGAACCCGGTTGGCGGCGGCGGTGTGTGCAGCCAGGAACGCCTGCATCCACTCGATGTGCGCCTCGTTGCATTCGCGGCGGAAGTTCAGGTAGCTCAGGGTGTTCCAGGAGACGTCGCCGCGGATCCACTTGCCCTTGGCGCCCATGATCACGGGCCGGGCCTTGAGCTGGCGGACGCTGCGGAGCGGGTCGCGGCGGCCTGTGTAGGAGAAGTGCGGCGCCGGCTCCTCGATCTCGAACTGGAGGGCCAGCGGGATGCCGCTGATGGACTGGGTGATGCCCGGCTGCGAAATGAGCGGGCTCAGGGCCTGCTCCCAGTCGGCCAGGTCCAGGCTGACGGACTGGCGGGAAAGCCGGGAAACGTCAGCGGGGGCGAGGAGCTGGACGCGGATGGCCGGGTTGTCCTCGGCGGCGAACAGCAGCGCAGCGACGTGTTTGCAGTCCTTGCGGACAGGGCAGCTGCACACGCCCACGGTGCAGCTCCAGCCGCCCGATTTCCGGACCAGCTTGGCCGTGGTGGAGTACGGGACGTCGGCACCTCCCCGGACCTTGCCCAGCATCAGCCCGGTGGCGGCGTCGAACGACATTCCGGAAACCCGGCTGCCCATGGCATACGCCAATCCGGCCGCAAGGGAGCGGTCGTTAATGGCGGGGGTCTGTATTGCCAGTGCCGCACTCTCGTCCGGTTGGGATGGCATGGTGCGCGCTACTTTCAGCTGGCCACGGGGGTGCCGTGTCCGATCGGAGGTTATCTGCTTCATCTTAGTTCGCCCGGCGGGAGCCTGAAACTTCGCCGGACGTTCACCTCCGCCTCAACACACCGGCGCCCCCGCGGACGTAGCGTGAAAGTGTCCTGAGCAGCACCGAAGCATTCAGCAGTGAGGAATCCCATGACCATGAGCCAGAACCCTGTCGTCCTGACCAAGGCCAGCATCGATGCGGGCAGCGAGGAAGTCGTAGATGCCAACGTGTACGTGGTGAACGCCATGTACGGGAAACTGCTCGACGCCGGCGAGATCGCGCCCGCGGCGCTCGGCAGCTACTACGTGGACTTCTACGTCACGCAGTCCCTGGAGGGCGGTTTCGCCCAGTACGTGTTCACCGCGGACCGCGACGAAGTGGACCCGCTCATCCGCGGAGGCCTCGCCGGCATGGGCGCAACCGCCCACCTGGAGCTCTTCAACCGGACTGTTGCGGCGTTTGAGGCCTTGTCCGACGAAGACGAAGAGCGCTACCTCGACGGCGACCTGGACACTGAGGAAGAGTCCAACGAAGCCGTGCGCACCATTGAAGAGCTTGATGGCGAGTTCGAGGAGCTGTTCGAAACCGAAAACATCACCGCGCTCAACGCCGCCTGGCTCCTGTCCCAGGAGGGCCTGCTGGTGCTCGACGAAGAAGAGCTCGACGCCTACATCGAGCGTCAGGTGGCGCTCATCCCCAACCTGGAGGAGCGCCAGGCCGCGGCCGACGAGGAAGCGCTGGAGGACGCCCCGGACTTCGAAGTCATCATCCGCGAACTGTGCGACATCGCCGGCTATGCGCTGCAGAAAATCACCATGGGTGACCCCAACTACATGCACGACGGCCAGAAGACGCTGGCCTGGCACTTCACCACGGACCACGGCGACTTCATCATGGTCGAGGACGACGAAGAGGCGTTCATGATCAACCCGGAGACCCAGGAAATCGTCGCCGCCGTTGAGTTCGAGGAAGCCGACGACGACGAGATGATCGACGCGTAGGACCCTCAACACGGTCCCGGGCCGGGTTCGTCGGGGCTGGTTCGTCGGGGCTGGTTCGCCCAGTTCGCCGGACGAGTGCGGGGTCGCGGGAAATGACCGGCGACCCCGCACCGTTCCCGCGATTTCGATGGCGGCCGGGAAGAATTTTTGGCGGTGCCGTAACTTCCCCGGTCCGGCCAGCGATGTAGGGGGTGATGGGTTCCTCACGGAGCCGGATCTGAATTGTTCTCTAGGTTTTGGAGTGTCATATGTCGTTGTTCACTGTTCTCGCCACCAGCAAAATCGCCGCCGGGGTTCTCGCCGCAGGCACCCTGGCCGTCGGTGGAACCGGCGTCGCAGCTGTTTCCGGTGCCCTCCCGGCCGACGCACAGCAGACCGCCCACGAACTGCTCGGCGCCCCGGCCCCGAAGCTGGCCGCTGACGCCACCCAGTCCGCCTCCGCAAACGCTTCCGGCGAAGCAGCAGTTAGCGGCGAAGCAGCCGTCTCCGGCGATGAGGTCGCAGCCGAGGCCAACACCTCTGCTGCTGCCGGCACCGCAGTGGACGCTGCAGGTGCCGCCGCCCTTGGCCTCTGCACCGCTTTCACCCACGGTGGACTGAACGCAGCCTCCGAGGGCTTCTCGTCGCTGGTCATCGCCGCTGAGGGCGAAACCAATGTTGACGCCTTCTGCGCCGATGTTGTTGCGAAGGGTGCCGGTTCCGTTGACGCCGACGCCTCCGGCGAGGGTTCCGCTGCGGCTAAGGCTGAGCGCCCCGAACTGCCCGCAGTCCCCGCCGTACCAGCAGTTCCGGGTGTCGACGGCGTTCCCGTCGTTCCCGCTGTGCCGGCCGTGCCGGGCGGCGTTGTAAACGTTCCCGCCGTTTCGAACCGCTAGAACCTGCTCAGCTAGTGTGGACTGCGGGAACCGGCTCCGCACGGACCGGATTCCCGCAGTCCACATGGCAGCAAGATTGCTGGCCGACAGCAGCCGACCGATAGCAGCGGCGCACACCGCGCCGAATACCGGGATGAGCGAGTCCGCTGCCCGGGATGGAGGAGCCACTGGTGCTAGACACTTTGGCCGAAGTAGACATAGATACATTTGCAGACACTGCCGGTGCTGATCCGGCTGTGCTCTTCGGCGCTGTCTATCGAACCTTTGCCGGAGCGGTCCAGGGCTACCTCAAAGCCCGCGGCGTGGACGATCCCGAGGCTGTCACCCAGGACGTATTCCTGGCGTTTTTCCCGAAGATTGGCGAGCTGACCGGCGGGCTGCAGGGTGCCAAGTCGTTGGTTTTTTCCATCGCGCACGCCCGGATGGTGGATTACTACCGGCGGGTCGAGCGCCGGCCGGACTTCACCCCGTACGACCCCCTGCAGGACGGGCGCAGCACGGAGTCCGCGGAGGACCACGCTTTAGGCCGCAGCGGCGGCGCGGCTGCCCTGCTTGAAGGCCTCGCCGATGACCACCGCGAGGTCCTGGCACTGCGGGTGGTGGCGGACTTATCGATCGAACAGGTGGCCGGCATCATGGGCAAGTCCCAGGGTGCCATCAAGCAGCTCCAACGCAGGGCGCTGCAAAATCTCAAGGACCAGACTCTTAGAAGAAACCAGGCAGATCATGAGTGATACCGCAGGCACACGCAACGGTTCCCGCCACGACGCCTCTGTTGACCGGCTGCTGCTGGAGGCAGGGCTTGACGACGACGGCGGCCTCCGCCCTGCTCTGCTGGAACTCCGTGCGCTCGCAGCCGAGCAGCCGGCGCCCTCCGCTGCAGTCGCCGCGCTCATGATGCCCGCCGTGACAACGGATGAGCCCGCCGCAGCCACCGACGAGCTCGCCGCCCGCCGTCGTGCCCGTCGCAGGATCACCCTCACCACGCTCTCCGTGGCGGCCTCGTTGGCGGCCGGCGGCGCCGTTGCCGTTGCCTCCGACCAAGGGATCAGGGATTCCATTGGCCAGGTCAACCACGCAGTCACATCTTTTGTGTCCACCGTTGGCGGGGGTCCTGCCCCCGCTCCGGCGGAGACCCCGGGCCCGGTCCAGCCCGGCGTCCCTGCCGTAGGACCCACCGGGCCGGCTGCCACTGTGCCGGTTCCGGCCGCCCCGGGATCCGGTTCCAGCCAGTCCACGCAGCACGCTCCCGTCCCCTCAGGTTCGGCGCCGGCGGTGCCCCTGCCGGACCTATCCTTACCTGCAACCGTCGTGCCCGGTGTGCCGGGTGGGCCGCTGAACGGCGAGGGGCAGGCCCCGGCTCTGCGCCTGCCGTCCCCGCCTCCAGTCCCGCTGCCCGGCGTCCATCCGTAAGCTGCCCATCCGAAAGCGCCGCGACGCTCAGTAGCCTGACGCCGCGGACCGGATCATTTCCCCGGCCGGCGTGGCCAGATTCCAGACGCCGTTGACGCCCTGCCCCAGGATGTCGCCGGGATTCTTGTCCTGTGCGAAGTAATACAGCGGCAGCCCGTTCAGGGTCACCTGCTTGGCCCCGTCCGGCGTCGCGATGGTCCCAAGCGTGCCGGTCACGCCTTCAGCGGCGGGCGTGGCCGCGGTGGTGAGGAGCGGCGGCCACGCGGTCAGGCACGCTCCCGTGCAGGCGCTTGTCCCGGAGTCCTTCACATCCTTGGTGAAGAAATACAGGCTCATGCCAGCGGAATCAACCACGATATTGCCGGCGCTGGAGGACGCTGCCTTGAGGTCGACGGCGGCCGCTGCGCTGGGGGTGCCAGTCGTCGGGGCGGCGGATGTGGCTGCGCGACTCGTGGCCGACGGAGTGGGCGCCGCCGTTGTTGTACTGGTTCCCGGGCTGCCAGCGCAGCCGGAAAGCGCGGCCATGAGGGCCATGGCGGCAAAACCCGTGCCTAGATGCTTTTTCATGTGAACGCTCCTCGTCTGGGGCCCGGTGGCGGATCACCGGGCACTAACCGGTACGACGCGCAAGGGTGAAGAATGGTTCAAGAACCAGCTCCCCTGTTTCCGGCGCCGGTTCCGGGGGGACCACGGCCAGTGAACCTTTTGCGTGCGGGGGACGTCGTATCAGCCGGAATGTACAGTGACCGGACGGGACGGGACGGGAACCGGGGACAGGAGGGGGCGGCATGCCGCTGGATGAGGACGTGGTGGCGGCGATCTACCGCGAACACGGCGCAGCGCTGCGCCGTTTTGTCCTCAGCGCATCCCGTGACCCACAGCTGGCGGAGGACGTGGTGCAGGAGACCGTGCTGCGCGTCTGGCAGCAGGCACCGGAGATCACCGGAAGCCTGCGCAGCTACCTGTTCCGGACCGCCCGGAACATCATGATAGACAACTACCGCAAAGCTCAACGGCGCCCGGCCGAAGTGATGGAACGCGACCTCTCCGATCCCGCCCAAACCGTAGAACGCGTGGATGAACTCCTCAACCGCGTGCTTATGGAGGAGGCGCTGCTTCGGCTCAGTACCGAACACCGCGAGGTCCTCGTGGCACTCCACTACCGCCGTTTCACCGTCAACGAGGCCGCCGTGCAGCTGAACATCCCTAGCGGAACCGTGAAGTCCCGGGCCTACTATGCCGTCAGGGCGCTGCGGATCATCCTGGATGAAATGGGGGTGGAACGGTGAATGACTCTCAGCTGCATCACCTGATGGGCGCCTATGTTCTCGGTGGGCTTGACCCCGCGGATTCGCAACGTTTCGAAGCCCACCTCGAGTCCTGTGCGGATTGCCGGACCGAACTCGCCGAGTTCGAAAGCCTGCCGGCCCTGCTGGACGCGCTGCCGGTCCCGGACGCGGTGGCGCTGACCGCGGGTGCCCGCCCCGGGGCGGCCCCTGAGTCAGCCAGTTCAGTGCCCCTCACAGTCCTCGATGAACTGGCCACCCGCCGTCGTAAATTACGACGGCGGTGGGCAGCGCTGGTGGGCGCCGTCGCCGCCGCGTGCCTCGCCTTGGGCCTGGCCGCTGCGCCGCTGCTCAGCCGGCCGCCGGTGCCGGACGCCAGCTACTCGGTCCAGTCCGGCAATGGCCTGCAGTTCAGCATCGACCTCGCCCGGAAAACGTGGGGCACCGAGTTGGCCGTGAACGGCAGCAAGCTGCCGCTGGACGGAACCCTCTCGCTCTGGATCCGGGACCGCAACGGCGGCGAGGACCGGGCTTGTGCCTGGACCGCAACCCCCAGCGGGAGGGTGAAGGTTATGGGCGCCACGCCCGTTCAGCTGGCCAGCATCGCCAGCCTGGAACTGCGGGATGAAACCCAGCAGGCCGTTGCTATCATCACGGTGCCGTAATCCCAGGGCCGGGGATCACGGAGCTTTTTGATCGCCAGGATTTGGTCATCGGGCTTGATTACTGTGCTTGGAGGGCGCGGAACTCGGCCACCAGCCCGGGGTCCTCACAGGCCCGGGCAAAGGCTTCGATCCTTTTACTGATCTCACGGCCCAGGAGCCAGGCGCCCATCCGCTCAGCCACCGGCCGCAACCAGGCCGGGCGGCACGAAAAGGTGTACTTCCAGACGGCGCGGGTGCCGCCGTCGTCCGCGGTGAAACGCCAGCCGCCACCGAAATTCCCGAAGAACCACGGCCCGGACTCCATGGTCATGCCCACGTTTCTGGGTGGCGAATAGGAAACGTATTCGCTCACCATTACCAGGCCCAGGCGGGACACGGTCCGCGTCCGGACGCCCTTTCCGGCGGATATTGCGCTGTTCAGGAAACTTTGGGCGGAGATGAACGGGTCCCATTTGAGCCGGAATGCACCGGTGGTCTGGGAGAGGGCAAAGACTGTCTCCGGATCGAGGCGGATATGGCTTTCGGCGCGTACCTGGGGCATGGACCCACCCTAGCCGGGGTGAACTGGTGCCCTACGGGTTCATCTTGGCCAGGCGCGCCCTGACCACCATGTAGAGGCCGTAGCAGATCAGCCCGGCGCCCACCGCGGCAAGCAGGTAAACGCCGAAGGGCTGCTCCCTCAGGGCCTTGAGCCCGCCGTCAAGGCCCGTTGATTCCTCCGGATGTGCCTGCAGGGTGGCGATGGTGATGAGCATTCCGGTCAACAGCAGGACTGTGCCCTTGGCGACGTAGCCGGTCACGCCCAGCACGCTGACGGCGGTGCGGGCCCGGGGATCCGCAGGCATCTTCAGATGCTTCTCGAAGGACTTCTTGATGCCGCGGATGCCATAGATCACCCCGGCGACGGAAATTCCGAGGCCCACCAGGACCAGGAGGGCCATACCGCCGGGTGCCTTCATCAGGCTGACAGTCAGGTCGCTCGCGGACTTCTGGTTGTCACCGCCGGAACCGGTTCCCAGGGCAAAGGAGGCGAGCGTCAGGGCCAAGCCGGCGAATACCAGAGCCTGTGCGGCTGCCTTGAGTTTCTTGCCGGCCTTCTCCTTGGTGGGCAGGTGGCCGTAGTCGAAGATCGCGTCACTGGCCTGCCAGATGGCCAAGGCCGCGCAGGCGGCGAAGCTGCCCCATAACAGGAAAGGTCCGGCAGGCTGGCTGGCGAGCTCTGACACGGCGCCACTGAAGTCGGCGCTTCCACCGCCACCCATGGCGAGCCGGATGGCAATGAGGCCTACCAGGAAGTGCAGGACACCGCTGGCCGCGAACCCTGCCCGCGCAAACAGTTCCAATGTGCGTGAATTAGTGGCACCCTCCGCCGCATCGGCGGCCTGCCTGAGTTCTCTTTTGATGGCGGTTCCTTCGAGCCGGCGCCGCAGCGGCGCAGATTTGTGTGCCCCTGCACATGCCCCATCGTGCCACGCCAAGCGGGCCGCGAACAGTCCGATCTGCGCGCCGCGCACCATCCCGGACCTGGTGCTGGTGCTCGTGCTGGTTCGGGGCTCCGGCGATGGGGAGTGATCCCCATCGCGGGAGACTTGCTGCCGTGCGACGATATGTCCAGCGATAGATCTAACTCTTATTACTCTCCGGGGGAGACACCATGACTTTTTACGGCGCGGACGTCAGTCAGCTTCGGGAGCTGGCGAAGGCTGTTGACAAGGCGGCGTCGCTGCTCAGCAGTCGGGCCAGTTCCCTGCAGGGCCAGATCCAGTCCGCGCCGTGGAAGGGCACCGACGGCGAGCTGTTCCGGCAGGACTGGTCCGGCAACCACCGTCCCAGCCTGGAGCGGGTGGCATCGAGCCTCCGCCACAACTCCAAGCTGCTCCTGCAGCACGCAAACGAGCAGGAACAGTCCTCTGCCGAGACCGGTGGCGGCAGCGGTAGCGGTGGCGGTAGCTCCAGCGTGCTGGACAGGCTCAAGGACCTGGGCAGCCGGGCGCAGAACTGGCTGGAGGAACAAAAAGCGAAGGCGGCAGCGGCTGAAGCCCACCGTCAGGAGCTGAAACAGGGCCTGGATGACATGCTCAAGGCCAGCCCGGAAGAGCAGGCCAAGTGGTGGGCAGGCCTGTCCGGGGAAGACCGGAAATATCTGATCGAAGGCGAAGACGAGAATGGTCCCTTCGCCGAGGACCTCATGAGGATGGACGGCGGTATTCCCCTGTCCGCCCAGGAGCAGGCCAGCGACCACCTTCGGGAAATCGCCAGGACGGATACTCCCTTGTACACGGAGACCGGCAAGGCCTCCCTTGACGCCCGGGTTGCCTGGTTCCATGCCGGCGCGGAGGTAGGCACCGTGGTGGTGGAGAACGCGGACGGTTCGGCCACCATGAAGGTCTACGGAAACGTGGGCGTGGGAGTGAACGACACCACCGGCACGGCCGGGGTCACACTCAACGGGGAGGCCTCGCGGGAGTTCAAGTTCGACAGCCTTGAAGAGGCCATGGCCGCCCGCAACCAGATTTACACGGACCTCCCGCCGGACAGCGTCGGTGAAATCAAGGATGTGGCCGGCAACCCGCCTGGCTACATCCTGGACACCATCAACGATGCGGCAGACGACAACGGCACCACTGGCCACGCCGACAAAGCCAAGGGAACCCTCTCCCTCGAGGCCAAGGGCGACTCCGGCCCCACTTCGGGCTCGGCGAAGCTGGACCTTGCCTACGAGCGGAACCTGACGGACGGTACGGCAACCGCCAGTGCCGAAGTGTCGGCCCAGGGCAAGCTGAACCTTGACGGCAGGGTATTCGAGGCCTCGGGCAAGGGCGGCCTGGAAGTGAATCTGGATAAGCACGGCAACATGGAGTCGATCGCCGTGTCCATGGAGGGCACGGTTGCGGCGGGCGCCACCGCGGGCCACGACCTCCAGGGCGCGAAGGCTGAGTCCAGCGTGACAGTCGGCACGCAGGGCACCGTGAAGATCGATGTCGAGTACTCGCCGGAGAACGCGGCCGTGATTGACAGCTACATGCGCAACGTGGCATTGGGAGACACGGTTGCGGCCGGCCAGGACGCCGCCAGGCTTTACGAGGCAGGGTCTGCCACCGTCCAGGAGAACCACGTGGTGACAGCGTCCAACGAGTTCGGCATTGACCTCAAGGCCGGCGAGGTGGAGGTCAAAACCGAGAACAAGGCAACCACCAACGTGTCCACGTACTATAAGGTCCCGAACGACACCAAGCTCGAGAAGCTCTGACGTCCCGTGCCGGATCCGCACGTGCCAACCAGCCCAGCCAAGACTTACCGCTAAGGAGCAACCATGTCAGTTCATATCGAGTCCCCGCTGGGGTTCACGGCAGACTTCCCCGAGCACACCCAGGTTCTGGCGGACTCGGCCGCCGGGCCAAACACCGAGCAGTATGGCCTGCTGGGCGGCGTCCTGGTGACGGTCATCAAGGACGACACCTCCGTGACCGGGGCCGCGCAGGCCAACGGCTGGGCACACCTGATGTCAGGCTTCTACGTTGAAGACCGCGCCGGGACCATCCTGGCCGAAGGCGAACTGAACATACCCGCTAAGGCCTCGTACGCCGTCGTGGTTGGTTACACGGATCCGACGGGCGAGGCGAGGGTCGCGGCCACGGTGGGCGTCTGGGAAAACAACCGTTTCATCGGTGTTGTGGTGATCTGGCCATACGTGAACCCGGAGATCGAGCCGCGGCTGGGGATGCTCAAGGAGATCGTCGCTTCCATCAGCGTGAGGTGACACCGGGTCCGGGGCTCAGCGCCGGCGGTAGCAGAGGTCGAAGATCAGCCGGCCGGCCTCGTGGGCCTTCGCCTCGAAACTGGTGCGGATCCGGCCTTCGAAACGGGGGGCCCAGCCGCCCGTTTCGTCCACACCCTCGTTGGGGCCGGTGTGTGCGGTGCTTACCGGCGCCCGGCCCTCGCGGACGGGCGCGCCGCCCACGAGGGTTTCGACGCCGGATTGCCACACCTGGGTGAGCGGGCTTTCGGGTCCGTGGCGCTCGCCGGTGTGGAGGTTTTCGAAGTCCGGCGAGTCCGCCAGGACGTCGCGGACGTGGACGGCGTAGTTGGACCAGTCCGTGGCGACCCGCCACAGGCCGCCCTTGGTGAGTGCCCGTGCGGCCAGTTCGGCAAACTCCGGCTGGATGAGTCGGCGCTTGTGGTGCCGTGACTTGTGCCAGGGGTCGGGGAAAAACACCCAGAGTTCGCTTACGGAACCTGCCGGAAGCATGGTGGCGAGAACCTCGGGCGCGTTGGCTTCCACCACCCGGACGTTGTTCAGCCCGCGGCTGTTGATCTTGATGATGGTGTTGGCCAGGCCCGGCGTATAGACCTCCACGGCCAGGAAGTCCATGCCAGGGTTCTCCTCGGCCGCGTGGCAGATGGCATCGCCCAGCCCGGACCCGATTTCCACGATGAGCGGCGCCTTGCGGCCGAACTCGGCCTCGGCGTCGAACGTGTAGTCCGGGTGGACCGACGTGTTGGCAACGTGCCGGGGCACGTCCAGCGCCCACCGGTCCGAGTGCTCTTCCCACGCCGTCTGGCGGCGTCCCTGGAGACGGGTACCGCGGCGCACAAAGCTCACGGGCCGGCCGCCGTAAGTGCCGAAAGACGCCTGGGTTCCGGGCGTCACCGGGCGCGGGACATGCGGAGGCTGGGGGGATTCTGGGGATTCGCTCATCCCTTCCAGAATACCCGCGGCCCGCATGCGGACGGTTCGGCTGAGCGGGTCCGTTGTGGAAGTCCGCTCACCCCCGGCCAGCGCCACAGGTGACTAGGTGGATAACGCCGCCTGACCTCGAAGCCTGACAGAATGGTCCCCGTGACCCGTGCTGACAACGTTGACGTGCCTGGACTGCTGGTCGACGCCGAAATCGACGACATCCCCCCAGCAGCCCCGACGCGCCTTCCGGGCCAGTCGGGCGGTGGGCCGGAAAGCCCGCAGAGCAGCCGCCGTGCCTTGGCGTACCTGGGCCTCTGCCTGGTGCTTGTCGGGCTGAACCTCCGCACGGTTTTCTCCAGTTTCGCCGCGGTTCTTCCCGAGATCACGTCCGACGCCGGCCTGCCGGGCTGGGCAGTCGTGGTGCTCACCACTGTGCCGGTCACGCTCCTGGGCGTCTTCGCGCCGCTGGCCCCCGTTCTGGCCCGCCGGTTTGGAGCCGAACGAGTCCTGCTCGGCGCGATGGCAGTGCTGACGGCAGGACTGCTGCTGCGGCCCGCGGACATCGGCGGCCTGGTGCCAGGTGCCGGCCACCTCCCAACCCTGCTGGCGGGGACTGCCGCCTGCGGTGCCGCCATCGCCTTGTGCAATGTCCTCCTTCCCGGGCTGGTGAAGCGTGATTTCCCGCACCGGCTGGGCCTCATGGGCGGGCTGTACACCACGGCCATCTGCGCCTCGGCCGCCCTCGGAGCCGGCTTTACGTACCCCGTCTTCGCGGCAACGGGGGAGTGGACCTCGGCTCTGTGGTTCTGGGCGGTTCCTGCCGCCGTCGTACTTTTGCTTTTCCTCCCGGTGGCGCTGCGCCAGCACCCCGTCCGGCACCAGGCCGGCCACCTCGGCATCAATGTGTGGCGTTCGGCGGTGGCGTGGCAGGTGACCATCTTTATGGTGCTGCAGGCCATGATGTCCTTCAGCGTCTTTGCGTGGCTGGCGCCCATCCTGCGCGAACGCGGCGTGGACGGCGGAACGGCCGGCCTGATGGTTTCTCTGTCGATAGTGCTCCAGATGCTGGGCTCGCTGTTTGCCCCGGCGCTTGCGGCGAGGTTCCGTGACCAGCGCGCCATCGCTGTGGTGGTTGCGCTGATGACTGGCGGCGGGTTTGCGCTGAGCATCTTCGGACCCCTGGAACTCATCTGGGTGTGGACCGGGCTGCTGGGCCTGGGGCAGGGCAGCCTGACCGCGGTGGCCCTGACCATGATCATGCTGCGGACCCGCGACGGGCACACCGCCGCGCACCTGTCCGGGATGATGCAGGGCGTGGGCTACGGGTTGGGTTCCACCGGCACGCTGATGGTGGGCCAGTTGCACCAGGCCACGGGATCGTTCACCGCCGCCGGGGTGCTGTTCCTGGCGGTCGGTTCGCTGGCCGCGGTGTTCGGCTACCGAGCGGGTCGGAACCGCTACATCGGCGACGCCACCCAGCCGCGCCGATAACATGCGCGATTCCACGCTCCCAACGACAGACCCCACAGCCGGGATCCTGCAGCGACCGTACCTGTGGGTGACCATCGGCGCGTGTGCCCTCGTGTTCCTCGCGGCGTTCGAATCGCTCGCGGTGACCACCATCATGCCCGTCGTCAGCCGTGAACTCGACGGCGCCAGCCTGTATGCCCTTGCGTTCGCCGGTCCGCTGGCAACTGGCGTGATCGGCATGGTGGCGGCCGGAAACTGGTCGGACCGCCGCGGGCCAACCGTCCCGCTGTACGCCTCAGTTGCCCTGTTCGTGCTGGGCCTGATCATCGCGGGCACGGCCGTGTCCATGCCCGTGTTGGTTGCCGGCCGCCTGGTGCAGGGGCTTGGCGGCGGTGCGCTGACGGTTGCGCTCTACGTGGTGGTGGCCCGCGTCTATCCGGCCGTCCTGCACCCCGGGATCTTCGCTGCCTTCTCCGCCGCATGGGTGGTCCCGTCGCTGGTGGGCCCGTTTGCGGCCGGTATCGTGGCGGAAGTCCTGAGCTGGCATTGGGTGTTCCTGGGCGTGGTGGGGCTGGTGGTTCCCGCGGTGGTGATGATCGTTCCGGTGCTCCGCGGCATCGACCGGCCCTCTGAGCAGGCGCCGGTCCCGCCCTGGGCGCTGGGTCGGCTCGCGTGGGCAGCGCTCGCCGCGCTCGCTGTACTGGGGCTGAACCTCTCCGCCGGAGTCAGGATCGCGGGCTTCACCGCCGCGCCGGCACTCCTGGCCGCGGCCGCCGTCGTGATTGCCCTCGTAGCCGTGCGTCCGCTGGTACCCCGCGGAACACTGCTCGCCCGCCGCGGCCTGCCCAGTGTGATCCTGACCCGCGGCCTGGCGTCTGCCGCGTTTTTCGGCGCCGAAGTGTACTTGCCGTACCTGCTGATCGAGGAGTACCAGTTCCCGCCGATGTTCGCCGGCCTGGCGCTCACAGGAGGCGCGTTGTCGTGGGCCGCCGCTGCAGCCATCCAGGGCCGTCTCGGCGCCCGGCTGCAGCACCGGGCGGCGGTGCGCATCGGCTCAGCGCTGGTGCTGGGGGCCATTGTCCTCACGTTGGCGACGTCGGCACTCCACTGGCCTGCCGCCGTCGCGATTGCCGGCTGGCTCTTCGCCGGCGGCGGCATGGGGCTGCTGTATCCGCGGCTCAGCGTGATGACGCTCGCCATGTCCAGCAAGGAAAACCAAGGCTTCAACAGCTCGGCAATGTCCATTTCGGACTCGCTTGGCGGGGCGCTGGCGCTCGCGGCCACGGGAATCGTGTTCGCGGCATTTACGACGACGGCGGAATCGTTCGCGGGGGTTTTCGCACTGACGGCGGTGGTGGCCGTCGCCGCGGTTACGGTGGCGCCGCGGGTTTCCCGCTAACCCCCGGCGTTTTTGTCCAGATAATCCGAGTTGCGCGCCCGGGAAGGCGCGTTATCTGGACAAAAACTCAAGCCAGCCGGGTGGCGCGGAGTACGGTGTCCCCGATGATGGCTTCCTCGCCGTCCGGACCTGACGCTGCCCGCTCTCGCGTGGTGTTGACCTCCAGTTGCCAGTCCGGCGAGTCCAGGCCGAGCTCCGCCACGAGCTGCGCCGGGGTGTAGAACATCTCCGGTCTGGTGTGGTTTCCCCACGGCGGCAGGCGGTGCGGATGATGGCCCACGATCAGCAGCGTGCCGCCCGGCTTGACCGCCGCAGCCGCCGTCCGCAGCGGACCCTGCCACGCCAGATGCGGGTCATGCAGGAACTGGGAGGACACCAGATCAAACGTTGCCGCGGGCTGCCACTCCTCCAGATCACACTGTTCCCAGTGGATGCGGCTGGCAATTTCACCCGCACCCTCGGCGTGCACACTCTCCCGGTCCAGGGCCGCCTTTTCATGGCCGAGCGCCCGTTCCAGGGCGACGGCGGAAACGTCGACGGCGGTGACGGTCCAGCCCTGCTGGGCCAGCCAGATGGCGTCGGCCCCTTCGCCGCAGCCCAGGTCCAGGGCCTTGCCCGGCCTGAGCCCCGCGCCTTCGCGGACCAGTTGCGGGTTGGGTTTCCCGCTCCAGAATTTCGGCTTGCTGCGGTACCTTTCGTCCCACGCTTCGGCGGCACTGCGCTGCGGTGCATCCTCCGGCGGGGTGCCGCCGTCGTCCGTTGTGTGGTGGTGGTCCGCACCCTGTTGACTCATGCCTCAAGCCTGCGCCTGCCGGGCACTCAAAGGCAACGCCTGCACCCCCTGCGCCACGCACTTGACAGAGGCCCGGGCGCAGGGATGGTACGCTTATGGAACTTGATGTGCAGTGATGCCCGCTTGCTCCTTAAATCGGAGTCCCTTGATTTGGGAAAGCGGGTTTTTTCATGTGAGAGGCACATCCTGCGTCGATGAACGCGTTCCATTTGGTCCCAGCCGCCGCCCTGAATTGGGCAGCAGCACGGTTGATCACCTGACTTTTCTTCGGCGAAACCCTTGAGCCAACCGGCATCGGGGGCCGATATCCGCACGGATACCGCCTGAAAGACCATGAAATATATGACTACTTTTGCTGCCCTCGGCACGCCCAAAGCACTCGCCGACACCCTCACCGCCCAGGGAATTGTTGAGCCGTTCCCCATCCAGGTCAAGACCCTCCCGGACACCCTGGCCGGACGCGACGTCCTGGGCCGCGGCCGCACCGGCTCCGGCAAGACCATCGCTTTCGCCATCCCGCTTGTAGCACGACTCGCTGAGCGGGAAGCCAAGCACTTCCGCAAGCCCGGCCGCCCCATGGGCCTGGTCCTCGCACCGACCCGCGAGCTGGCCACCCAGATCAACGCCACCATCGAGCCGATGGCCAAGGCCATGGGCCTGACCACCACTGTGATCTATGGCGGCATCTCCCAGGCCCGCCAGGAAAAGGCCCTGCGCGCCGGCGTCGACATCGTCATCGCCTGCCCGGGTCGCCTGGAGGACCTGATCCGCCAGCGCATCCTGACCCTCGAAGGCGTCGAGATCACCGTCCTGGACGAGGCCGACCACATGGCCGACCTCGGCTTCCTCCCGGTGGTCAAGAAGCTCATGGACATGACCCCCAGCCAAGGCCAGCGTCTGCTGTTCTCCGCCACCCTGGACAACGGCGTGGACAAGATCGTCCAGCGCTACCTGTCCAACCCGCTGACCCACGCCGTGGACGAATCACAGGCCGCCGTGACCACCATGGAGCACCACGTCCTGGTGGTCAACGACCAGACCGTCAAGAAGCAGCTGATCGTGGAGCTCGCCTCCGGCGCCGGCCGCCGCGTCCTCTTTATGCGGACAAAGCACCACGCCCGCAAGCTGGCCAAGACCCTGACCGACGCCGGGATCCCCGCCGTCGATCTGCACGGCAACCTCTCGCAGAACGCCCGTGACCGCAACCTGGCCGAGTTTTCCTCCGGTGACGTCCGCGTCCTGGTAGCCACCGACGTAGCAGCCCGCGGCGTCCACGTGGACGACGTCGAACTGGTAATCCACGTGGATCCGCCCACAGAGCACAAGGCATACCTCCACCGCTCAGGCCGTACGGCCCGCGCAGGTTCGGACGGCACCGTTGTCACGCTGACGCTCCCGGAGCAGCAGTCCGACGTCAAGAAGCTGATGAAGGCTGCCGGCGTCGAGGTCAACTTCGAGCGCGTCACTGCCAACTCCCCGTTGGTTGCCGAACTCGTGGGCGAAATGGCAGACAAGATCGATCCGCGCACCCGTGCCGCTCTTCTTGCCAAGAAGTCCGCACAGCCGGGTGGCGGCACCTCCACGGGTGCCAACGCCGAGCGCAAGCGCGCCCGCCGCAGCCAGGAAGGCCCCACCGCCGGTGGCCGTGGCGGCCGTGGCGGCCGCGGACGCGTCTCCGCTGAGCCGACCCGCACCGATCTTCCCCGCGCCGAGCGCCGCGCCGTTGCCTACGAAGGCCGCACCGAAGCGCGGGCAGCATTTGACCGTGTAGCCGAGCAGAACGAGGACCGCGCCATTGCAGCAGCTGCTGCTCGCCGCAATTCCCGCGGCCACGGCGCCACCGGCTCCACGCACCGCAACGACGTCCCCGCAGCAGGTGGCCGTGCAGCGGCTGGCCGCGGTTCAGACGGCCGTGCGGATTCACGCGTTACCCGCAGCGATGCTCCCCGTGGCGGCACGGGCCGCCCGGCTACCACCGGCGGACAGCGCGGCGGACGTCCGGCAACGGGCCAGCGCGCAGCCGGAGCCCGCACTGCGGGCGCCGGTGCAGGAGCCCGCACGGGTGGATCCGGCCAGCGCGCCGGAGCCTCCACGGGCAACGGCGGCAACTCGGGCAACGGCGGCAACGCCGGCAACAAGGCTGTTTGGTCTTCCAACACCGGCGGCACGTCCGGTGGCTCGTACGCCGGTAACGGTGGCGGCAGTGGCCGTCCGGCTCGCAGCGGTCCCCGCCGCGCGTCGGCTCCGGCCTCCAACGAACGCCGCAGCCGCTAGCCAGCACTATCTCGGTTTCGACGGGCTCAACCACCGGGTGGTTGAGCCCGTCTAAACCAGCCCTACCAGCCGCGGGCGCGCCACTCCCCGAGATGCGGGCGTTCCGCGCCAAGGGTGGTGGGGCTGCCGTGGCCCGGGTGCACCACGGAGTCGTCGGGATAGGCCTCGAACAACCGTGCGGTGACGTCGTCCAGCAGCGACGTGAACCGCGCCGGATCGTTCTGGGTGTTGCCCACGCCGCCCGGAAACAATGAATCGCCGCTGAAAATGTGGGCAGGCCCGTCCGGGTCCTGGTACACAAATGCGATGGATCCCGGGGTGTGGCCGCGCAAATGTACGGAGGTCACGTCGAAGCCATCGAAGTTGCCGGCGTCGCCGTGGCCCAGCAGTACGTCCACCTTCACCGGCAGCGCCTCGGCATCGTCCGTTCCGGCCGCTGTCCTGGCTCCGGTCGCTTCTACCAACGCCGGCAGTGCGCGGACATGGTCCCAGTGCTGGTGCGTGGTGGCGATGAGTGCCAGCTTGGGTTCAGCCGCAGTATCCGCGGCCGAGTCCGCCAGCATCGCCTGGATGGCCGGAAGATCGTCCGCGGCATCGATCAGCAGCTGTGCACCGCTGGCCTTCGCGGTCAGCAGATACACGTTGTTGTCCATCTCGCTGACGGAGATGCTGCGGATGGTGATGTCGCGTAGGTCGTGAATGAGCGTGTCCATGGGCTTCAGTCTATTCGCGGCCCTCGGACACCCACTTGGGGTCCGCCGAGCGGGAGCCGACGACGGCGTCCGCGGCCTGGTCCAGCGCCTCCAGTTGCGCCCGGGTCAGGTTCAGGGACAGGGCGCCCAGGTTCTCGTCGATCCGGTGCGTTTTGCGCGTGCCGGGGATGGGGACCACGGCCAGTCCCAGCCGTTTACCCTGTTCCAGCAGCCACGCGAGTGCAATCTGGGCGGGCGTCGCGGACAGCCCGGCGGCGACCGAGCGCACGGTGGCAACCACTCCCTGGTTGGCGTCGGCGGCGTCTGCGGCGAAGCGCGGGATCCGGCGTCGGAAGTCGTTGGCTCCCAAACTCGAAGCGTCCACTGTGCCGGTGAGGAATCCCCGGCCCAGTGGCGAATACGGCACAAAGCCCACGCCCAGGCTGGCCGCGGCCGGAACTACGTTGCGTTCCACGTCGCGGCTCCAGATGGACCATTCGCTTTGGACCGCAGCGATGGGGTGCACGGAGTGGGCTTCGGCCAGCTCCTGCGCGGTCACCTCTGACAGGCCAAGGTGTTTGACCTTGCCCTGCTGCACCAGCCCCGCCATGGCCTCCACGGTTTCCACAATCGGAACGCGGAGGTCACGGCGGTGCATGTAGTAGAGGTCAATCACGTCCGTGCCAAGCCGCTTCAGGCTGGCGTCGACGGCCTGCCGGATGTAGGCGGCATCTCCCCGGATGTCCGTGTAGCCATCGGCAGGTGAGCCCACCAGGGAGAACTTGGTGGCGAGCTGCACTTCGCCCCGGCGCTCCTTGAGCAGCTGCGCGATGAGTTGCTCGTTGCTGCCTCCGCCGTAGATGTCCGCGGTGTCGATGAAGCTGACGCCGGCGTCCACTGCATGATGCAGGGTTCTGAGGGCATCGTGCGGGTCAACCTCGCCGTAGACCGGGGTGAGGGCCATGCCGCCGAAGCCGAGCGGGCTGACGTTAAGGCCGTCGCCGAGGTGTACCGATGGCGCAGTCATGAGCGCTCTCCATTCGTCGTGGACTCGTGTGGTTTGCAGACACGTTTCCCAGCCAAGAACCCCGACCCCCGCCTTAGTATTCCTGGCCGGTGTCCTGGCCCCAGGGGATGATCCGGTCGGCTCCTTGGCGCGTGGCCGCGATCATCACAGCATTGGCCTCATCCGGGCCCGTCGCCCAGGCTTCCGCCGCGGTCCGTTCCATGCCAAACTCCACGTGCCGGTCCACCAGCCGGGCCAGCCGCAGCGCGGGCGGGGTGTCCATGAACCAGACTTCATCCAGCTGCGCCCGGACCTCCTTCCATTCGGGCGTTTCCGCCAGCAGGTAGTTTCCTTCGGTGATTACCAGCGGCACGGAAGCCGGGACAGCGATGGACGCAGCCACCGGCTCGTCCAATGTGCGACGGAACTCGGGTGCGTACACCACTGCCTCATCCCGGCGCACCAGCCGCTGCAACAGCGAGAGGTAGCCGCCGGCGTCGAACGTGTCGATTGCTCCTTTGCGCTGCCGTAGCGGCGTGCCGTCGATGATCGCGTTGCCCAGATGAAAGCCGTCCATCGGCACCACCACGGCGAGTTCCGGGCCGAACTCCCGCTGCAGTCGGGCCGCGAACGTGGACTTGCCGGAGCCGGGCGCGCCCGTGATGCCCAGAAGAATCCGCCGGCGGCCGTCGAGTCTGTGCCGCAGGGCGGCGAGAGCCTGCCGTAGTTCAGGGGAGTCCATGGCAAAAGCCTAAACCGGCCGCCGGTTCTCCCCGGCTTTCCCGCGCACCGACGGGACGGCAGCAGGTGTAGCCGGCAGCGACTTCAACCCGGCCGCGCAGCCCACAATCCCGGCGATGAAGAGTACCTTCAGGATGCTGAAGGGTTCGACGCCGGTGGCCATCGCCCAGCCCACCGTCAGCGCAGCGCCGATTCCCACCCAGACGGCGTAGGCGGTGCCGAGCGGGATGCTGCGGATGGCGAGGCCGAGGCCGATCATGCTGAGGGTGACCGTCACGGCGAAAATAAGCGTGGGCAAGGGCCGGGTGAAGCCGTCGGACAGGCCCAGGGCGGTGGCCCAGACGGCTTCCAGCACGGCGGAGGCGAGCAGCATCAGCCAGGCGACGGAACGCTGGGTCATGACGCCACCACCTTCAGGCCAACCACGCACGCGGCGATCCCGGTCAGCAGCATGAGACGCGCCGTCGTCGGACGTTCAGCCTTGGTGAGGATCGCGTAGGCGGAGGTCAGCACCACGCCTACGCCCACCCAGACGGCGTAGGCGGTCCCGGTAGGGATGGACTGCATGGCGATGGCGAGGCCGGCCATACTGGCGAGGACAGAGACCAGGAAGAGGAGCGCGGGCGCGAGCCGGCGCCGGCCGGAGGCCTGGAATGTCCGGTGCAGCGCGGCGGCCCAGACGGCCTCCAACGCCCCGGAAAGAATGAGGATCAACCACGACATGACAGGTCCTTTGGCCAGTCTTGTCGCGTGCCGGGTACTGAACCGTCGTCCGGAGGCCCTGTGCGGAGCCTTGATTCCAGCTTAGCAAGGCCCGACGGCGGGTGGCCGGGTTGGTGGCCAGCCTCACCGCCGCGGGCAGGACTTTAGAGAGCGCCGCCGGCAGCTTCCGGCGCGGAGGAGTCCCGGCCTCCGTTGCCCACGGTTTCGCGGGCGATGAAGTTTTCGATGTCGAACAGGTTGTCCGCGCGCTCGGCGATGTTCAGGAGGGTGGTCATGGAGGCGACCTCTTCCACCTGCTCCTTGAGGAACCAGAGCATGAACTGCTCGCCCAGGGCGTCGTCCTCGGTGCGGGCAGCGCGGAAGAGCGCCTCGATCGAGGCCGTCACTTCCTTCTCCTGCTCCAGCGCCAGGGCCAAGGGCTCTGTCACGGAGGAGAAATCGTTTCGCACGGTGGGGACGCCCGGGATGGTGAACTCAATGTCGCGGTCCAGCATGTACTGCACCATCATCATGGCGTGGTTCCGCTCTTCCACCGACTGCCGGTAGAAGTAGCGGGCCAGTTGCGGGAGGTCCTGGTTGGCGAACCAGGTGGCCACGGCAATGTACTGCTGCGAGGCAGCGAATTCGTTGCCGATCTGGGTGGACAGGAGCGCATTAAAGGGTGTGGAGGTCATAGCCCCGAGTCTAGGAGCGCCGTACGCCACTGACCAGTGTGGAAAGGCTCAGATAACGAAGGCGAGGCTGGCCTGCAGCGCTGGATCAGGCCGTCACGCGGTCGATCGAAACCACGGCCAGGAAACCGCGCCCCAGGATTTCCGGGGTCCGGTTATCGGAGCCGACGACGGCGTCATACCGGTTCAGTGCCTCGGGCTCCGTGGGTGCCGCGGCGGCTTCGTCGCCGTCGGCTTCCGCGGGGGTCACAGGTTCCGAGGCGCCCGCGGCTTCCACGCTGACGCTGAGGTTGCCCGCGCTGACGGTGGCCTGGCCCTGCAGCAGCACAGCGAGCTGGCCCTCAAAAACCGGGTGTGCGCGCTTCTTGGAGAGCTCGATGATGGAGGTGAAGCCCTTGAACGAACCCGTCCGGGCGATGACATTCAGGTCGCGGATGTCCCCGGTGGGCAGGGCCCCGTGCGCGGCAGCTTCGCCGGAGAACCTGAACGGCCGGTACTTTTCCAGCGGGTGCTCGTCGCCGTCCACAGTGAGCAGGAGCAGTTCGCCGTCGATCACGGTCAGCACGCGTTCCATGCCCGGGAACGCCGAGAAATCCCCGGCCGTGCTGACGTCGGCGATACTGACGCGCCAGTCCCAGGCGCCGTCCTGCGCCGAGGCGGCCTTCGGGTGGCTGGCAAGCTCCCGGGTCACCCCGCCGCCGTTGCGCCACGGTTCGGACCTGAGTTCTGCGAAGCGGATGATCTCCATCGGACCAGCCTAGTTTGTTGGCGGTCCCCATCGGCGCAGGCGCCAATCCCTGCTAGTGTCCTCCGGGGGACTACGCGAAGACAGCCTGAAGGAGCCCGGAATGTTCGTCAAAGTGTGTGGACTCAGTACGCCCGAATCCGTCCGTGAAGCCGTGGAAGCCGGTGCGGACGCCGTCGGGTTTGTCCTCACCGCGAGCCCGCGGGTGGTCTCGCCGTCGCAGGTTTCCACGCTGCTGGCCGACGTGCCGGAAGGGGTACTTGCCGTCGGCGTTTTCCGGCATGAACCTGTCGCCGATGCCCTTGCCATCGCCCGGGCCGCCGGACTCGAGTGGGTCCAACTCCACGCGGACCTCACCCCGGCGGACGTCACAACAGTGCACGACGCCGGCATGAAGCTGATCAGGGCCGTCACCATGGCAGCCACCGCGGACGCGTTTGCCGACTGGGGCGAGGAAATCCTGTTGATTGATGCCGCCGTGCCCGGCTCTGGAGAGGCCTGGGACTACGCCTCCATGGTGGACGTGACGGCGCTTCAGGACCGCAAGTGGCTGCTGGCCGGCGGACTGAACCCGGACACCGTGGCGCACGCCACCGCCGCCTCAGGCGCGTGGGGCGTGGACGTTTCCTCCGGCGTCGAGGTTTCCCGTGGCGTGAAGGACCTGGAGAAAATCCGAGCCTTTGTGAAGGCCGCCAAGGGCTAAGGCACAGGGCACAATGGACAGATGAAGACTCTGCTCAACATCATCTGGCTGGTATTCGGCGGACTCTGGCTTGCCCTGGGCTATTTCCTGGCCGGCATCATCTGCTGCCTGCTGATCATCACCATTCCGTGGGGCATCGCGTCGTTCCGCATTGCGGCATACACGCTCTGGCCGTTTGGCCGCATGGTGGTGGACAAACCGGGCGGAACGGGTGTGTTCCCGCTCCTGGGGAATGTCATCTGGCTGGTGGTGGCCGGCATCTGGATCGCGATCGGCCACGTGGTTACGGCCTTTGCCATGGCGGTCACCATCATCGGCATCCCGCTGGCCATCGCCAACCTAAAGCTCATTCCGGTCAGCCTGATGCCGCTGGGCAAGCAGATTGTGCCCACCAACAGCCCGTTCGTCACCGGGTACCGTTAGCCGGCGGCGTTCCCAGGGGCTTCGCTGAATCCAGGGACCAGTCCCTGGGCTTCGAGCTCTTCTGACCGCAGCGCGCGCAGCACACAGAACTCGTTGCCGTCCGGGTCAGCCATGACCACCCAGGTGACCTCCGGGCCCTGCCCGACAGAAATGCGCGATGCGCCCAGGGCTTCCAGTCGCTGCACCTCCTCGGCCTGGTCATCCGGACGGAGGTCCAGGTGCAGCCTGTTTTTAAGCACCTTCCGCTCGGGCACCTTCAGGAAGAGCAGGTCCGGGCTGAGGCCGTCGGCCGGGCTGCCAGCGGGTGGCTCCAGTACGATTTCGTCGCCCACTTCGTAGGTGCGGCGCCAGCCCAGTGCCTTCTCCCAAAAATCGGCGGGCACTTTCGGGTCGGGGGAGTCGATGCTAACGGATTGGATGCGCAGGTTCATCCGAGCAGTCTTGCACCGGCCTCGGCGGCCGTAAAGGCTTCCGGCGGTTGTGCGGAAGCGTCAGCCCAGCTCGCCCTGCAGGTTCCGGCGGGCGGCCACGAGCCACAATTCCCGTGCGCGGTCGCCGTGGAACAGAGGGTCCAGTTCCAGCAGATGACGAACGACGGCGGCGCGCCCGGCGGCGAAGTCGGCGTCGCCGATGTGCGCGTAGTCTTCCCGGACGGCGGCCACATACCGGGCGTACGGCTCAGGTTCACCGCCGAGGACTGACAGGTCCGCGTCGCAGAGGAGGGCGCCGTTGTCGTCCCCTGGCTCCGGGCGGTGGTCCGATGTCAGCCTGACCAGCCGGGCCACCTCCTCAACATCGTCGGCCGGGAGCCCCGCATCCGCGAGGCGCTCCTTGGCGAGACGGGCCGACTCCTCCTCGTCCTGACCGGCGACCCCGCGGTACACGGCATCGTGGAACCAGGCTGCGAGCAGCACTGTCCGCGGCGGATCGGCGGGGTCGGTGAGCAGGTCCAAGGCCTCCAAAACTGCCAGCAGGTGCGTGCAGCCGTGATACCGGCGGTGGTCCTCGCTCCAGCGGTCCAGCAGGTCCAGGAAGAGGGCATCGTGGCCGGGCATGATGGTTTCCCAGCGGTTCAGCAGCGGGACCTTGAGTGACTTATTACGCCGCCGGGCCGGGATGCGCAGCCCGCTGGCGATCAGCTTTCGGACCAGGATCCGGGCCTCCACCGGGATGGCGCCCGCGGCGACGAGGTCGTCGAACCGGCGCTCGGCGACGTCGTAGTGGTCGCAGTCGAACGCCCGGTCCGGGATGCCCGCTGCAGCGGCGAAGGCGTGCAGCTCCGCCACGGAGGTGTCCGAGATGAGGTGCGAAAAATGCGTGCCGTGGGCTGGCCACAGCGGCGGATCCAGGTAAATCGCCATGGAGGAAGTCTAGTGCGGCGGCTCTCCGCGGGGCCGGTCAGGAGCCGGCCGGCAGGATGTTCTGGTTGCCCTGGAAGACGTTTCGCGGATCGAAGTCCCGCTTGACCCTGGCGAGCCGCGCGTAGTTCCCGTTGCCGAACGCGGCACGGATGCGCTCCTGGCCCTCGTTGCCGATGAAATTGAGCCACACCCCGCCCGAGGCATAGGGTGCAATCTTGCCGCGGAAGTCCTTCACCCAGGCCTTGGCCAATTCGCCCGCCTCGGGCGTTGGCGAGATGCCGTAAGGGTGGCTCACAAAGGCTGCGTTCCGGTTGATCAGCGGCGTGGCTGCCCCCGTGTTCCCGCCGACCGCGCCGCCCCAGCGGGCGATCAGTTGCTGGGACGTGGCATCGGGGAGGTTGCGGGCCGACTCAACAAAGAGGTCCAGAGCTGCATCGGGAAGTTCGTCGTGGTAGTCGGCGCTCCAGTAGTTGTAATGGTCCGGCGGATCATCCAGGGAGCCGTTGAACTCTGCATAGGGTGTGTCACCCACCAGGTCGACGGCCGGTCCGAGTTCACGGAAAGGCCGGGCATGTTCGGAGCCTTCCTCGGGCTCACCCGCGTAGACGTAGCCAATGGCGACGGCCATTTTTCCCACCAGATGCTCAGGCACAAACGGCTCCGGCGGAGCGGTCATGTACAGCAGCCCCAACCCGACGCCATCGGGTGCTGCGAGGGCCAGGTCCCGGTACGCGCGGGAGACGTCCATGGCCTCTTCGCCGGGCCACAGCCATATCCCGGCGTGGACCACCGGGCCAAGCCGGTGCGCCTGGAACGTGAATGAGGTGGCAACTCCGAAATTGCCGCCGCCGCCATGGAGGGCCCAGAAGAGTTCGGGGTTTTCCCGGGCGCTGGCGGTAACGCGCTCGCCGTCGGCCGTCACCAGGTCCACCGAGACGAGACTGTCGCACGCGAACCCGAAGGAGCGCTCCAGCCACCCGGATCCGCCGCCCAGGGTGAAGCCGGCGACGCCGGTGGTGGAGGCCCGCCCGCCGGTGACGGCCAGGGCGTGCTCCTGGGTGGCGCGGTCGAACTCGCCCCAGGTGACGCCCGCCCCGGCGGTGACGATGCCGGATTCCGGGTCCACGTCGATCGACTTCATGGGCCGGACATCGATCACCAGGCCGTCGTTGTTCATGGACATTCCGGCCACTGAGTGGCCGCCGGCACGGACGGCAATGGCGAGGGAACTTTCCCGTCCATAGCGGAGGGCTTCGGCCACGTCCGCGTCATTCGAACACTGGGCAATCACCGCCGGACGCCGGTCAATCATGGCGTTGAAGACCTTCCGGGCCGGGTCATAGTCTGGACTGTCCGGCCTGATCCACTTCATCACAAACGCTCCTCAGCGACTGCGGCCCCTCCCCTTACCCATAGGGTAGGACTTCGGGCCGGGACCTTCCATAGGCAGCCCTAGTGAACCCTCGAACGGGAGCGAAAACGGCGTAGGCGTCACATTCTGATACGCGGAGAAAATTTACAAGAAAACCCGCAGATGCGGACTAGGATCATGAAATGCCCACTATTCGCGTATCCGAAGCCGCCCGGTTCCTCGGCGTCAGTGACGACACCGTCCGGCGCTGGACAGAGAACGGCAGCCTCACCCCGGTAAAGGACGACGCCGGCCGGCTGGCCGTCGACGGACTGGAACTGGCAAGGCATGCCCAGAAGCTTGCGCAGCTTCCCGAGGACCCGCACCGTTCAGGAAGTTCGGCACGCAACAGGTTCGTTGGCTTGGTCACTGGGATCACGGCGGACAAGGTCATGGCCCAAGTGGAACTCCAGTGCGGGCCGTTCCGGGTGGTGTCGCTGATGAGCAGTGAAGCCGTCCGTGACCTGGGCCTGGAACTGGGCTCCGTGGCCACCGCGGTGGTCAAAGCAACAACAGTCATCATCGAAACCCCGCACGGAAAGAGCATCATTTGAGCACTCGCACACACGCCAGCACCGTTGTTATTGCAGCCGCCCTCTTGTTGGGCCTGGCCGCGTGCGCCCCGGCTTCCACGACGTCCGCGGCCTCGCAGTCCGCGGCCTCGCAGTCCCCGGGCGCCACCGGTCACGTGTCCGGGACCATCACGGTCTTCGCAGCCGCGTCGCTCAAGACCACTTTCACCCAGCTGGCCAGTGACTTCGAGGCGAAGAACCCGGGAACCAGGATCGTACTGAGCTTCGCCGGATCCTCGGACCTGATCACCCAGATCACCCAGGGCGCACCGGCGGACGTCTTTGCCTCCGCCGATACCAGGAACATGACCAAGCTGGCCGATGCCAAGCTCCTGGACGGGACCGCGAAGAACTTCGCCACCAACGTCCTGGAGATCGCCGTCCCGCCGTCCAATCCGGCGTCGATCGCGTCCTTCGCAGATCTGGCCAAACCCGGTGTCAAGGTGGTTGTCTGTGCCAGCCAGGTTCCGTGCGGCGCCGCAGCGGATACCGTGGAAAAGGCCGCGGGCGTGACCCTCGCTCCGGTCAGCGAGGAATCATCCGTGACCGACGTCCTGGGCAAGGTCACCTCGGGCGAGGCCGACGCCGGCCTGGTCTACGTTACCGACATCAAAGGCGCCGGGGACAAGGTTAAGGGAATCCCGTTCGACGAATCCGGCAAGGCAGTCAACACCTATCCCATCGCCGCAGTAGGCTCGAGCCGGAACAAGGACCTGGCGGCAGCCTTCATCGCCATGGTTACCGGCGCCGACGGGCAGAAAACCCTTAGTGCGGCCGGCTTCGGGGCACCGTAACGCCCCGCCCCGTAGCACCCCGCCCATAGGCAACCTCACAGCGTAACGAAGCCGCCCCAAGGAGACCATGAAACAGGCCAGGAACAGCGGGTACGGCGGTGTGCCGCGCTGGATTTACGTCCTCGCGGCCGCGGGCGGCCTGTTCGTGGTGCTGCCGCTGGCGGCCATGGTGGCCAAGGTCAATTGGGCCCAGTTCATCCCGCTGATCACGTCGGAAGCGTCGCTGCAGGCCCTTGGGCTGAGCCTGCGCACATCCGCGGCCAGCACCGTCCTATGCATCGTCCTGGGTATTCCGCTAGCCCTGGTCCTGGCCCGCGGCAGCTTCCCCGGCCAGCGCTTCCTCCGCTCACTGGTCCTGCTCCCGCTGGTCCTTCCGCCGGTGGTGGGCGGCATCGCGCTGCTATACACCTTCGGGCGGCAGGGGCTGCTGGGCCGGACACTGGAAGTGGCAGGCCTGCAGATCGCCTTTTCGACGACGGCGGTCATCCTGGCCCAGACGTTCGTGGCCCTGCCGTTCCTGGTGGTCAGCCTCGAAGGCGCCTTGCGGACGGCCGGGAACCGGTACGAGGCGGTGGCCGCGACGCTCGGCGCCGGTCCCACCACGGTGCTCCGCAGGGTCACACTCCCGCTCGTGCTGCCGGGACTCGCGTCCGGCGCGGTGCTGTCCTTCGCGCGCAGCCTGGGCGAATTCGGTGCCACCCTCACCTTCGCCGGCAGCCTGCAGGGGGTGACCCGGACGCTGCCGCTGGAAATCTACCTGCAGCGGGAAACGGACGCCGATGCCGCCGTCGCGCTGTCCCTGGTCCTCGTGGCGGTGGCGGTGGCCGTGGTGTCACTCGCGTACCGCAGCCCCCGCGCCGCTCAACGGGCGCCCGCACCCAGCGGCGAACGTACGACGACGGCGCCCGCCGCGGGCGGTGCGGTCCGGTGACGTTCTCGGTTCAGGCCGCCGTGGCTGGCCGCGGGTTCGACGTCTCCCTCGCGCTGGGCGCGGCCGAAACGGTGGCCGTTATGGGGGCAAACGGCGCGGGTAAATCCACGCTGCTGAACGTCATCGCGGGCCTGCTCTACCCGGACTCGGGCTCGGCCGAACTGGACGGCAGGACCCTGTTTAACCTCAACGCCGGGCGCGGCCAGTGGACGGCTCCCCACCGGCGCGGTACGGCTCTCCTGGCCCAGGAACCGCTGCTGTTCCCGCACCTGAGCGTGCTGGAGAACGTGGCCTTTGGGCCCCGGAGTGCGGGGGCTTCAAAGCAGGCCGCGCGGCAGACCGCACTGAGGTGGCTCGGAGAGGTCGAGGCGACGGACCTGCAGGCACGGCGCCCGGCCGAGCTCTCCGGCGGCCAGGCGCAGCGCGTTGCCGTGGCCCGGGCGCTTGCCGCCGACCCCGGGCTCCTGCTGCTGGATGAACCGATGGCCGCGCTTGATATCCATGCCGCGCCGCTTCTCCGGCGCCTGCTTAAACGCGTGCTGGCAGGCCGCCGCGCCATCATCATCACGCACGACGTCCTCGATGCCCTGATGCTGGCCGACCGTGTGGTCATCCTCGAAGACGGGCGCATCAGCGAGGAAGGCCCAACCCGCGAAGTCCTCCAGCGCCCCCGCAGCCGGTTCGCGGCCGGGCTTGCCGGGCTCAACTTTGTGGCCGGCCACATCACCGAACACGGTCTTCAGGCTGGCCGCCTCAACCTCTATGGACACCACGACTCAGCCGCCCCGCTCCCCACTGGGCAGCCGGGCGTGGCTGTTTTCCCGCCGTCGGCCGTTTCCGTTTTCCTCACCGAAGCGCATGGCAGTCCGCGGAACTCCTTCGCCGTGACCATCACGGACCTGGAGCCGCACGGGGACGGGATCCGGGTCCGCGCCGGGGAGGCCGGGCAGCTGAGCGCGGACATCACCCCGGCGGCCTCTGTTGATCTTGGGTTGGCGCCGGGCATGCAGGTGTATTTCGTGATCAAGGCCGGCGCCGTGGCCATCTACCCGGGCTGAACGGGCGGGAGTCCACGCGGGTCCTTGAGCTGCTGTTGCGCCCGGGCAACTGCGGGAGGGTGCCGGGAATCGATCTCGTGTCGGTGGCGGCCGCCCCTGGACAGGCAGTTCGCCGTCGGCAAACATGGGGCGTAGGGGGCACATCCTCAAAGTTGAGCGTAGTAGACTCAACTTAGCGCACATGCGTAAACCCGGAAGGAGCTCTCTTTGGACGTCAAATTCACCACCAAGAGCCAGGAGGCTCTTTCGGCAGCAGCCATGAACGCCTCCACGGCAGGAAATCCCCAGGTGGAACCCGCCCACCTGCTCAAGGCCCTGATGGATCAGCGGGAGGGCGTCGCCGTCGCGCTTCTCCGTGCCACGGGCGCAGACCCGGATGCAGTCAGTGTGCAGGCGAGCGGCGCCATCAAGGCGCTGCCGGCTACGTCGGGCGGCTCCACGCAGCAGGCCCAGCTGTCCCGGCCCGCGCTGCAGGCCATCCAGAACGCCAAAAACGAGGCCGACCGGCTGGGCGATACGTATGTCTCCACCGAAGTGCTGCTGCTGGGGCTCTCTGCCGGGAGCGACGCCGTCGGGCGGTTAATGCGCGACGCCGGTGCCTCCCATGAAGCGCTGCTCGCCGCCCTGCCGGGTGTCCGCGGCGACCGTAAGGTCACCACCCCGGACCCGGAAAACACGTTCCAGTCGCTGGAACGGTTCGGCACTGACCTCACCGCGATGGCGCGTGCAGGCAAGCTGGACCCGGTGATCGGCCGCGACACCGAGATCCGGCGCATCATCCAGGTGCTGAGCCGCCGCACCAAAAACAACCCCGTGATCATCGGCGAGCCGGGGGTGGGCAAGACCGCCGTCGTAGAAGGGCTCGCCCAGCGGATCGTGGCCGGAGATGTTCCGGAAAGCCTGCGTGGCAAGACGCTGATTGCGCTGGACCTCGCCTCCATGGTGGCCGGGGCGAAATACCGCGGCGAGTTCGAGGAACGCCTCAAGGCCGTGCTGGAGGAGATCAAGAACTCGGACGGCCAGATTGTCACCTTCATTGACGAGATCCACACGGTGGTGGGTGCCGGTGCCACGGGGGAGTCCTCGATGGATGCGGGCAACATGCTTAAGCCCATGCTGGCCCGCGGTGAGCTGCGGCTGATCGGCGCCACCACATTGGATGAGTACCGCGAGAATATCGAGAAGGACCCGGCCCTGGAGCGCAGGTTCCAGCAGGTATACGTGGGCGAGCCCAGTGTGGAGGACACCATCGGGATCCTCCGCGGCCTCAAGGAACGCTACGAGGCGCACCACAAAGTCACCATCGCCGACTCCGCGCTGGTGGCCGCCGCAACCCTGTCCAACCGCTACATTTCCGGCCGCCAGCTGCCGGACAAGGCCATCGACCTGGTGGACGAGGCGGCCTCACGGCTGCGGATGGAGATCGACTCCGCGCCGGAGGAGATCGACCAGCTGCGCCGTGCCGTGGACCGGCTCACCATGGAGGAACTGGCCCTGGCGAACGAGAAGGACGCTGCCTCGGTGGAGCGCCTGGCGGCCCTTCGCGCGGACAAAGCGGACAAAAGCGAAGAACTGGACGCGCTGAATGCCCGCTGGGCAGCAGAGCGCGCCGGGTTGAACCGGGTGGGTGACCTGAAGGCGAAGCTGGACGAGCTGCGCTCGGCCTACGATAAAGCCGCGCGCGAAGGTGATCTTGAGACGGCGTCGCGGATCCTTTACGGCGAGATTCCGGCAGTTGAGCAGGAGCTGAACGCGGCCGCTGCCGAAGAGGCTGTGACGGAAAGGCCTGCCCAGATGGTGGCTGACGAGGTCACAGCGGACGACATTGCCGAGGTCATTTCCGCGTGGACCGGCATTCCTGCCGGGCGCATGCTGCAGGGCGAGAGCCAGAAGCTGCTCCATATGGAGCAGGAGCTGGGTAAGCGCCTGATCGGCCAGTCCAAGGCTGTGGCCGCGGTGTCGGATGCCGTCCGCCGTGCGCGGGCCGGTATCAGCGATCCCAATCGGCCCACGGGTTCGTTCCTGTTCCTGGGGCCCACGGGCGTGGGCAAGACCGAGCTGGCCAAGGCGCTCGCGGATTTCCTGTTCGACGACGAACGCGCCATGGTGCGGATCGACATGTCCGAGTACGGCGAAAAGCACTCTGTGGCGCGGCTGGTGGGCGCCCCTCCCGGGTACGTCGGCTACGAGGAGGGCGGCCAGCTGACCGAGGCCGTCCGCCGTCGGCCGTACTCCGTTGTCCTGCTGGATGAGGTGGAAAAGGCCCACCCGGAGGTCTTTGACATCCTCCTGCAGGTGCTCGACGACGGCCGCCTCACCGATGGCCAGGGCCGTACCGTGGACTTCCGCAACGCCATCCTGGTGCTGACGTCCAACCTTGGCAGCCAGTTCCTGGTGGACCGGTCGCTGGATGCACAGGCCAAGCGCGCCGCGGTCATGACCACGGTCAACGCGTCCTTCAAGCCCGAGTTTCTGAACCGGCTGGACGAGATTGTGCTGTTTGAAGCCCTGACCGTAGAGGAGCTCGCGCAGATCGTGGAACTACAGGTAGCCGAGCTTGGCGGGCGGCTGCGCGAGCGCCGGCTCTCCCTGGAAGTGTCCGACGGCGCCCGGGCCTGGCTGGCCATGTCCGGTTTCGATTCCGCGTACGGGGCCCGGCCGCTGCGCCGGCTCGTCCAGCGCGAGATCGGCGACCGCCTGGCCAAGGCCATCCTGTCCGGGGACATTGCGGACGGTGACACGGTGCTCGTGGACACCGCGGCCGACGTCGACGAACTCACCATCGAAGGGCTGGAGGCGCTCTCAGGGCCCGACGGCGGTGCTCCCGCCGGCTCGGGCCTGGTGGTGCGGCGGAAGGAATAGGGCTCTTCCTGGAGGGCAGACATGAATGTGCCCTCCAGGGCCCCTCTCCCGGGTCTGCCGGTGGATTACCTGCTGACGGGATCCGTTGCGGTGAGTGCGGCCAGTTCCCGGCGGCGGGGAAGGCCCTCCCAGTCACCGGCTGCCATGCAGGCGTAGGCCCCAACCCGTACGGCCGTATCCAGGCAGGCGGCTACTGATTCGCCCGCGAGGTATTCCGCGAGATAACCGGCGACGAAGGCATCGCCGGCGCCGACGGTATCGCGAACCGTCACGGGAACGGCCTTCTGGGCGGTGATCGTGCCTTCGACCAGCGCCAGGGCACCGTCCGCTCCGAGTTTGATGACGGCCTGTCCGGCGCCGAGATCGACCAGCCGCTGTGCCAACTGTTCCGGCGACGCGGCGGGTCCAACGGCGATGGCGGCTTCGTCGTCGCCGGCAAACACGATATCCACAAGCGGGACAACCTGCCGGTAGAACTCTGCTGCGGCATCTCTGGCCCACAGGCCTTGGCGGTAGTTGAGATCGAATGAAACCGGCACTCTTGCCGAACGGGCGATCCGGATTGCCTCCAGGGTCAGGAGCCGTGCCGACTCTGAGAGGGCCGGTGTGATCCCGGTCAGGTGCAGCAGCGTGGCTCCGCTGATGAGCCTTGGGTCCAGGTCAGCGATTGCCAGGCGTGAGCCGGCATTCCCGGAGCGGTAGTACCAGACGCGCGTTTCAGCCGCGGAGCGCCGCTCTTTGAGCATGAGCGCGGTGGGGGCTTCCGGGTCCCTAATGCCGACGACGTTGATACCTTCTGCACGGAGCTCACGTTCGACGAGGTCTCCGGCGGAATCTTCACCGATTTTGCCGATCCAGGTCACGTCCGTACCGAGCCGTCGGAGTCCGATCGCAACGTTGCTTTCGGCGCCGCCGATGCCCAGGGTCATGTGTTTGCTGTGCTGGAGAGGTTCCTCGATGGTGCTGGACACCAGCACCATCGTTTCGCCAATCGTTACTACTCCCGTGCCGGTCATGCGGCGTTCACCGCGTCAATGGCAGCCTGCGCGCGTGCCGCCAGTCCGTCCAGGGAGCCGCCTCGCAGGGCATCGCCGAGGAGCGGGCCGCCGAGGCTGACCGCGATTGCACCACTGCGCAGCCAGGGTCCGATGTCCTCCATCCGAATTCCGCCCGAAGGGAGGAACCTCAGGCCGGGGAACGGCCCCAGCAAGTGGGCGCCGTAGGCCGCGCCTACGGTTTCAGCGGGAAAAATCTTGACGGCGGTCGCGCCGGCGGACCACGCGGTGTGAACTTCGGTAGGGGTCAGGGCACCCGGGAAGATGGGGCGGCCTGCCCCGACGGCAGTGGCAATAACGTCGGGGTTGGTGAACGGGGTGACGAGGTACGAGGCTCCTGCGTTGAGGGCCTGCTCCGCTTCCTCGACGCATGTGACGGTTCCGACGCCGATTTCGGTGTCGCTGCCGGAACGGCGCAGCAGCTCAGGGAGCATCTCGAGAGTGCCCGGCGTCGTCAGCGTGAGCTCGATGGACTTGATGCCGGACTCAACGAGGACGTCAATGACCCGCTGGTAGGCGCCGGCGTCGGCGGCGCGAAGGACCGCAACGATTTTGCTGCTGGTCAGCACGTGGGACGGCGGGACTCGGTCCTGGGATGTAGCAAGAGAGAGGTCCATGGATTTCCTTAGTTTGTGATGGCGTGACAAGTAGTCACTTCGGGCTCGCCGCGGGTACTGCCAGTGCCGGGACGTGGCCGCGGGCCGGCGGGGATGCTGTTGATGCTCGAACCATCAACTGGGGCTGCAGCAGTACCGATCTTCCTGGCTCGCCTGGATCGCCGCTGTCGTGCGAGACTGCCTCTGCGATGGCAAGCTTGGCCATCCTTGCCAGCGGCTGGCGCACAGTGGTGAGCGGTGGATCGTAGAGGTCGGCCAGCACGATGTCATCGAAACCGACAACGGAAACGTCTTTGCCGACCGTCAACCCCAGATCCCGGAGGCCCCGGCAGAAGCCCAGCGCAGTCATGTCATTGATGGCGACTACCCCGGTGGGCGGTTCAACGTCTCCGGAAAAGAGCGAGTGGGCTGCGCGGCGTCCGACGTCCGCTGCGAATACGTCCCCGAACGGGACGTCCTCGCTGCCCGACCACACGGGCATGTCCTTGACATCCAGCCCGGCGGCCTCCAGGGCACTGACAAAGCCGCGGTAACGGCCTGCCCTGTTGACCGATCCCAATGACCCGGCTACAAAGGACAAGCGTCGATGACCCAACTCGATGAGATGGGTTGCCGCCATATAACCGCCCACGACGTTGTCGATGCTGATGCTAACGACCGACTCGGGATCGTTGGGCTGGGCGGGACGGTCAAAGGTGACGAGCTGCAATCCTTGTTTCACCAGATCTGCCAGATGATCCAATGACGGCAGCGACGTGCACAAAACGATTCCCCGGACCCCGTTGTCCCAGAGTTCCTGAACGTATTCCCGCTCCCGTTCGGCCACTCGTTCGCTGTTGCACAGCAGCACGCTGCACCCGACGGCGAGGGCGGCCACTTCCAGCTCATGCGCGAAGGCGCCCCAGAATGGGTTGCCGACGGACGGCACAATCAGGCCGATCGTCTGTGTCCGGCCGGTCCGCAGCTGCCTGGCGGCACGGTTGGGTCGATAGCCAAGCCTGGCTATGGTTTTTTCGATCCGCTCGCGCGTTGCCGGAACCATGCGGTCCAGGCGGCCGTTCAGATAATTCGACACGGTGCTCGGCGAAACCTCAGCTTCCCGTGCAACCTGCTGGATAGTCACGCGACCCATCCGAACCCTCCCGTGTTGTTAGCCCTTCAGACCCGGGCGCTTGATTGGTTTACTGTATCGATTTATCAGAAAAAAGTCACGCAGTGATGCCTGTGCGCCGTGCGGGGCCACGCATCGCTGACGATGCCGCAAAATATTTCCTTGACATGTGACTTTGATCATCGGTAATCTCAGTGCATCGTTACACCAGATTTCTTCGGTTTGCCCGTCGATAGGCGAACAAAATAACGACGGCGTGCTCATCAGGCTTGGAGGCAGCGTCGCGTCCACCCCCTCAGCCCCCTCGAACGGACAGGAAATGAAGATGCATTTCAATAAGACCAAGATTGCAGCCATGACGGCCGCCATCGCACTCACGATGGGCACCGCGGCCTGCTCCTCCGGCAGCACGCAGGCATCCCAAGACCAAGCGGGTGTCAGTGGCGAAGTCAAACTTCTCACGCCAATCTTCGAAGGCACTCCGGGACAGAAACTACTCGAAGACGAGCTGCTCCCCGAGTTCTACAAGAAGTACCCAAACGTCAAAGTCAACGTCGATTACACGACCTACGGCAAGCTGAATGAAAAGCTCACCACGTCAATCGTCTCGGGCGGAGTGCCTGACGTGATGCTCATGGGGGTCGGGTGGATCGAAAACTTCGCCGCCCAGGGGATCTTGGCGGATCTCGGCAAGACCGGCCTGACCCGCGAGAAGCTGCTCGAGTCGTACCCGGAAAATATTGTCGACGCCGGCATGTGGAAAGACGGCGTCTACGCAGTGCCCATCATGCTGGACACCCGCTTCGGTGTGGCCCGCATGGACCTGTTGAAGAAGGCCGGCTACTCCGCCCCGCCGAAGACATGGGACGAACTCGTTACGATGTCCAAGGCCCTGACGGTGCGGGACGGCAGCGGCAATCTCCAGCAGGCCGGCTTCGACCTGCTCTCCCTCGACCCGCGGCAGGCCTTCGAGACCATGCTGTTTTCGGCGGGAGGAAACCTCTTCAATGCCGATGCAACCAAGCCGGAGTTCAACTCTCAGGCAGGAGTTGATGCGCTTCAGCTCATGACCGATCTGATCAACACCCACAAGGTTGAAGACCTCGGGTTCTCCTCCCCGGGTGCCGCGGTAAATCCGCTCCTCAACGGCCGGGCTGCCATGGGCATCGCCCACAACAACCTGTTCACCCAGGCACAGGAATCCGCGCCTGAGATTCTCGACCAGCTCCAGCCCTTCGCAATCACCGGCTCAGAGCCAGGCATGTTTTTCGGCGGCACTCTAGGAACAGTGTCGGCTAAGACCAAGAATCCGAAGGCGGCCCAAGCCCTCCTCGAATTCCTGACCAGCTCCGGACCTGCCCTCGCCGCGAACCAGCAGCGTGGGAACGTTCCGGCACTGACCGGCCTGCTGGACTCGGACTACGTCAAGTCAAACAAGTTTGTGCAGTTTGCGCTGGAGAATCTTGCCATCGCCAAACGCGAAGGCGGGCCGGCCAACTGGATCAAGATCCGTGGAGATTTCAGTTCGACTGTCCAGTCCGCAGTTCTTCAGCAAGTGACGCCGCAGAAGGCCCTGGATGATCTTGCGGCGGCCTTTAAGTAATCCGGCGGCAGCAGCGACTCGACAAATGAGGCCATCATGAAAACCATTGATCAAAGCTCAGCGGCGGAAGACCTCGATCTTCGCCGGCGCGACACACCGGTCCGGAAGCCCAAGCGGACTGGAGGCTCCAAACAGCAGCGAAAACTCCGGCGCACGGGCTGGCTGATGATCACTCCGGCCCTGATTCACATCGGGCTGTGGAGCGCGATACCGGTTCTGGCAACGTTTGCGCTCAGCCTGACCGACTACGACATATTTAGTGCGCCCCGGTGGATTGGAATCGACAACTATGTCGCCATCGCCCAGGATCCGGTCTTTATCCAGGCGACCTGGAACACCATGGTTTACACCTTTTGGACCGTGCCTGTTTCGATGGGGATCGCTCTGGTGGTTGCCGTGGCGCTCAACCAGGGGCTCCGACTCCAAAAGTGGTACCGCACCGCGTTCTTCCTTCCACATGTGACGGCAACGGTCGCCATTGCCATGGTGTGGCTGCTGATTTTCAACCCCCAGCAGGGCCTGCTCAACGGAATACTCTCAATATTCGGTGTCCCGGGACAGGCATGGCTGGCTAACCCGGATCTGGCACTGGGATCGGTCATCGCTGTGGGCGCGTGGCACGGAATCGGCATCAAGATGCTGATCTACATCGCCGCACTTCAAAACATCGACGAAAGCCTCTACGAGGCGGCGTCCGTCGACGGTGCGTCGCCGGCCCGCAAGTTCTTCGCCATCACCCTCCCGATGCTCAAGCCGGCAACGTTCTTTGTGCTCGTCATCTCGATCATCGGGGCGTTCCAGGTGTTCGACCAGATCTACGTCCTCACCGACGGCGGCCCGGCTAACTCAACCACCATGATGACCTACGAAATCTACCGTTCGGCGTTCCAGAAATTCCAGATGGGCATGGCCTCGGCGCAATCCGTCGTCCTGTTCGCCTTCCTCCTGGTCATGACCCTGATCAGCCGCCGGGCAACGCGAGGAGATGACTGATGAGCACTTCACAAATCAAGGCCGGGGCCGGAACTGGGCGTCCGGAAGCACCTCGTCAAGGGCCCCGGAAATCCGCCGTCGAGCGCCGGAACAAGATTGTCCTGAGCGTCCTGATGGCCGTTTCCTCAATCGCGATGATCATTCCGTTCGCCTGGATGCTCTTCACCTCCGTGAAGTCCTCCGCCGAGCTGGCATTGTTCCCGGCCACGTTCTGGCCCCAGGAATGGCACTGGGAGAACTACGCAGCAGCCCTGGACGCGGCACCGTTCGACCTGTATTTCCGCAACAGCGTGATCATCTCCGTCGGTCATACCGCCATCACACTGCTCTTCGGCGCCATGGCCGGCTATGCCTTCGCCCGGATCAAATTCCGCGGCGCTGAAATCGTCTTCCTCGCCTTTGTGGCGATGCTGATGATCCCGACCTACACCAAGATCGTCCCGCAGTTCCTGCTGGTGAAATTCATGCCGCTGTTCGGCGGCAACGACATCTTCGGGCAGGGCGGAACCGGGTGGCTGGACAGCTGGTGGGCACTGATCATTCCCGGCGGCCTCAGCACCGCAGCGATCTTCCTGTTCCGCCAGTTCTACCTGTCCCTGCCCAAAGAACTTGAGGAGGCAGCCCGGATCGACGGACTGAGCGAGTTCCGCATCTTCGCCCAGATCTACACGCCGCTGATCAAGCCCGGGATCGCGACCGTCGGACTGTTGACTTTCCAGGAAACCTGGAACAACTTCCTGTGGCCCCTGCTCGTCACCTCGAGCAACGAGCTCCGCGTCATCCAGGTAGGCCTTGCGGTCTTCCAGCAGCTGGACAACACGTCATGGAACTACCTGATGGCAGGCACCATGATGGCCACCGTCCCGATGGTCCTGATGTTCGTGTTCGCCCAGAAGTACTTCGTCCAAGGCTTCACCAATGCCGGAATCAAATAAGGAAATCATGTCCCAGACAACGGAATCAGGAAAACACAACCCCATGCAGACAGATCTCGCCGGCCGCCGCGCACTCGTCACCGGAGCAGGACAGGGAATCGGTGCAGCCATCGCACTGGGACTGGCCCAGGCCGGAGCCGACGTCGCCGTCCACTACGCCAACAGCGCCGACGGCGCCCGCGAAGTTGTTGACCAGATCAAGGCCATGGGACGGGAAGCGACCGCCATCCAGGGCGATCTGACCGATTCGGCCCAGGTTGATCGCGTGGTTGCGGACGCCGTAGAGCAACTCGGCGGCCTCGACATCGTGGTCAACAACGCCGGCCACCTAGTGGGACGGTCCACGATCGCGGACATGTCCGATGAGCACTGGGAGAAGGTCTTCGCAGTGAACGTCTCGACGGCGTTCTTCATCAACCGCGCCGCAGTCCCGCACTTGAGCAAGTCCAAAGCCGGACGCATTGTCATGATGGCGTCCCTGGCGGCAGAAAACGGCGGCGGCGCCGGCTCCGCAGCGTACGCGGCTGCCAAGGCGGCCATCGTCGGACTGTCCCGCGGCCTGGCTAAAGAACTCGCACCGCAGGGAATCACCGTGAACGCCTTGGCGCCCGGATTCATCGGCGACACCCCGTTCCACGATGCTTTTACACCGGCCAGCGCGCAGGCAGGGATCGTCTCGAACATCCCCATGGGCCGGGCCGGAACCGTCGAGGACGTCGCAGGGGTCACCGTCTTCCTGGGCTCCGATCTGTCATCGTATGTCACGGGACAGGTCATCGACATTAATGGAGGACTGAACTTCCGATGAGCATTGTCCCCTTGCAACGCGGCGGCTGGTGGCACGACTACGTCTGTCCGACGCACGGAACCGAGCTGGAGTCCGAACGTGACGGCGTCTATCCCTGCCCGCACGGGTGCGAGCTGCACGGGGAGCCCTATGCCGCGGCCTGGCTCGTCTACCGGCACCAGGCTCTTGCACGTGAGGCCCATTTCCTGGCCCGCGGTGCCACGAACGGGATGGAGGATCGCCGGGACCAGTCCCATCAGATCCTGAATGAATACGCTTCCTTCTATGCGGAGGTCTCCGGGAGCGGGTGGAACGAGGGCAGTGAGGGGTGGATGCTCAAGGGCAAACTTTTCTCCCAGGCGCTGACCGAAGCCCAATGGGCGGTACAGATCGCTCATGCGGTCCTCTCGCTGAACGGCCCAGGAAGGGGCGCCGGCGTCGAACGGCCCGTCGTCGAAATGCTTAAGGGACTGCTGGAGACGATCGTCGCCGCCCGCGGAATCTTGGTTGATGACCGCAGCGATGAGCGCAGCAACTACACCGCGTGGCTCAATGCGGCTGGGCTACTGCTGACCCAGGCGCTGCGAAGCTGCGGCGAAACTGTCGAAACGCAGCAATGGGTGAAGTGGAGCTACCAGCACGTCAGGATCGCCGTCGGCGACGACGGCTGGGAATGGGAGGGGTCCACTTATTACCATGTTTTTGTCCTGCGGGCCTATCTGCTCGGCCTGCGTGGCACAGTGCCGGCGGAGATTCCCGCCGACGTCGTGCAAATCCTGGCAGCCATGGTGCGGGTGCTCGCCGAAATCGCCGCACCGGATGGCCGGCTGCCGATCTTGCATGACGGACCCTACGACCGGGCCCCGATGCACCGCGAGGTCCTGGAAATTGTCGTGCTGGCGGGGCAGCTGTTCAAGGAAACCGGGCTCGCCGCCGTCGGCGGCTGGGCCAGGAACAGGCTGGGCGTCCGGGAGTCCGAGCCGGAGGACCTGCTGACCGGCTGGTTCACCGGGGATCCGGTTGCGGGTGCCACGGCAACGCGCGGCTCGGTCTACTACCCGAACGTGGGGTACGCCGTTCTGCGGGACGACGACGACCGGTTCCAGGCCGTGATCGACGCCGGGCCCCACGGGGGTTCCCACGGGCACTTCGACAAACTCGCCCTATATCTCTACGGGCAGGAACCGTGGCAGCCCGCGCCGGGCGTGCCGCCCTACGCCAGCCCGCTGCGGCACGGCCACTACGCCCGGACTCTGGCCCATCCCACAGTCCGGGTCGACGGCCAGGACCAGAAGGAGGGCACCGGAAGCGTTGACCATTGGGACGAGGCAGGTAATCACCTCATCGCCAGCGCGGACGAGGTTATTCCCGGAATCGCGCTCAAGCGTGAGCTCATGATCCGCGGCGGGCTGCTCATCGACGTCATGCGCGTATCGGCCACCGACGGCGTGGACCATGATATTGCGCTGGCGCTGCGACCGTCGACGGGGTTTGCGCTGCAGACCTCCGACGGCGTGACCATGTCGACCTGGACCGGGTCCACCGGCGCACCGACCGGCTCCGAGGGGACGGGGGCAGTGCTGACCGGATTCCACCGTGCATCAGTGCCGGCGGCAATGGTGCTGAAACCGGGGCGCGGCCCCTCCGACGACCCGTCGGTCATCCTTCCCGTCTCGGACTGGGAAGCGAAGGCACAAGACGTGACATTTGTGTCCGTCTACTCCTTTGACCCCGCTAACCGCCCTGCCGGCGTCGATATCCGGTTTACCGGTGATGATGCTGTATCTATCCACATTCGTTCCTCTTCGGAGGACGTTACAACCGTAGAGGTGCCCTCATGACCCGCCCGCTCCTGCTTGCCGGACACGAAGAACGCTTGCGCGATGAGAGCACGGGTGTGCGCAGCCCCCAGTTCCGCCGCCTCCTTGAGGAATGCGAACGCTACCCCGGTGTGTCCTTGCCCGCCGAGCACCCGCTTGCGTCGATCACGTACTTCGGACCCGGGGCCGCCAACCTGGCGCTGGCCTACCGGATGACCGGACAGGAACATTACCTGACCGAACTGCGCCGCTGGCTGGCGCCGCCGCTGTCCTTCCCGCACTGGGGCAAGGCCAACATGCCCGATCACGACCTCGACGCCGGCTGGTTGCTCCACGGTCTTTCCCTCGCCTACTCATGGGCCGGCGAGGCCCTGCCGCAGGACGAGCGCATCGCCCTGCGGGACAAGCTCCTGCTCCAGGGCAGGCGGCTCTACGAGTTCGCCATCGAAAGCGAAGGCGGCTGGTGGTCGTCATCGTATTGGCAGAACCACAACTGGATTTGCTACGCGGGCCTGGCCACTGCCGGCTACGTCCTGCGTGAAGAATTCCCCGAAGCTACGGCATGGACGGAGCGGGCGAAGGACAACTTCGAGACTGTGCTGTCCATGCTCCCCGAAGACGGCTCCAACAACGAGGGCGTCGTGTACTGGCGCTACGGGGTCCCGTGGCTCGTGAGCTACCTCGATGTCCTTAAGGAGGCCGAAGGAATCGACTGGTTCGCGACCAATGACTACCTGCGGGAGACCTTCTGGTACCGGCTCTACCAGGCCGCGCCGGACATGGAACGCATTGTGGACCACGGCGACTGCCACGACCGGCGCAGCGGCCACCCGGTGGCGATGTACTACAAGCTCGCAGCCGAATACAGGATTCCGCAGGCTCAGTGGCTTGCCCGCAAGGTGGCGACGGAGTTCTTCTGGCGCGAAGCGTATGAAAGCGATGTACGTCCGGGGGTGCGCGCCGAGGCGTACCAGGAATTCCTGTGGTTCGACCCCTCCGCTCCGTCCGAAGGACCGGAAGAGTTGCCCACCAGCCGGTATTTCGAGGACCTTGGCCTCGTCGTCGGACGGACGTCCTGGGACGAGGACGCCACGATGGTCTCGTTCAAATCCTCACCGGGCGGCGGCCACAAGGCCTGGGAAACGCATCACCGGATCAAGCAGGAAAAGAACTGGATCACCCTGAACGCCGGGCACCACCACCCGGACGCCGGATCGTTTGTGCTGATCGGGCACAACGCGTACCTTGCACTGGATGAAGGGTATTCGTCCAGGAAAAAGACCGAACACCACAACTCGATTCTCGTGGACGGCCACGGATTCGTGAACGAGGACCGCTACCACGTGTTCGAGAACCTGGGCCACGAGTTCAGTGCCAGGATCACGACGGCGACCCTCGGCGGCGGCTGGGTGCATGCGGTGAGTGATACAACGCCCATGTATGACCGGTCACTGGGCCTGAAGAAGGTGCAACGCCACCTGGTGATGTCACCCCGCGGAGTTGTGGTGGTCGTCGACGATCTGGAAGCAGACGCGCCCAGGTCCTGGACCATGCTGCTCCAGACCCAGAACCCGGCCCGTGAAACCACCCCCTCAACCTGGGTGGCGGAGGCTGGACGGGGCAACTTGAAGATCACCGCCCTCGACGACGTCGCCACGTCTGAAGTGATCCGGACAGCCATCCACGCCAACCCGACGTCCTCGACGCCGCACCTGGCCATCGAAAAGGTCCAGTACACGCTGAAGCGCACAGCGGAGAGCACCCCGTCCGCACGCTTCGTGACGGTGCTGGAACCGACTGCATGGAACGACGACGACGTGGCCGAAGTTGAGGCGGAGACCGCCGGCCGGGTCATCACGGTCAAGGTCATGCTGCGCGGAACGGTGGAAGAAATTACCATCGACCTCGACGGTGGGAGCCCCGACTGCGCTGACCCGGACCTGGCGGGATCCGGGTTCGCCGGACGCTCCTTCGACAGCTCGTTGGCGGGTCAGCCCTCGTGACCAATCCTCCTCGGCAGCGCTGGGAGCACAAAGTGCTCGGCTTCCTGTCCTACCCGGCAAATATTGCGCTGGGTGGGGTGGCGGCATTTGTCCTGGCGTTGCCGCTGGTTACCTTGATACCGGCGTCCATTGCGCTGGCGAGGGCCTTCGCGACTTGGCGTGAGACAGGAAACGACGCGGTCTTCACCAACACCTTCCGGGAGTTCGGTGCAACGTGGCGGCGAAGCCTGGTGATAGGGCTGGTATCCCTCGTGGTGATAGTCATCTTGGTGGCGGACATCGTTTTCCTGGTTACCCAGCTGACCGTCGGCGGCGCACCCCAACCGGTCATTCTGGTCGGCGCGGCCGTGATCCCCATCGGCGCGGTGGTCAGCCTGGTGCTGTTGTCCATCCCCGTGGCTGCCGCGCAGCACCGGGATGCGACGGCGCGCCAATGGATCGGCGCGGCCGTCGGCCTCGTGGTGGCAAAACCACTGGCGTCTTTGGGGATGCTGGTTGTGTTGTTGACCGTTCTCCTCGCCTGTATCGCGCTGCCGACCCTGGTGCCTTTTGCCGGCATGTCCGTCCCGATCTATGCGGCAGTCGTCTTGTGGGGTACCCCGGCCGGCGACTCAAGTCCGCGGTGACCGCGCCTGCCGGAGGCCCCCGGGGAACGTCCAAAGCCTTGATGGTGCTCTATACCGACACGTTCATCATGGCTGTGGGCTTCTACATGCTCATTCCCCTGCTGGCGTTGCACTTCCTCGAAAACCTCTCACTCACGATCGCCTTCGTCGGGTTCGTCACGGCAGTCCGTTCAGCCTCGCAGAACGGACTGATGCCGCTGGCCGGCTGGGTTGCCGACCGCATCAAGTACAAAACGGCCATCTCCGTGGGCGTGCTGATCCGTGCCACCGGCTTCGCGTTGCTCGGGTCCGTGGAGTCCGCCGGCTGGCTCGTCGTCGCGTCCGTCCTGACGGGGCTGGGAGGGGCACTGTTCCACCCCGCCAGCTATGCCGCATACTCCGCCCTGGCGGAAGGCCGGGACCCGTTGCGGGTCTATTCGACCAGGGAAATGGTCTCCAACATCGGATTCATCATTGGACCCATGACCGGCGGGCTACTGGCAGGATTGGACTTTAAATGGGTCAGCTATGGTGCGGCGGCACTGTTTCTCATTGCCTTCTTCGTAACTGTCTTGGGCCTGCCCTCGGGGCTCTCTGCGGAGCGGAATGCCCCTACGACTATCCGGAAAGTGCTTGCCAACAAGGGCTTCGTCCGGTACTGCGCGCTCGCGGCCGGTCTCTGGCTGCTGGTCTCGCAGCTGTATCTGGTTGTCCCGGTCCGGGCGGGCGATGTTCTTCCCGGCCCGCTGGGCGTCGGCATCGTCTACACGGCCGGGGCGGTACTCATGGTGGCCATCATGCTTCCCCTCACCGGTTTCGCGTCCCGGCATATGTCGCCGCGAGGGATTCTCGGTGTGAGCGCGGTGGCACTGGGTTCCGGGGTTGCGGTCATGGGGCTCTGGGGGACCGTTGCGGGTCTCCTCGTGGGGGCCGGACTTTTCACGATCGGCCAGATACTGTCACAGCCCGTCATGAACTCCGTGACCGCTGACTTCGCCTCAGCCGGGTCCATCGCCTCCCACTTCGGCGTCTTCGGCCTGGCCCAGGCGGTAGGAAGCATTATCGGCAACCTCGCCGGCGGGCTGCTTTACACCCTGGCCCAGGGGAGCGGGCCGGTCGCGGACCTGCCCTGGTTCCTGTTCCTGCTGTGGGGCGGCGTGATGGCCGCAGCCTTCTGGACTCTGGGACCAAAGCCGTCCGCTCTCCCGGGATCCGACACCGGCGGGGCGGCAAGCCCCGAGCGATGAAGGGCCCGGCAGGGGACGCGGGCCTGGTGGAGGAGTACCGTTTGATATATCCGTCCGGCATTGACGGATTGCTTCGGGTATAGGGGATGAAAAAACGTGGCTGCTGATTCTGCGTCGAGTCCGTCAACCGGGCCGCGCCCCGCCTCGGGTCCGGTAAAGAAACCTGCGCCTTCCAAGCCAAAACGCTTTCCCCGGAAACCATCCCAGGACAGGGCCGGAGACGCGGATGTGACACGGGCCGGGATGATCTGGGTTGCGGTCAGCGCAGGGCTGGTCCTTTTGGTGTTGCTGATCATCTTCATTCTGCAGAACCAGGATCGCGTGACCGTGAGTTATCTTGGGGTTGCCGGTGAGCTTTCCTTGGGTATGGCGCTGTTCATCGCGGCAGTGGCGGGCGGAATTCTCGTCGCAATCGCCGGAGCAACCCGGATCCTCCAGCTGAGAAGCCAACGCCGCCACGCGCCCGGCCCGCCGCCAGCTTCGCCGGGACCTGCGGCAGCAGGCCGGCCCGAATCCAAGCCCGGTCTTTGACGCCGAAGACAACGACGAGTCGCACAATTTTAGGGCAGCACGCTGGCGTTGATGACGTTTCCGCCGTCGGCGGTGACGTAGCAGTCCACGCGCCGGTCTCCCGATTCCCAGCTGGTGCTGCTGGGGTAGGCCCGCTGGAAGTTCAGCGTGTACTCGTTGGCTGCCGGCGCCAGCCTGGCCGCCTGGCAGGCTTCCAGGGCCTTGGCTGCGAGGGCCTCCCGGCCAGGATAGGAGCCGACGGCGGGGTAGCGGAAGACGGCGACGAGCTGGGCCGAGTGGCCGGTATCGCAGGCCACTACCGTTGACCGCAACGCCGCGGGGTCAAAATCCTTGAAGCAGTCGCCCAGCCGGTAGTCCGGCGGCCCCACGCCCTCACGGGGAAGGGGGAGCGGGGTGGCAAGCGGAGTGGGCAGGATTTCCACGACCCCGGAGCCGCCGTCGCCAGATGACTCGGGCGCCCCGGAATCCAGCCAGACTGCGAGCCACACCAGGCCTCCTGCCACGCCGAGCAGAACCGCCACAAAGAGTGCCTTCAGGAATGTTGATGCGCCCCGCCGGCGCTTCCGGGGCGAGGGCTCCGTTGCAGGTGCCGCGACTGCCTCCTGCGGCAACTCCGCGGTGGGCGGAGCGCCAGGTTTGGGCGGGATGGGACGCAATTCCTGGTTGTCCATCCGGATACCCTCCTGGGTTTCGCCTCGGCATGCCGCCTGCACCGTGGACCGGATCGGCATCTGATGAACAGACTCTATCCAACAAAAAAGCCGGGAACGTTGCGCATCGCGGCGGTAAGGGTACCCGACATGTCGTCCACGCGCATGGGCAGGGCAGCACCGGGCGCGGAAAGCATGTAATCTAGGTGTTACGACAAATTGACCAAACATTCCGGGGCCTCACCGATAGCCAAGGTGACCACCTCCGGTCCGAGTACAAAAGGGGGTCACGCCATGGGGCGCGGCCGTCAAAAGGCAAAAGCTACCAAGCAGGCTCGGGATATTAAGTACTATTCCCCGAACACTGACTATTCGGCCCTTCAGCGCGAGCTCAAAGGTCCTGATGGTCGTGCCACGAGCCATTTCGCGAATGACCCGGTTGAACCGGACTATTCGGCTTATGTGGATAAGTACGCGGACGATTTGGAAGAAGACGACGACGAGGTAGACACCCGTCGGATCGGCTAGCTGCCGCACGCCGGTCCCGCCGCAAGGCGCCCGGCCCGCGACACTGCAGTACGTTCGGACGCCGCATTTGTTCGTGAGTACAGCACTTCTTTTCAGCACCCGGATCCCAACGGACCCGCGGTGCTGGCCTCAGTTATCAGGCCCGCTGCCTGCGCCGGAACCCGGTGCCGGCGGCGGGCTTTTTGGTGTTGACTGGAGGCATTGATGCGCTGTGCCGCCCGCGAAAGGACCTCCCATGTCAGGAAACCCCTCATCCCCCGGCTACCGCCACGGTGAACCGTGCTGGGCTGATGTCCAGACCCGGGACGTGGAAGCAGCCAAGGCCTTCTACGCAGCGGTGTTCGGGTGGACCTTCAAGGACCTGCCCACGCCCGATGGCCGCAACTATGCCCAGGCGTTTGTGGGGGAGGACCTCGTGGCCGTGGTGGCGCCGCAGAACCCGCACCAGGAATCACTCGGTACGCACGCCCAATGGAACATCTACTTCGCGGCCGAGGATGCAGGTGCGCTGGCTGAAGAAGTCCCGCACGCGGGGGGTGAAGTGCAGTTCGGCCCCGAGGAAGTGGCGGACACCGGCGTGATGGTGTTTGTGGATCCTCCCGGCGGCGGGACCACCGGCGTGTGGCAGCCCGGGACGCACGCGGGCTCCGGCCGTTACAACGAGGCCGGTGCGCTGTCCTGGACGGAACTGCTGACGCCGGAACCGCGGGCCGCCGTCGGGTTCTTCCAGCAGCTGTTCGGCCACGAGGTGACCGAGTATCCCCAGGACGACGGCGGCACGTACAGCACGCTGATGGTGAACGGTGCGGAGGTGGCCGGGATCGTCGCGGCCGAGGCGCCTGCCAGGTGGCAGATTTACTTCGGCGTCACCGACGTGGCCGATGCCGTGCGGAAGGCCGTGGCGGCGGGGGCGGAAGTCCTGATCGCACCGGAGCCGGATGACGACGATACGCCCGGCGCTACGGCCACCCTCAAGGACCCGCAGGGCGGGGTGTTCAGCCTGCTGGAGGTTTAGGCGTACGCGTTGACCAACCGGACGGCGCCGCCGTCTACTCCCTTGGCGCCCTGGACGTAGTCCGGTCCGGTCTTGAGGATGGAATCCGAGTCCGCGGTGACGGTCCCCATGATCCAGGACGGCACGCCGCGGTCGTTGAGGCGGGCCACGGCGGCGTCGGCAGCTTCGGCGGACACGATGGCCACCATGCCCACGCCGAGGTTCAGGGTGCGCTCCAGGTCTGCCAGCGGCACGTTGCCCAGCTCGGAGACCAGCTTGAAGATGGCTGGCAGCTCCCAGGTGGCGCGGTCCACGGTGGCCACAAGGCCCTGCGGCAGGACGCGGGCAAGGTTGGCGGCCAGGCCGCCGCCGGTGACGTGGCTGAAGCCGTGCACGGCTGCACCTCCGGCGGAGCCGCTGACCGGGAAGGCGCGGGCCAGGTCCAGGCAGTCTGCAGCGTAGACGCGGGTGGGTTCCAGCAGTTCCTCGCCCAGCGTGCGGCCGAGTTCGGAGACCTGGCGGTCCAGTGCCCAGCCGGCGTGGTTGATGACGCGGCGGACCAGGGAGTAGCCGTTGGAGTGCAGGCCGGAGGAGGCCATGCCGATCACAACATCGCCGGCGCGGACGCGGTCCGGGCCCAACAGGTCGGAAGCCTCAACAACACCGGTGGCGGCACCGGCAACATCGTATTCGTGCTCGCCCAGCAGGCCGGGGTGCTCGGCCGTTTCGCCGCCCACCAGGGCGGTACCGGCGACGGAGCAGGCCGCGGCAATGCCACGGACAATGTCCGCGATGCGCTCCGGGACAACCTTGCCGCAGGCGATGTAGTCGGTCATAAAGAGCGGCTCGGCGCCCACCACAACGATGTCGTCAACCACCATGCCCACCAGGTCAAAGCCGATGGTGTCGTGGATGTCCATGGCCTGGGCGATGGCAACCTTGGTGCCCACGCCGTCGGTGGACGTGGCCAGCAGCGGTCGCTTGTAAGTCAGCAGGCGCGAGACGTCGTACAGGCCGGCGAATCCGCCAACGCCGCCTATCACGGAGGAATTGTGGGTGGCCTTCACGGCGCCCTTCATCAGTTCCACGGCGCGGTCGCCGGCTTCAACGTCAACACCGGCGGAGGCGTAGGTGATGCCTGCAGGGATCAGCGGGCTGTTGCCGGCGGCGGCGGGGGTTGCGGAAGTCATACGGACTCTTTCTTTTCAGCGCCGGGGGTGTTGGCTACGTGGTGGATAGCGGGCACGTGGTCTTCGTCGGTGAGCAGGTTCTCGAACTCGGCGTCCGGTCCCGGATCGCAGCCGGTGGCGCCGGCCTTCTCCGCCGGGTCCTCCTCGTCGTCGATCGAGGAGACCGTCAGCGCGGCCGTTGCGCCGGGGAGGGCAGAGGGCGACGGCGTGAGGCCGCCGAGGTCGGTGCGCTCCAGCAGGTTCTTGCCCAGTTTGTCCGCGCCCGGGAGCGTGATGGGGTACTGGCCGGTGAAGCAGGCGGTGCAGAGGCGCTCCCGCGGCTGCATGGTCGCGTTGATCATGCCGTCTTCGGAGATGTACGCGAGGGAATCGGCGCCGATGGCCTGGGAGATTTCCTCGATGGTGGCGCCGTTGGCGATCAGCTCGGCCCGGGAGGCGAAGTCGATGCCGTAGAAGCACGGCCATTTGACCGGCGGGGAGGAAATCTTGATGTGGACGGACGCGGCGCCGGCCTCGCGGAGCATCCGGACGATGGCGCGCTGGGTGTTGCCGCGGACGATCGAGTCATCCACCACCACCACGCGCTTGCCGCGGATCACGGACTCGAGGGCGTTCAGCTTGAGCCGGATGCCCAGCTGGCGAAGGGTCTGCGAGGGCTGGATGAACGTGCGGCCCACGTAGGAGTTCTTGACGAAGCCGTGCGCGAAGGGAATGCCTGATTCCTCGGCGTAGCCTACGGCGGCCGGGGTACCGGACTCCGGGACCGGGATGACGATGTCCGCGTCCTGGGTGTTTTCGCGGGCAAGCTGGCGGCCCATCTCAACACGGGACTCGTACACGGAGCGTCCCGCGATGGCGGCGTCCGGACGGGCGAGGTAGACATATTCGAAAACGCAGCCAGCCGGCGTCGCCTCCGCGAAGCGCTTGGACCGCACGCCGTCCTCGTCGATGGCGATGAATTCGCCCGGCTCGATTTCGCGGATGAAGCTGGCTCCCACGGTGGCCAGAGCTGACTGCTCGGAGGCGACCACCCAGCCGCGCTCCAGCCGGCCCAACACCAGCGGGCGGATGCCGTAGGTGTCGCGTGCTGCGTAGAGGGTGCCTTCGTCCATAAACACGAAGCAGAAGCCGCCCTTGATCTTCGGCAGCAGCTCCAGGGCCGTCTGTTCGAGGGTCTTGCCCGCTTCGCCTTCGAGCAGTGCCGTGACCAGGGCGGTGTCCGAGGTGTTGCCCTGCTTCATTTCGCCGCTGAGCTGGCCGCCGTTGCGTTCCAGGATCATGGCGTTGAGCTCGGCCGTGTTGGTCAGGTTGCCGTTGTGCGCCAGGGCAACGGTGCCGGTGCTGGTGGCACCGAGGGTGGGCTGGGCGTTGGCCCAATGGCTGGCTCCGGTGGTGGAGTAGCGGCAGTGTCCCACCGCCAGGTGCCCGGTCAGGGTGTTCAGCGTGGTCTCGTCAAAGACCTGGGAAACGAGCCCCATGTCCTTGTAGACGTTGATCCGCTTGCCGTCACTGGTAGCTATACCAGCCGACTCCTGACCGCGGTGCTGCAATGCATACAGCCCGTAATAGGTGAGTTTTGCTACTTCTTCACCTGGCGCCCAGACCCCGAAAACGCCACAAGCGTCCTGAGGTCCCTTTTCGCCAGGGAGAAGATCATGAGAAAGTTTTCCATCGCCGCGTGCCACTGGTCGATTATCTCATGAGATGAGGTAAGACTTTTCCGCCGCGGCCATTGTGACCGGACCGCAGGCCGGGCGAAGGCGCTGGTTCCTGTGTGATGCCCAGGGCTACGTGCCGTCGTCGGGCTCTGAATCAGGGACCGCTTCGACGATGGCGCGTTTCTGCCGCCTGACGCTCCGCCGGTCCAGCAGCAGGGCCGCCACGGCGCCCAACACCGCGCCGACGGCGCCGAACATGATCAGGAAGAAGCCGAACACTGAGCCGCGCTCAAAGGATTCGTCGCCGGGGAGCCCGTACGCGACGGCGGCAGCCACCGCTGCGCCCACCAGGGCGCCGAGGATGAGGAACGGCACATATTTCGGTGCCCGGCGGACGGTGACCTCGCGGCGTTCAGCGGGGGTTTCTTCAAAAGCCATGCCCTCAAGCCTACCCACCATTGCGGTTGCCCTATCACTTGTCGCTGCCAAAACGGCGGCGGAACGGGAGCTGGGAATGACGGAGCATCCGGGCGGACGGATATCATCAGCCGGGGGACCGATAGCAGCGCTGATGAAAGTGCTGATCACAGTGGGGACAGGAGAGCATGAACGGCGCAGTCACTTACAGCCACGAAGCCGCGGAGTCGGCCAGGACAACCGGTTTGAGGGAATACGGGTTGGTGCCCGCAGAGGCTGGCGAAGCCCCCTCGCTCCCCGACGCAGAAGCCGCCAAGGCGCTGGATAACCTGGTCCAGCTGGCAGCCCGGCTTTGCGCTGTTCCCTACAGCGTGGTCAATGTCATTACCGAGGGCCAGCAAATCCAGATTGCGGCGTTCGGCGTGGACGCCAGCGTTTGCAGCCGCGAGGACTCAATGTGCGCCCAGGTCTTCCTCCCGGGGACAACCACGGTTGTGCAGGACGCTTCCCAGGACCCGAGGTTCGCCGGGAACCCCTTTGTCACGGGCGAGATCGCCAAGGTCCGCTTCTATGCTTCGGTTCCGCTGCAGACTGCCTCCGGCTTGGTCCTGGGCTCGCTCTGCGTTTTCTCCGATGATGCGGCCAGCCCGCAGGCCGAACAGATTGCGATGCTCGAGGTTCTCGCCCAACAGGTTGTGGAGCTGCTGGAACTCCAGCACCGCACCCTGCAGCTGAACGACGCGCTGGCGGAACTGCGACGCAGCAACACCGCACTGGGCGACTTTGCGGGCCGGGTCAGCCACGACCTCCGCATTCCGCTGACCACCATCCTGGGGTACGTTGAGCTTGCCGAGGACGACCCTGATATTCCGCAGGGCAGCGCCGCCGCTGAGTACTTATCGCGGATCGCCGGCAGTGGCCGCCGCATGCAGGCCACCCTGGAGGACGTCCTGGACTACTCCAAGGTGGGAGGGCAGCTCTCCCGGGAGAGGTTCTCGCTGCTGGCCGTCACTGCCGAGGCTGCCGGTGACCTGGGCCAGGCCCTGGGCGGCACCAGCGGCATCCACTGCGACGACGCCGAGCTCGTGGCCGACCGGGCGCAAATACGGACCCTGCTTCAGAACCTCATTGCCAACTCCCTGAACTACAGGAGCCCCGAACATGCCCTGCACATCAGCATCAGCGCGGTGACTGGCGAGACGGGAACGGCCGTGTCGGTGGCGGACAACGGCAAAGGGATCGAAGCGGCAGACAGGCAGCGCGCAATGGAACCGCTGGTCCGGCTGCAGCGGGCCGGGGACGGTCCCGGGTCAGGGCTTGGCCTGGCCACATGCCGGCGCATCGCCAAGGCCCACGGGGGTGAGCTGCGGATCAGCGAAACGCCGGGCGGCGGCACCACCGTTTCCGTCTGGATCGCCGCGTAGCTAACTCTGTGATGTCCTCGTGAGGACCCATGTGTTGGTGCCGTCCTGCCGTTCGAACGTCACGGTGGTGACCAGCGCCTCGATGAGCGCAAGGCCGCGGCCGGACTCCGCGTCGTCGTCGGCCGTTCCCGGTTCCAGAGGGCCGAACGGAGGCTTGGCGTGGTAGGCACTGACCCTGGCTTGCAGCTGCGTGGTCCGCACGCTGATGTCCACCCCGAGCTCCACCGGCCGGGCCGCCGCCGGATGCGCGTGCTGGACGATATTGGACGCAGATTCGACCACCGCCGTTGTGAACGTCATCTGGTCCATGGCCTGGACGAACGGGGCGTCCTCCCAGAGCTTGTCCAGCTCGTTGTGGACGGAGTCGATGGCCTCGGCCGTGGACAATCCCCGGAACGTCCGCCGGGCCAGGACCTCAGTCATTGCCGAACGCTTCGTCAGCCGAGGCGTAGGACGTCAGCACCCGGTCCATGCTGGTCAGCTCCAGGACCATCTTCACCTGCGGCTGAACGGCCGCGATGCGTAGGTCTCCGCCGGCCTGGCGGGCGGCCTTCAGGCAGCCGATCAGCGCGCCGAGTCCTGAGGAATCCATAAACGCCGTGTTCTCCAGGTTCACCACGATCCGCGACGAACCCCCGGCGATCACGTCGGTGACGAATTCGCGCAGCTTGGGCGCCGACACCATATTCAGCCGCCCGTCCGCCTTGACCTCCGCGTACGAATCCTTGACCTCGTAACTAAACTCCATCGGATTTCCTCTCTCCTGCATCAACGTCCACAGCCGATTCGTAGCCCTTGTACAAAACGGCCCGGATTAGGATGCTCATGACCACCAGGTCAAAAATAACCCAGGCCACGTTCACCAGCGTGCCAAGCGGCTCGGCCAGTCCTGTGGCCAATCGGATAATCCCGACCACCGAGGCCACCGCCAGCAGCACACTCACCACAAGCTGGGGCCGGATGAGGCTCCAGCTGGGGCCGCCGGTCTGGCGGGCTTTGGGGGTGACGGCGAACCCGAGCGGGCGGCCGAACCAGACGTTCCGGGCCGCCGTCGAACACGCCTTGATCCAGGTGGGGAACAGCGCGAGGCTGTACTGTTGTCCGCGCCAGGTGGGGATTCCGCGGCCGGCCACCGCGAACAGGAGCTGGTTGGCGACCATAAACGGGATGAACCGCAGGAAGAAGTCCCAGCTGAGGCTGGACACCGGCAGGACACCCAGCAGCAGGTAGATGATGGGGGCGGCGAAGTAGATGACCGCCGCGTACCCGCTGAGGTAGGTCCACATGGTGGCGAAGTACATCAGGCGCTGGCCGATCTTCAGGCCTTTCTGCACCAGCGGGTTCTCGCGGAGCAGCACCTGCATGGTTCCCTGCGCCCACCGGAGGCGCTGGGTCAGCATGGTCTTGATGTCCTCGGGCGCCAGGCCGTAGGCCAGGATCTCGTGGTGATAGACACTTTCCCAGCCCATGGCATGCATGCGCATGGCCGTGGCCATGTCCTCGGTGACGGAGATGGTGGCCAGCGGCATGACCGGCTGCGCTTCGTCGTTCCGCTCCACGTTCAGGGCGTCCAGGACTGCCTGCACGGATTCCAGCGCGCCCAGCGGCGACCAGTCGCGGGCAGACATACGCTGGACGGCGTCGTCGGCCACCACCGGGACGCCGGTGGCACCCACATGGGCGAGTTCCATGGCGGCGATCTCTTCGAGGTCGGCCTGCAGAGCGGACATGTCGGCCTGGACCAGCGTCTGCACGGCCGCGTCCACGCGGCGGCGGACCCGGTACGTGATCTCACTCATGGCTTCGCCACCCGCCAGCTGGGCCTGGGCTTCCAGCGTGGCTGCCTCCACCTCGTCCAGCACCTCGGCCACGAGCGGGGTGCTGGTGTCCGCGGATTTGCGCGCCTGGCGGATGGCGGAGCGGGAGGCCGTGAGGGCGCGGCGGATGCTTTTTTCGGTCTCCTTGACGTAGCCCATCAGGCCCAGCTGCATCAGGGCTTCGCGCCGGAGGATGGCGTTGGAGCCGCAGAAGAACGCCGCGTTCCAGCCGTCCTTGCCCTGCTGGATGGGCCCGTAGAACAGCGGTGCCTGGCTGCCGAGTGGATCGTGGGCGGGCACGTTGCTGAAGTACTGCGGCGTCTGGACCAGGGCCACCCGGCGGTTGTTGAAATAGCCCAGGGTCTTTTCCAGGATGTCCGGCTCGGGGATCTGGTCCGCGTCCAGGATCAGCAGGAATTCACCGTGCGTGACCATCAAAGCGTTATTCAGGTTGCCGGCCTTGGCGTGCCGCGGCACGTTGGCGGTCCAGGCGTCGCTGCGGGTCACATAACCCAGCCCGTGCTCTTCGGCCAGGGCCTTCAGCTCCGGGCGGGCGCCGTCGTCAAGAATCCAGGTGCTGTGCGGGTGTCGGATGTTTTGGGCCGCCAGTGCCGTGGTCATGACCATGTCCAGGTCTTCGTTGTACGTGGTGATGAAGACATCAACGGTGGCATCGTGCGGCGGGGCGGGTGCTCCCTTGCGGATCTTGAGGTGCCACACGGTCATACCGAACAGCATTACGTCGATGAGGCTGTAGGTTTCGGCCACCACCAGGGGCACCGCAATCCACCAGGCATCCCAGTTCAGCGACGCCGCCCAGCGCCAGCACACGTAGTTCAGCCCGAGGACGACGGTCAGAACCACTACCAGGCGGGTCCAGAAGCGGGTCATGCGGTTGCCGCCTCGGACAGGCGGCGGACCACCACCACGGTGACATCGTCATCGGCAGTTTCGGCAGGCGCCAGCGCCAGGATGGCGTCACAGGCGGACTGCGCGGAAACCTGGCCGTTAGCGGCGGCGAGTACTGACCCGGTGAACTTCTCCACCGAGTCGAAGACGTCCAGTACGCCGTCGCTGACCACCACCAGGGAATCGCCCGGGGCCAGGCCGACGGCGGACTGGGGCCAGGCTGACCCGGCCCAGGCGCCCACCGGCGGGCCGCCGCTGGGAAGACGGTGCACCGAGCCTTCTGCGGTGATGTGCAGCGCCAGTCCGTGGCCGGCGTCGACATAGCTGACGACGCCGGAGGCGGCGTCCAGGCGGGCATGGAAGAGGGTGACAAACGAGTTGGAGGAATCCAGGTCCGCCGCGATGGTGCTGCTGGCGGCGGCGAAGGCTGCGTCCAGGTCCTGGCCCTGTCCCGTGGACCGCATAACGGCCCTCACGGTGGCCGCGATGAGGGCGGCGCCCATGCCTTTGCCCATGGCATCGGCGAACGTCAGGTGCAGGCCCTCGGGCGTGCTGTACCAGTCGTAGAAGTCACCACCCACGCTGCGGGAGGGGCGGAAGACTCCGGCGACGTCGTACCCGTCCACCCGGACGTCCTCCTGGGGCAGCAGGCTTTGCTGGACCTCGGTGGCGCGTTCCAGCTCGCTGGCCGCGGCTGTTTCCGCGGCTGTGTCCACCACGGACGGCTGCCGGCGGCGGAACAGGGCATTGATCCTGGACTGGAGTTCGCGCGGGCTGAACGGTTTGCTGATGTAGTCATCGGCGCCGTTGTCCAGGCCCGTGAGCTTGTCCAGTTCGTCGGCGCGGGCGGTGAGCATCACGATGAACCCATCGGAGAATTCACGCAGGAGCTTGCAGACTTCCAGCCCGTCCAGGTCCGGCAGGTTCAGGTCCAGCGTGATCAGGTCAGGCTTGGCGCGGCGGACTTCCTCCACACCGGGCAGCCCGGCCTCGGCCTGGGTGACCTCGAAACCCTGCTTGACGAGGATCCGCACAAGTAGGCCCCGGATGTCCGGATCGTCCTCAATCACAACGGCACGGCGAAGTTCGGGCATGGAAGGCATGACTCTACTTCTACAGTATTGGGGCCGGTGAAGCATGTCATAGATATGACAAGGGGGCTGGAAATCGCTCAGGCTCCGGGCAACCCGGGGCTGGCGGCCATGGCGTGGCCCGGTCTTGCCGGAAAACTTGCCTGCCCTTGATGGGTCCTTGAGGCTCCGTGGCCACACTCGAAGAACCAACTACGAAGGAAAACGCGGACTGCCGGAGGACGGTGCAGGAGTTATGGAAGCAACGGAATCCGTCAGGCTGCCGGGCAGGCAGGCACGCTCGTGGCGGCTCCTGAAACAGGGCCGCCGCCCGCGTAGCACCGTTCACTACCTGAGCCATTTCTGGCGGCTCCGCTCACTGTCCCGCTCGCTGGCCCAGGCCCTGGGTGAGTCTTGGGAGGCCTCGAGCTGGCCCGGGGACCGGCTGGCGGTTGGCATCGAACTCTCGGACAAGGTCGAACAGCTGACCCGCCTCCTGAACCGCGAAACCCAACTTCACGGCCGTCTGGCAGCCTCACGAAGCAGCCGTTCCCTGCTGACCCTTTCCGTGCCACACTGGAGGACAATCAAGTGGCTGGGGGAAACCAGGTCAGGAGATTGCTGTGCATTGGTTTACCGGGTGGGCGTACTTCTTGGCGGGACTCATAACCATGGACGCGCTGCTACTGGCCTTGTGGCTGATCGACATCGACTGGCCGAATAACTGGCGGAAAAAGCCCTGATTCGGCGCCCGGACTTATTTCTGTCGCTATGCCTGACTCCCGTTTGTGGGCGCCTGCGCCCCGCCGGACTAGATCCCCAGGGACTCGCGCAGGGCAGCGACGTGGCCCGGCGCCTTAACCTGGTACTGCGCCAGCGCCACGTTGCCGTCGGGGTCCACCACCACGGTGGAGCGGACCAGGCCTTCGACGATCTCGCCGTCGACCAGCTTTTCGCCCCACGCACCGTAGGCCAAGGCTACTGCGTGGTCCTCGTCGGAGAGCAGCGGGAAGGTCAGGGTGAAGTCGCCGGTGAAATCGGCCAGCTTCCCGGGGGCGTCGGGGGAGATGCCCAGGACTTCATAGCCGGAGCCCTGGAGGGATGAAAGGCTGTCGCGGAAATCGCAGGCCTCAGTAGTGCAGCCGGGGGTTGCCGCCTCCGGGTAGAAATACACGATGACGTTTTTGCCGCGGTAGTTGGCCAACGAGGTTTCCTTGCCCGCGGCGTCCTGCAGGGTGAAATCGGGGGCCTGGGTACCTGGCTGAAGTTTGATGGTCAGTTGGGGGCTCATGGCGTTCCTTCGGGAGACTCTGATGGCAGAAGTACAGGAAACCAGTGAATCTGCTTTCCACTTTGAACGACAACTCCGGTGTCATTTGAAGTATTCCGGCTGGTCCAGCGCTGCGAACTATGCAGGGGACCTTCTTCGGCCCCGCGACCGTCCGGCGGACCCATTGACTTGAGGCGCCGGATGGATACGGTTAGAGATACACCTGATTGGTCTCCGCAGTACGTGATCCGCGCTACTTTGCCGCCTGCCGGTATCCACTTACAACCGCTTGGTCCCAGCCCTAAGCGCCCGCCGAAAATAATCCCTAGGCTGTGTCCCCATGACCGCAAATTTCATCAGAGCTTTGGCCGTTAAATCCCTGGATATCCCCGACAGAAAACGGTGTCCGGACAAGGCCGAGTTCGATTTCGTCACCGTCGATGACTACTCCGTGGCCCGCCTCATCCTCTCACCAGGCTGGCGCTGGTCCGAGTCTGCCAAGCCCATGGAACTGACGGACTTCTGCGAGCACAACCACCTCGGCTACTGTGTCTCCGGCAGTCTGGAGATTCGGACGTCCGACGGCGTGAGGTCCACCATCCATGCCCATGACACCTATGCGCTGCCTCCCGGACACGATGAGTGGGTGGTTGGCTCCGAACCCTTCGTCGCCATTGAGTTCCTGGGCGCGGCGTCCTTCGGCCGGCCGCGGAGCAGGGGACTGCACGCGCTGATTTGAGCCCGCGGAGCGCCGGAGCCGAGAGTGAAAGATTGCCTCGTGCCAAGGGTTAGTGTTCGATGGCGGCCGGCCAGCCGCCATCGAACACTAACGCTGGAGGCGTCCTAGCTGCAGGACTTCGTCAGCTGCAGAACTTGGTGAAGGCGGCGCCGGCTTCCTGGTACCTGGGCCCCAGATCGGCGAGCTTGGCCTCGTCCGGGGTTTCCTTGGCGGACTCATCGGTGAACTCGATGATGGACCCAAGCGCAGGCTTGAGGTCATCCGATGCCACAACTTCGATGGGTCGGATCTGGTTGGCGAGTCGCACCAGGCCGGTCTTGCCCACGTTGGTCGCGGGGTTCGACAGGACAGCCTTGACGCGATCGCAGGTCTCGGGGGTGGAAAGTTTGGTGGGCGTTGTGCATGCTGAAGCGGAAAGCACGAGGCCGGCAGCGATCAGGGCGGTGGCGAGTTTCTTCATGGGTCCCTCAGTAGTCGATTGAGGTCTCGATTGTAAGCAGAGACCTAAGCAGCTTGCCGATCCGGGGGCTCAGGAGGGCGGAGTGTGACCGCGCAAGGAGGCGGCTTCCACCGCTTGCGCGGGGCCGGGCAGCGGCCAGTCAGCGGTCGCCCAGGTTTCCGCTGAGCGGCGGGATGGCGCCGCCGTCGTGGGGTTTGTGGCCCTTGCGTTCAGCCGCGCTGTGAATCTCGCCGTCGGCTGTTCCGTCCGACTCGCCCTCCAGGTCCACCAGGCCGCCGGTCTGGTCGAAAGGGTGCGCGTAGCGGTTGTACGGGGACGGCTCGCTGGTCGGGGCGGATTCCCGCCAGGCCCCGGTGGCGTGGCCCTCGTGTTCGATGAATTCCTTGAACTGCTTCAGGTCGTGTTCCGCCTGGCGGGCCACGACGTGGAGCAGGTCGCCGACCTTCTCCACCATGCCCTCCGGCTGGTACTCCAGAGTGAGCGAAAGCTGGGTTTTGTTGCCGCCGGCGTCGGCGAATTCCACGGCGCCGGAGTTCCTGGCCCCCTCTGTGGACGCCCACTCAATCCTGCGGTCCGGGATCTGCTCCACGATGGTGGCTTCCCAGTGCCGACGGACTCCGGCAATGTGGGCCACGCATTTCAGTCGGTTGTCACTGAGCTGGGTCACGCTCTCGACCCCACCCATAAACCGTGGAAAATCCTCAAACTGAGTCCACTGGTTGTAGGCCGTGCTGACCGGCACATCAACCACAATCCGCTTCTCCACTTTGCTGCTCACAACGTCTCCTTTGTCTGGAACGATCTGATGACAAACTGAATATAAACAGTAGGCTTACCATATCGCCGTCGGGGCCCTGGAGCCAGAGGGGAGGGTGGCTAGTCTTCGTCGGTGTCGGCGCCCTCGGCAGGTTCCTGGGAATGCATGCGGATGTCGGTGGGATCCGCTGTCTCGTCCCCTTCGGCCGGAGCCTCGCTGTGGATCCGCTGCGCCGCTACTGGCTTTTCCTTCATGTCAACCTCTCCCGTGGTGTGTGGAATGTGCCTCATTCATCATTCAGCGCCTCCCACAGCCGGGTGTCAATAACCACTCAACGGGCCAGGCCCGCCACGGCAGAGCTGCCGCGGACGTCAGTCCAGAGGAAGGGTGACCGTCACGGTGGTGCCCTGCCCTGGCGTCGAACGGACGCTTGCGGTCCCGCCGGCCTTTTGCGCCGCCACGGACATCAGCCGCAGCCCGTAGCCGTGGTTCCTACCGCTCGAGGCGAGTTCGCAATCAAAGCCCGTGCCGTCGTCGGACACCACCAGGCGGACGCCGTGGCTAACTGCGGATAACTGAACGGTGAGCTCGCCGGCGCGGGCGTACTTGAAGGCGTTGCTCAGCGCTTCGCGCGCTGATTGGTAGAGGAGGGACGCGCAGTCCGCCGGGATCTCGATGCCCCAGTGCGGAGTATCCCAGCGGACTGCCGTTCCCTGCTGACGGAGAGGCCCGGTCAACCGGTCAATGCAACCGGCCAGCCCCAAGGTGTGAAAGTCGAGCGGGTGATGATCAGTGATCACGCCATCCACCACATCGACTTCGTCCAGAGCTGATTCGTTCCCCATGAATCTTCCTGCTTCCCCGCTGTTCTTTTGTGTTGCTAGCTCCAGCGTGGACCGCCAAATGCATGGGTTGCGAAGGGTTGGCTCAAGATTAGATCAAAATTTTACGGACAGATCGGCGTCGTTTTGCTCCAGGGCGGCGGATGGTCCTGGGCAGAACCTGTGAATAGAGGAGCGGCGCGTCCGACGGCGGGCGCCAGCTCAGTGCCACCTGCGCCTTCTCAGCACCGCCTGCGCTAAGCCCGGCCGCGTTGAGATCTTCTTTACCAAAGCTTGTACTTTTGTTGCCGGTTCTCTGCCGGTGGATTGCGTTGCCCTTGGAAGAGTCAAAGCACAGCAGGATTCGATGACCCTTTTATGTGGAGATAATTAAGCTAATGCGTGCCGCGTCACAATTTCATGAAATTGTTCACCCGCCTCACCCGGAAATACCGGCCTTTATTGCGGCCAAATCATTGCCCGCGTTTCCGTGATTACGGTCCTGATTCCGGCGCACAATGAGGCGGCGGGCATCGGTGCAACGCTGAATTCCTTAAAGTCGCAGAGCCGCCGCCCGGACAGGGTGATCGTGGTGGCAGATAACTGCACTGATGCCACGGAGGCGATAGCTCTCGCCGAGGGCGCCGAAGTTCTGCGCACCGAAGGCAATACAGACAAGAAGGCGGGTGCCCTGAACTTCGCCCTGGGCGGGCTCCTGCCTGGCGCCGGGCCCGAAGACCTGATCCTCATCCAGGACGCCGATTCCCAGCTGGCCCATGACTTTGTGGAACGGGCCGTGGCCCACTTGCGGTGCGATTCCCGGCTGGGCGCCGTGGGTGGCGTCTTCCGCGGCGGTCACGGCGGTGGGTTCGTTGGGCACCTGCAGCGCAACGAATATGCACGGTATGCCCGCGACGTGAAGCGGCTCAAGGGCAAGTGCCTGGTGGTGACGGGCACCGCGGCCCTGTTCCGGGCGCGTACGCTCCGCGATGTCATCGCGGCCAGGCTGGACGGGTCACTGCCGCCGGGCAACGGCCGCGGCGGGGTGTACGACACCTCCGTCCTGACCGAGGATAACGAACTGTCGTTTGCCCTGCTGACCCTGCGGTACCGGATCAAATCGCCTGCTGACTGCAAGCTGGTGACCGAGGTGATGCCGACCTGGCGCGAACTGTGGGCACAGCGGCTCCGGTGGAAGCGCGGAGCAGTGGAGAACTGCGTGCAGTACGGCTGGACCCGGGTCACGCGCCCATACTGGGGCCGGCAACTCCTGGCCTTGGTGGGCGTCCTGATAACGCTGGCCTACTTCGGCACGGTGGCGTTTGCACTGGGCACGGGGGCCGGGCTGAACATTCAGCCGTTCTGGCTGGCCGTGACCGGTGTCTTCGTGATCGAACGTGTGGTCACGGTCCGGCTGCGGGGATGGAAATACATGCTCGCGGCCGCCACCATGTACGAGCTGGTGATCGACCTGTTCCTGCAGGTGGTCCATGCCAAGGCGTACCTGGACGCAGCCCTCAACAAAAAGAAAGCCTGGTAACAATTATGTATGACAACCCAGCAGCTCCGGCCGCAGCCGGAATGGGTTCCGGAACCCTTGCCATGACCGGTGCGGGTGATATTTTCTGGTTTGCACTGGCAGCTTTTGCCCTCTTGGCATTGGGTCTGGCCATCAAACGGATTGTTCCGGTCCGAGGCGATAAGTCCTAGCGTTCTGTCGCAGGAGCCAACAAACGAACATAGGCCCAGGACATCCGGAAATCCGGACGACCTGGGCCATATGTTTGGGCCGGACGTGGTCAGGTGACGACGCTCAGCATGCTGGAGCATCCGGCGGAGTCGCACACCTTATAAGTGGTGGTGTTGCCGCCTTTGAACTGATTGGCAAAGCTGCCGGTGTTAGGCACGGATTTCTGGACGCCGTTGATCCAGAGCGTTACGTAATTGCCCGTGGCGCCGGACCACTTCAGTGTTGTGGTGTTAACGCCCTTCGTCTTGGAAGTTGTGGCTGAGAGCTTGATGGCCGAGGAAGGCGCTGGAGCCGGGGCTGAGGCCGCCGGGACGAACGAGAAGTCCCGGACCGTGACCGATTCCGGTTTTACGTGGGCGGGATCCCCGCCTCCGCCGCCGGTGACCCAGAGGTTAAAGTGGACCTGCTCCTGGGCCGGCACCGGCACGGTGGAACCCTGCAGGACCGTCCGCTTCAGGAGGGTGCCGGCGAAGCCCTCGCCAGCGTAGGTTTCAAAGGTCAACTTGCCCGGCTCCCACACCATCCGGTGGGTGGTTATGGGGCTGGCCGTCACGTCAAAGACCACGGTGTTGTTGCCTTCGCCGGGCGCTTTGGTGGCGTCGAACCAATATCCGTGGCCCTGTCCGACCGGCCATGACTGGCCGTAGGCGGCACCTCCGCCCCAGGCGGACGCCTCGCAAAGGTCGATTTCGTTATGGCCGGGCTCGGCGAGGGGATCGTAGGTGAACAGGCACCCCCACACCACTTCCTTCTGCAGCAGACTGAGGTTTTTCTCCACCGTGGTGCTGTAGGTGCCATAGCCGAACCCTTTGCGGGTGGACTGGAATTCAGCCCCCACCGGCGCGTCTCCGGAAGGGTTGGTTAGCTTCAGCGTGACATGCCCGTTGGAGTCCGGATTGACGACGTTCGCTGCGGCAAAAAGCCCGTTGTAGTGCGGAGCCCCGCCCCAGAAGCGCTTTTCCCAGTTGAACCCCTTCCAGGAGAAGCTTCCGGCGGGGCCGGGATCGGGGGAAGTGGCGTCCGCTGCTTGCGCGGCTGGCATGCTCGCCAGCAATGCCAAGCCCGCGGCCGCCAGCATGGCAAGCGGCCTGAGCGGACGGGCGGAACCTGAAACGGGTAACCGAAAAGAAGCCATGCGTGCCCCTGACGTCTCGTTCTTAGTGAGAATCCTGCGCCCCCTTTGAGCACACGATGATCATCAGTCACATCAGTCACAGAAAGCAATAGCCTCCGGACGATGGCCTGGCGTAAATCAACTAATCAAGAAATGCGCAGTATTTGCTCAAGCTCAAGAATTGGGCAAGGTGTCCTCAATCCCGAAAAAAAGGCAATGGCTGTGTGTAGGCTCAATATTCTGCGCGATATCGTTAATCGTTATTGAAAAGCCAATCCGCATGGCTAGTGACAACGAATTGCACGTGGAATAGCTTGGAGGGTTTGCCGGGGAACAATTCCAAGGGCGCAGCGACATGCTGGCTCTGTCCGGCACGTCGCGGGGCTCCGCTAAGGGGCGAACCCGGCGTGGACGCAGCAGCGAAAATTTATGGGGAGCATGGATGGTAGAGCGGGGCATCGCAGTTGTGGTCGAAGACGACGACGACGTCAGGGAATCCCTCAAAGAGGTGCTCCAGCAGTCTGGCTTTGCCGTCTTCGCAACGTCCTCGGGGATGGAAGGCGTGGAGACTGTGCGGGAGCACGACCCCGTCATTGTGACCATGGACGTTGGCCTCCCGGATTTTGACGGGATCGAAGCCGCGCGCCGGATCCGGACGTTCAGCGACGCGTACCTCATCATCGTCTCGGGCAGGGTGGAGGAGGCCGATGCGCTGATGGGCTTCGAGGCCGGCGCAGACGACTATCTCACCAAACCGTTCCGTCCGCGGGAGCTGCGTGCCCGGATCGCGGCCATGCTCCGGCGCCCGCGCTCGCGGAATTCCGCGGCGGGCGTCACTGCCCCGGCTCACCCTCCGCAGGCGGTGCAGCAACGCGCGCCTCAAGCTGTGCCCGCCGCCGTCGCTGACGTTCCACTTGCCCACACCGGCGCAGCCCTCCTGTGCGATTTTGAGCACAATGGCCTGACCCTGCACGAAGGCACACGGTCCACTGCCATCCACGGGGTGCCGTTGGATTTGACGCGTACGCAGTTTGATCTTCTTCTTGTCCTGATGGAGAACGGACGAGTGGTGCAGACCAAGGCGGACCTGGTCCGCCGGCTCCGGAATGAGCCGTACAACACCGGCTCTTTCGTTACTGCCGGTGAGGAGCGCGCCGTCGAAGTCCACCTCGGCAACCTTCGCAAGCGGCTCGGTGACAGTTCCCGGTCTCCGCGTTGGATCGAGACCGTGCGTGGAGTGGGGTACCGGATGGCGTTCCAACGTTTGCCTTCGGTGCCGTCAGCTCCCGCGAACATCGGGGATCACCTGGCAGCCGGGCAGCTGGTGCCGTAGCAGGGGTTTTGACCCGCCGCCCTACCCCGTCTGCGGGCCGTAGACCACAGCGGCGTCCGGGCCACCGGCCACGCCTTGCTGGCCCCGGCCGCCCAACTGGTCCTGGTGGTCCGGTGACGAGTCGAGGAAGCTCTGTTCCAGTGACACGGTGCCCAGGAACCCGTTCTCGATCAGCCAGGTTTCGACGGCGCGGACCTGCCCGGAGGCGATCAGCAGCCCCACCAGGATCAGGAAGACGCCGAGGCCTCGGCGAAACGTGCCCTGGGGGTTTGTGGCCCAACCCAGGCGTTTGGTCACTTTGCGTCCGCCAAGGGCCACGAACAGCAGGACAGCCGCCAGGCCCAGCGTGTAGGCGGCGAGGTTGCTGAGGCCGACGGTGAAGTTGGCTGGGAGGACGACGGCGAGGATCAGCCCGTAGGTGGGGCTGCAGCTGGTAAAAGCAGGGCCAAGGGAGAACCCGAGAAGAACGCTGCGGGAGGTCCCGCTGCGCGAAGCCGTGCCCGCGGACAGCCGGCCGGACGCTTCCTGCAGTTTGAGCCGTTCCGAGATCCAGTCCCAGGCCCGGGGGAAGGCGAGCGATGCTCCGATGAACGCCACCAGGGCCCCGGAGATAATCAGCCACGCGTCACTGGGCACCCCCAGCAGCACGGTGGTGGCCTTGATCAACAGGGTGAAAAGCACCACTGAGACGGCCAGGCTGGCGATGATGATGTAGGGTGCCCGGCGGTTCGACTCGGCAGCGGAGCCGGCGAGGACCACCGGCAGCAGCGGCAGGACGCAGGGGGAGAGGACGGTGAGGATGCCGGCGAGGAACGCGAGCGGCAGGAGTTCCATGACGTACCGCCGGCGCTAGCGGATCTCCTTGACAAGAGCATTCAGATCCCGGCTCAGGCTCCACTTGGCGATCTGCGAGCCGTCCGGCTTCACCTGCACGAGGGTGTGTTGGAGGGTCACGCCGTATTTTTGCTTGAGCGCGGTCTCGGAGTCGTAGTCCACTTTGAGGATTTTGATGCCGGCAGGGATGCTGGCGGCATTTGCCTCGATGTCGGAGGCGAGCAGCTTGCAGGTGGAGCACCAGGTGGCGTGGAAGAACAGAACGACCGTCTCCGTCTCCGACGCCGACGATACAGCCTCGGGGGTGTAGGTGGTGAAGCTGCCCGCTTGTCCGGCACTTGCCGCTGGCGGCGCCGTGTCGGGCGCCGCTGCGGACGGTGCGCTTGCCGGGGAAGTGGCCTGCGCTGCGGTGGTTTCGCCGGCGGCGGACGAGCCGGTACTGGTGCTGCCGGGTGCGGCGCAGGACGAGGCGCCCAGGGCAACCAGGACGCCCGCCAACGCGATGGACAGAAGCGGCTTTTTCACAGGTGCACCTTTCAGCGACGGCGGAAGGTTCCGCCGACTTCTGCCCCAGCGTAGCAAGGCCCTGGACCGGCTTCTGTGTCCCAGCACACACAACGGCGGGCGGGTCAGAGGTCAGCAGCTGGAAACAGATCATCCAGGGCCATGCGCCGTGGAAACTTGGTCCGCCAACCGAAAAGCTGCCACTCCATTTGGGTTCCCTTCCATATTTTGGGGGAGCGTGCCTCGATAGCATGAAGAGACCGGACAGAGCCGTCCGGACAGGGCGAGGCAGAAGGAAACACATGGCAGCGGTTACGGTGGACGATATTCTCTCGGACCTCCCTCTGGGTTTCGCCAGCCTCATCCTCCGGCCTGCCGCCGCCAGCTCTGCGATCGAACGGCTCCTGATAGTGGATGCGGATGATGAAACGTCCGACGGCGGCGCGGCCTTTGTCCTGCTGATCGGCGTCCGCGGCCGCTCGGCTTTGCCCGCGTTGCGGCGGCTCCTGAAGAACCCTCCGCCGGTGGTCGCGGTCAAGGGAAGGCTCGAAGAGCTCACCGAAGCCCAGGAACTGCTCCGTGGTGCCGGCATTGGCCTGCTCCTGGTGGATCCGGAGGCTGACTGGGACAGGCTGCTGTCCATTGCCAAGGACCGCATCCAGCCGCGCAGCTACCAGAGCGAAGTGCTGACGCTGCTGGAAGAGGACCTGTTTGCCATCGCCCAGACCACCGCCCGGCTCACCTCCAGCCACGTGGTCATCGAAGACGCCGCCAACAAGGTCCTGGCATACTCCACCGTTTCGAACGACATCGACGAACTGCGCAAGGCCTCCATCCTGGCCCGGCGGGGTCCGCGTAAATACGAGCTGCTGCTGAAGGACCTGGGCGCCTACCGTGAACTGCATAGGACCCGGCTGCCGGTGCGGGTACCGGCCCGGCCCCAGGACGGGCTGCGGGAACGGGTGGCCGTCACACTGTTCGCCGGGGACCGGATCATGGGCTACATCTGGCTGCAGGAAACCGGGGACGGCTTCGGCCCCGACATTGACCATGTGCTGAAAGGATCTGTTGCCCGGGCCTCCGCGGAGCTGATCCGACACCGCAACCAGCAGTCTGTGCACATGCGCGAGGATCGCGTTGTGCGGATCCTGTCAGGTTCGGCGGAAGCCGCTGCCAGTGCTTACAGCGAGAAGATCTCCGCTGAGCGCCCGGCCGCATTGATCCTGATAGGAATGCCCGACTCCGAAGCCCAAGCCGACGACGCAGCACTCAAGCACGGCGAACTCGCCAATCTGGCATCCATCCACGCAGCCGCCTACAAAGCGTCCGCCGTCGTGGGCCAGTTCAAGGGTGACACGGCCGTCATTGTTCCTGGCCTGCAGTCAACCGCCGCGGAGCCCGGGCTGCGGAGCCTGGCCGAGTCCATCGTCCGGGATGCCGTTAAGCACCTAAGCATCAACCCGTTCGCAGCCGTCGGTCCGGTAGTCTCGGACCTGCTGTCCCTGCACTCAACCAGCCAAATCACCGAGGCCCTGTTGAGTTGTGTGGGCACGTCTCCGGACAGGGACGTTGCCACGGTGGACGACTTCGAAGGAGAGATTCTCTTCCGCGAGGCGGTCCAGAATTTCACGTCCTCGACGTTCCGCCACCGCAGTCTTTCCGCACTGCTGCGGCAGGATGCCGAACTCGCGGAAACCCTGCACGCGTACTTTGAAGCCTCGCTCGATGTTGCCGAATGCGCCAGCCGGATGGGGCTGCACAAGAACACCGTCTATTACCGGATCAGCAAGGCATCCCGGGCGACCGGCCTGAACTTCGGCAACCCGCGGGACTCGCTGGTGGCCCTGCTCCATGTCCAGGAATGGGCCGGCACACCTAAAGAACAACTGGGCAGGAAATGACCACAGCACTCAAAGCACCACCGTTGGACCGGATACTGGACGACATCGTCCGCAGCCACAGGCCACAGCAGGAAACCGGTGCTGTCCCGGCCAACATCCCACTCCTGGCAGCGGTACCCTTCGACAGGTTCGGGATCGCCGTCGCCACCACTTCCGGAAGGGTGTTCCGTTCCGGCGATGCCGACGTCCCCTTTTCCATCCAGAGCATCTCCAAGGTGTTCACACTGGCAATGGCGCTTCGAGGCGACAGTTCCGGATCGCTGTGGTCCCGCGTGCTGCGCGAACCGTCCGGCACCTCGTTTAACTCTCTGGTCCAGCTGGAACTGGAGCACGGCATCCCGCGGAACCCTTTCATCAACGCCGGTGCCCTGGTGGTCACCGATCATCTGATGGAAGAAACGTCCGACGCCGCCACGCAGGTGTTGCGGTTTCTCACCGACCAGGCCGGCAGCCCAGGGCCCCTCATCGATGAGGCCGCCGCAGCCAGCGAGTTATCCAGCAGCAGCCGCAACCTGGCGTTGGCGCACTTCCTGAAGGGCTTCGGCAACCTGAGGCAGTCCGCGGAGTCAGTGGTGGAAAACTACGTCCGCCAATGCTCCATCATGATGACCTGCGTTGAAGTCGCCAAAGCCGGACTCTTCCTCGCCCGCGACGGCCGGGGAGCGCTCGGAAGTGTGCTGTCCCCCAGCGACGCGAAACGCATCGGCTCCATCATGCTGACGTGCGGGATGTACGACGCCGCCGGCGAATTCGCGTACCGCGTGGGCCTTCCCGGAAAAAGCGGTGTGGGCGGCGGGATCCTGGTGATCGTTCCAGGTGTTTGCGCCATTTGTGTCTGGAGCCCGCGGCTGGACGCCAAAGGAAACTCCCAGGCCGGCACCGCGGCTCTCGCCGACCTTTCCGACCGCACCGGCTGGTCCGTTTTCTGACCTGGCCGGTGCTGTGCAACGCGGCACGACGTACGTGAGCACCGCTGGCCTGCCGTCGTTGGCCTGCTCGTTGCCCTGAGCCTGTACGCGACATTGCCCACAGCATTCCTGGAGGGCGTTCGCTATGCGGTGGTCATCGTTGGGCTGGGCCTCCTGATCCCCCTTGTTGTCCTGAATCCCCGCCGTCTCACGCGCCAAACGCGCTGGTCGAGGTATCTTTCCGTAGGTCAGGCACTGCTGCTGGTCGCAGCGAATGAGGCTGCCCTGGTGCAGTTGGTCATCGCCCTCGCAGGACCTAACAACACTGACGGTCCAAACCTTCTGCTCGCCACACTTCAGGTTTGGGTAACGAACGTCATCGCCTTTGCGCTGGTCTATTGGGAACTGGACAGGGGCGGCCCTGTGTCCCGCCGGCACACCACGCGCCAAGAACTGCCACAGGCAGACTTCCGGTTCCCCCAGGATGAAGACCACGACGCCGTCAAGGAAGTTGCCGCCAGGTCTTCGGCAAAGAGCGGCTGGACGGCGTCGTTCATTGACTACGTCTACTTCTCGCTCTCTAATTCCATGGCCTTCAGCCCAACGGACACGATGCCCCTCTCTGCCCGGGCAAAATCACTCATGGGCCTCGAAGCCTTCGGCGGCTTCGTGCTGCTGGCGCTCGTCATCGCCCATGCCGTTTCCCTGCTCGGCCAATAGCACCCACAGGATGGAGCAGGCTGAGGATGTCCACGCGCGGGATCAGGACGGTCAACGCGGGAAGGGTACCGCGCGTGTTCGCGCCGCACCCTTCCCGGTTTGAGGTGGATTACTTCTTGAAGGCGTCTTTGACCTTCTCGCCGGCCTGTTTCAGGTCTGCCTTGGCCTGGTCGCCCTTGCCTTCGGCTTTCAGGCCCGGATCGCCTTTGGCTTCGCCGGCTACTTCCTTGCCCTTGCCGCCAAGCTTCTCGGCGGTGTTCTCGATCTTGTCGTCCAAACCCACAGTGTCACTTCCTCAGGTTGGTTGCCGCCGGCGGGCTGCCTGCGGCTCACTATTTAATCGTAAATCGAATCCTTGCCAGATGCTAAGCATGCTGATTAAAATCTTGCCATGGCGTCACGGCGACGCTGGTGGTCCTTTGGAAGGAAGTGCGTCATGGGAATTCTCGGATTTCTTTTGCTCGGCCTGATTGCAGGAGCCATCGCCAAGGCCATACTCCCCGGCCGGCAAGGCGGGGGCTGGCTGGTCACGATGGTCCTTGGCGTCGTCGGAGCGATCCTCGGGGGATGGATTGGCTCGCTGATCTTCGGCGGTGGCCTCGCGGAATTTTTTGACCTGAGGACCTGGCTGCTGGCCATTCTTGGCTCTTTGGTCGTCCTCGGAATCTACGGGGCGGTGACCCGCAGGAGCCACGCCTGACCCGAACGGACATGCCCCGGGAAACACATAACGACCCAATGCTGTTTCCCGGGGACCGCCGTCACGTTCACCTGCCGTACAGACGCTCTCTGCGCAGTCCGCTCCCGCGTCCCGGGCCGGAGCTGGCAAAGGCCAATACCGGCAAGTGTGTTGCCTGGATCACATTTGGTCTATGGTTATCCGGGGCGCCACAGCGTTGTGGCACCCAACTTAGAGCGGGGAATTTTCGTGACGACAGACAAGCTTCGGGTGCTGGTCCGGGTGGACCTCGACTGCGCAACGGCCCAGGTAGCGGCGCAGGGCCACGTGACATCCCAAAGCGTGCACGGCCTGTATGCCGTCATGAAGCGCGCCAACTCCCTCACCACGGGCATGGCCCTGGAACTCGATATGACCCGGGCCCGCATCGAGCCCGACGCGTTGGAAGAACTGCGCGCCTGCTCGAGGTCCCACCATCTGCCTGCCCGCGTCGATCCGCTCCAGTCCGATTACAGGCTGAGTATCCTTGCCCCTGACAACGCGGCGCCCCTGGCACCAATGGCTGCACAGGCAGCGTGAGCGGCCACAACCAACTCCCCGCAGCAGGGCAAAAAATCCACGATGAACCGCGGATACTGCGCCTTGGCGAATGGATGCCTTAACCCTCGCACTCGATGCAGTATGAGCGGCCGTTGCTTTCGCGGGCGAGTTGAGACCGGTGCCGGACGAGGAAACAGGAATAGCAGGTGAACTCGTCCGCGGCCTGGGGAATGACCTGAACGATGAGCTCCTCGGCGACGATCTCTCCACCGGGAGTCAGGCCCTCATCGAATGCATCCGCTTCGTCCAGTTCATTGACGACGCTGCGGGCATCCGGGGCGTTCGCGGACTGTAATGCCTCCAGGGAACGGTCCTGGGTTTCCTTGACGTCGGAACGGACTTCGTCGTAATCGGTTGCCACTTTGGGTGCTTCTCATTTCTGACGGTTCTACGATCTTTCTGACGAGACTGCAACGTACACCACTGCGCCGTTGTTCCCGCATCAAAGGCCCGGAGGACGTAAGGGCCACGCCGTAACGTGGGACCGCGCCGGTGCGTTCCCCGCGACACCCAATGCGAGGGCAGCGATCCGCCAGACGTGTCACCGACGACGCTTCGTATTTCACAGGCTCCTGTGTAGTCTCTGACTTAGTAGACAGACTTGTTCAGTCTGGTGGTCCTCAGAGACCTGATTCCGCTCAGCGACCGGGAGCCTTGCTTCGCCAGTCGTAGAAGGCCGCCCCGTGGAACCGTTCATTAATTCAAACACCCCGCCTCTGTCCATCGCCCAGGTTGATTGGACACTTTACGGCGAACACGGGCTGGCGTCACCCGGGTCCAAAAAGGCGGCCGCAGACCTCTTAGCTCTGCACAACGCTTTGCTGGCCGCAGTGACCACCCGCGTCGGCGAGGTCGAGGCCGCTGAATGGGCCCTTGACCAGGCAAAAGCCGCGTGCGACGTGCAGATTGCTGCCGCCTTGGCCGCCGGAGTGCCAGCTGAAAAGGTCGTAGAGGTGGCAGGAGATCTGGCGTCGCAGCGGAGTCCGGGCTAAGGACATCGCCCGGTAGTTCGCGGACAAGCCGACGGCGGCGCTCCCACCGGCCAGGCGAATACGCTCTGGGAGAACCGGCCGCATTTCTCCCGAAGCTGCCGGCCTTTATCCCAGCCACCGGACGTAAACTGACCTTCGCACCACCCCTAGCTAAACCTTCCAGCGGGACAGAACCTTTGGAGCCGCATTGCTCTGGAAACTGCTTGTTGAATACCTGCGGCCGCACCGGCAACTGCTGATCGCCGTCGTGATTTTCCAGCTGGCGCAATCCATCGCGTCGCTGTATCTGCCCACGCTGAACGCGGACATCATTGATGAGGGCGTGGCCAAGGGGGACACCGGCGTCATCCTCAGCCTGGGCGGCCTGATGCTGGCGATTACGCTGCTGCAGATCATCTGCGCCGTGATTGCCGTGTACTTCGGGGCGAAGGCGGCCATGGGGGTGGGCCGGGATCTGCGTGGGGCCATCTTCACCCGGGTGGGGGAGTTCTCCGAACAGGAAGTGACCAAGTTCGGCGCGCCCAGCCTGATCACCCGCTCCACGAACGACGTCCAACAGGTCCAGCAGCTGGTGCTGATGGCGGCCACCCTGATGGTGGCCGCGCCCATGCTCGCCATCGGCGGCGTAATCATGGCCGTCCGGCAGGACGTGCAGCTGTCCTGGCTGATCGCCGTCGCCGTGCCCGTGCTGATGATCGGGGTGGGCCTGATCATCAGCCGGATGGTGCCGCTGTTCCGGAAGATGCAGGTCCGGATCGACACCGTAAACCGCGTGCTCCGGGAGCAGCTCACCGGCATCCGGGTGGTGCGCGCGTTCGTCCGGGAGGACATCGAGAGCGCCCGCTTTGCCCAGGCCAATGAGGACGTCACGGACACCGCGCTGCGTGCCGGCCGGCTGATGGCGCTCGCGTTCCCCGTGGTGATGCTGGTGCTGAACGTCTCGTCCGTGGCCGTGATCTGGTTCGGCTCGTTCCGGATCGAGGACGGCTCCATGCAGGTGGGCACGCTCATCGCGTTCCTGAGCTACCTGATGCAAATCCTGATGTCCGTCATGATGGCCACGTTCATGGCGGTGATGATCCCGCGCGCCGCTGTCTCGGCGGACCGGATCGGCGAGGTGCTGGGCACCGAGTCGAGCGTCCGGCCGCCGAAGAATCCGCTCAGCAGTGCGGTGGCGTCCGATGGGCACCGCCGCGGGCAGCTGGAATTGCGCGACGTCGGATTCGCCTACCCGGGTGCCGATCAGCCCGTCCTCTCCGGGCTCAGCTTCACCGCCAGGGCAGGGCAGACGACGGCGATCATCGGCAGCACCGGTGCCGGTAAGACCACCCTGGTGAACCTCATGCCGCGGCTGTTCGATGCCACCACCGGCTCGGTCCGGGTGGACGGGGTGGACGTGCGCGAGCTGCACCCGGACCTGCTGTGGGGGCACATCGGGCTGGTGCCGCAGCGGCCCTACCTGTTCACCGGCACCGTCCGCAGCAACCTGCAGTACGGCAAACCAGATGCCACCGAGGACGAGTGCTGGTCCGCCCTTGAGATTGCGCAGGCGCGGGACTTCGTGGAGGAGATGGAGGGCGGCCTGGACGCACCCATTTCCCAGGGCGGCACCAACGTCTCCGGTGGGCAGCGGCAGCGGCTGGCCATCGCCCGGGCCCTGGTGAAACGGCCCGAACTGTATATCTTTGACGACTCGTTCTCTTCTCTGGACACCGGCACCGACGCCCGGCTGCGGCAGGCGCTCAAGCGCAACACGGCCGGCGCCACCCTGGTGATCATCGCCCAGCGGGTGTCCAGTATCGTGGATGCGGACCAGATTTTAGTGCTCGACGACGGCAGGATCGTTGCGCGCGGAACGCACTGGGAGCTGCTGGAGGACTCCGAGACGTACCGGGAGATTGTCTCCTCCCAGCTGGCAGCGGAGGAGACGGTGTGAGCGCGCCGCAGCGGCCGACGTCGGGCGCTTCCCACCCAGCAGCCCCCGGCGGAACCGCAGCGGCCTCCAAAACCGCCACTGCCGACGTCGTACGCATTCCGCGTCCGGCAGGCGGACCGGGACGCGGCGGACCGTTCGCGGGGATGAACGTCCCGGCAGAGAAGGCGATGAACTTCGGGCCGTCGGCCAAGCGGCTGCTGGGCACGCTGCGGCCGGAGCGGGCGTGGTTGCTGCTGGTCCTGGTGATGGGCGTGGCCAGCGTGACGCTCTCGGTGATCGGGCCGCGGCTGCTGGGGGAGGGCACCAACCTGATTTTCGCCGGGGTGGTGTCCCGGCAGCTGCCCGCCGGGGTGAGCAAGGAGCAACTGATCGCGCAGCTGCGGGCCGCGGGGGAGAACCAGCGGGCGGACATGCTCACGCCCATGGCGTTGACCCCGGGCACCGGGATCGACTTCGCGGCACTGTCCAGTGTGCTGCTGTGGGCGCTGGTGCTGTACGTGCTGGCGTCGGCGTTTATGTGGGTGCAGGCGTATGTGCTGAACGGGGTGGTGCAGCGGACGGTGTTCGGGCTGCGCGGGGAGATCGAGGCGAAGATCCACCGACTGCCGCTGCGGTACTTCGATTCGATCCAGCGCGGTGAGCTGCTGAGCCGGGTGACCAACGACGTGGACAACGTCTCCCAGAGCCTGCAGCAGTCCATCAGCCAGGCGGTCACATCGGTGCTGACCGTGGTGGGTGTGCTGGTGATGATGGTGATCCTCTCGCCCACGCTGGCGCTGATCGCGCTGGTCACCATTCCGCTGACGCTGGGGATCACGGCGCTGATCGCCAAGCGCTCGCAGAAGCTGTTTGTGGCGCAGTGGAAGCACACGGGGGAGCTGAACGGGCAGATCGAGGAGACGTACACCGGGCATGCGCTGGTGAAGGTGTTCGGCCGGCAGCGCGAGGTGGAGGAGCGGTTCCGGCAGAAGAATGTGGAGCTGTACGACGCGAGTTTCGGTGCGCAGTTCATTTCCGGGCTGATCATGCCGGCCATGACGTTTATTGGGAACCTGGTGTATGTGGGGATTGCGGTGGTGGGCGGCCTGCAGGTGGCGTCCGGGGCAATGCAGCTGGGCGACGTGCAGGCGTTCATCCAGTACTCGAGGCAGTTCACTATGCCGCTGGCGCAGTTGGGGTCTATGGCGAACCTGCTGCAGTCCGGGGTGGCGTCGGCGGAGCGGGTGTTCTCGCTGTTGGATGAGGAGGAGGAGTCTGCGGAGCCTGTTGCTTCGTCTGGTCCCGTTTTCGGGCGGGGGCGGCTGGTGTTTGAGGACGTCTCCTTCTCGTATTCGCCGGACAAGCAGCTGATTTCTTCTTTGTCTTTGGTGGCGGAGCCGGGGCAGACGGTGGCCATTGTGGGGCCTACGGGGGCGGGTAAGACCACGCTGGTGAACCTGATGATGCGGTTCTACGAGCTGGATGCGGGGCGGATAACGCTCGACGGCGTGGACGTCACCTCGGTGCCCCGGCACGAGCTGCGCTCGCGGCTGGGCATGGTGCTGCAGGATACGTGGCTGTTCGGCGGGACCATCCGGGACAACATCGCGTACGGGCGGCCATCGGCGTCCGAGGCCGAGATTCTGGAGGCGGCGCGGGCGACGTATGTGGACAGGTTCGTGCACTCGTTGCCGGAGGGGTACGACACTGTGCTGGAGGACGAGGGTTCCAACGTTTCCGCGGGGGAGAAGCAGCTGCTGACGATTGCGCGGGCCTTCCTGGCCCGGCCGTCGGTGCTGATCCTGGATGAGGCGACTTCTTCGGTTGATACGCGGACCGAGGTGCTGGTGCAGAAGGCGATGCGTGCGCTGCGGTCCGACCGGACGTCTTTTGTGATCGCCCACCGCCTGTCAACGATCCGCGATGCCGACCTCATCCTGGTGATGGAGGCCGGGCAGATCGTGGAGCAGGGCACGCACGCTTCATTGCTGGCTGCGGGTGGGGCGTATGCGCGGCTGTATGAAGCGCAGTTCGCGGCCCCGGTGGCGGAGGTTTAGGGCTTCTGCCCTTGCGATCAATGGCGGGTGCTGCGGCGTTCGCCGGGCATGCACGTGAAAAAGGCAGGCTGCTGGACGGGTGCAAGTGGGACAACCAGCCATTGGCCGCCATAAAATTCCACATACGAATCCGAGGGGCACCGTGCGTAGGCTTCTTCTCGTGTCATGTCGCTCAGTCTTTCCCGTTAGGTAATGCGTTGGTAGGTGGGAACTGCTCTTCTTCTTTCGCCGTAGGTGGGCTTGACATCCATCGTCCCGTCATCGGCAGGTAGGCGAAACGCTGATTCCGGACGGTTTGAACCACCCCTTTTGGTAGGTGGCCCTGTGGGCGGGCCGGTACGACAGCTGAACGCGTGAAGCCGGGCCTCACCCAGATGAACAAATTGTGATTGAGTGGAGCATGGCTTCCCCCATCGAGGACTATGCGCTGTTATCGGACCTTCAAACTGGGCCTCTCATCTCCCGGGATGGCAGCGTGGACTGGCTCTGTTTCCCCCGTTTCGACTCGCCGTCCGTGTTTAGCCGAATCCTGGGCACCGATGAGCACGGCCACTGGCTGCTGGCGCCCAGCGAAGCCGGCGCTGCCGTTGTCGACCGGCACTACATTGACTCGACATTTGTGCTCCAAACCATCTGGAAGACCGGCAGCGGATCCGTAATTGTCACCGATTTCATGCCGTTGGGGGACAGCGGATCTTCCCTGGTCCGCCGCGTCACCGGTGTGGAAGGCAGCGTAGAAATGCGCCAGGAACTTCGGATCCGGCCAGGATATTCAACGGTTCTCCCCTGGATGAGCCGGATTCGCGACCACGAGCCGAGGGCGGCACCGGTCCTGTTGGCGATGGCCGGTCCGGATGCCCTTGCACTGAGGGGGCCTCATCTTCCGCATGCCCACGCGCACGGGCACGAGGGAGAATTCGTTGTGTCGAAGGGCGAGCAGCTAGATTTCGAACTGACGTGGTTCCCCTCGCACCGCCCCTTGCCCGCAGCCTCTAACGTTGATGTTGCCCTCGAGGAGGCCACCGACTATTGGAGCCGCTGGGGAAGCCACTGCCGGCAGGACGGCGTTTATGGCGGTGCGGTCAAGCGCTCGTTGTTGGTGCTGCGGGCCCTGACGCATTTTGAAACGGGCGGCATCGTCGCAGCGCCCACAACTTCCCTCCCCGAGGATTTCGGCGGTCCGCGGAACTGGGACTACCGGTACTGCTGGCTGCGCGATGCGGCCCTGACACTGGAATCAATGCTGACCCATGGCTACGAAACGGAGGCGCTGCAGTGGCGCAACTGGCTTCTTCGGGCCCTCGCTGGCGATCCTGAGCAGATGCAGATCATGTACGGGGTGGGAGGAGAACGGGAACTCCCTGAACGCGAACTGGCCCACCTCCCCGGCTACGAAGACTCCAAGCCTGTGCGCATTGGAAATGCCGCAGTCTCGCAGTTCCAAGCTGATGTTGTCGGCGAAGTGATGGTGGCATTGGAACGGCTGCGGATGGCCGGAGGCAAGGAAGACCATTTCTCCTGGGCGCTTCAGAAGGCGCTCCTGGGATTCGTCGAAAAACACATCGATGACAAGGACTTCGGCCTCTGGGAGATGCGCGGCGAAGCACAGTACTTCACGCACTCCCGCGTGATGATGTGGGCCGCCTTCAACAGCGGGATCCGGGCGATACGGATCCACGGACTACCAGGCGATGCCACAAAGTGGGAGAAACTCCGGGACCGGTTACGGGAAGAGATCATGCGCGAGGGCTTCAACCGGAGCATCAATTCCTTCACGCAGACCTATGGCGGAACGCAAACAGATGCGGCCCTGCTCGTCATGCCCCAGGTCGGGTTTCTCCCCTATAACGACGAGCACATGCTCAGCACAGTCAAGCGGCTGGAACAGGAACTCCTGACCGACGACGGCCTTTTGCTGCGCTACCGGACAGAGAGCGGCGTTGACGGCCTGGAACCGGGTGAACATCCTTTCCTCGCATGCTCTTTCTGGCTTGTGGAGCAGTACGCGCGGACAGGTCGCCAAGCGGAAGCGAAGGTCTTGATGGACAAGCTCGTGGGGCTTGCCAACGAGCTTGGTCTGCTGAGCGAGGAGTACGCAACAGACGAGGATCGGATGGCGGGGAACTTTCCGCAAGCCTTCTCGCACCTGACCCTGGTCCGGGCGGCAGATGCCATGCACGGGGTTGACCGCCTCAGTCTTGCCGTCGACGCTCTCGTTTAGTGGCACGTCCTGGAAGGTGCCTCATTCTCCAGGGGAGCCTGCAGTAGGGGTGCCCACGAAGAGTCTCCAGGGCATTGCGTGGAGGTCGATCTGCTTCCCGGCGTATTGCGCGGGTGAGTAGATTCCCCCCATGAAGCGGCCGGTGTTGGTTGCGATGATCACATCATTCTGGTCGACGAGGCACGTATTCGGGTATAAGGCCCGAAGGTGCGGTTCGAGGTGGCTCTGGATTCCCCGGACCAGTACATCCGCAGCGACGATCCCGACCATTTCTTCCCCCACGAAAACGGCTTTGCTGAAAGTGACGATGTTTTCGTTACTCCCGTTGGCATCCAGGTACGCATGGCTGATGTGGATGGCTCCGTCGCCGTAGTCCTCGGGGCGCCACGTTGCGGTGCCGCCTTCATATAAGTCCCAGTCGATCACCAGCCGCTGAAGTGACTGAGGTCCCGACGGGGCGTGGCACCAGGCCGCGCCCGCAGGGCCGAATGAAACGTCAGGCAGGAAGCCCGCTCCGTACAACAGTGGAACGGCTCCCTCAAGAGTCTGTCGCGAAGCGTCGTAGATTGCGTCCAGATCAGAGCTGTCTCCCTGCCGCTTAGAGCCGAGCTGAACGTGCACCGCGTGTTCGATCGAACGGATCGAAGCTGAGGCCGTATCTGCCAGAAGCTCGGTGAAGGATCCGATCAATGCCAGTTCGCGTTCTTCCTTGCCGGGGTCAGGAAAGGATTCTTCGCGGGATGCATCGACGCTCATTCGCAAATCGAGTACCCGGTTCATATCCGACCGGACATGCTCCTCGGCCAGAGCCCGGGCAAGCATCCCGTCTCCGGACCGAATGGCCTCCACGATAGACGCATGTTCTGCTGCTGCGTTGCCGTATCCGGCAGGGGCTGCCCAGATCAGCGGCCCAACCTCGGCTTGCATCGCCATTTCCTCGCGTGTGAGTCTGACAGAACCCGAGCTGGCGGCAAGCTCGATGTGAAACCTGCTGTCGTCGCGAATCGCCTGCGCAGAATCCTCAGACGACGCGATCTTCACCGCCATGGACGCAAGGCGCCCGAGGGAAAGCCGCCCACTCCGCTCCGCTGCGGCAGCCGCTGCAGAGCCCGCCAAGACGGCCCAGTAGTCACGGATGTCGCGCAGGTCATCGAGAGAATAGGCCATGAGCGATTCACGCTCCGCCTTGATGATGTCGCCTGTGCTGGCCTTGACGAAGCTTCCGCCGCCCTTGCCCCGCCGCGTCTCGAGCAAGCCGCGCCCCCGCAGCTCGGCCAGCGCCGCGCGAAGGGTTAGCGTCGACACGCCCATCTTGGCTGCCAGCTCGTTTTCGCTGGGCAACTGGGTCCCGTCTTCAAGCACCCCGAGTTCGATGGCATACCTGAGCCGCCTTCCCACCTCTTCCCCCCGGTCAAAGGTTGCTAAGGGGGCGAAGGCGAGCTGCTCTCTCCACGTGGTCATGGACCCTTGCTCCTTCGTCGGGCGTGCTTGGTACCGCCATCTTTATTATCTAACCTTTAACTTCAAATGTCTATTGACATATAAGGTTAAAGGTCTAAGACTTGTTGAAGGACAGGAGAGATGTTCTCCACAACCGGGTTCTTGAAAGGAATGATCGGCATGACACGTGAAGAAGCCTATGCAGGTTGCCCTTCAGACTCGTACGTCGAGTTCTATGGAGGCCAGTGGCTCGTCGTCCCGCTTGCGCCAGTTGAGCAGCCCTCCTTTTTCACGTGTTTGCCTCAAAGCAGGCGGGGCACCCACCACTAGATTGGGCGCCTGACCAACGGGTCCACGCAGCTTGTCAGAGGCTGAAGCGCCGCGTGGCCTGTCCACGGCGATGGCCATAATTTGCTCCCGGATGACAAAGGCACCAAGCCTCCAGCGTACGACGGCGGGAAGTCCCGCCGTCGTACGTTTACTCTTGCGGCGTACGGCGGCGTAGACAAATTTCGGCTGCGGGAGCCTCCTGGGGACCGGGCATGCGCTGGTGAAGGTGTTCGGCCGGCAGCGCGAGGTGGAGGAGCGGTTCTGGCAGAAGAATGTGGAGCTGTACGACGCGAGTTTCGGCGCGCAGTTCATTTCGGGGCTGATCATGCCGGCGATGACGTTCATCGGGAAACTGGTGTACGTGGGGATCGCCGTGATGGGCGGCCTGCAGGTGGCGACCGGGGCCATGCAGCTGGGCGACATGCAGGCGTTCATCCAGTACTCGCGGCAGTTCACTATGCCGCTGGCGCAGCTGGGGTCGATGGCGAACCTGATGATGCGGTTCTGCGAGCTGGATGCCGGGCGCATAACGCTCGACGGCATGGACGTCACTTCGGTGCCGCGGCGGGAGCTGCGCTCGCGGCTGGGCGTGGTGCTGCAGGATACGTGGCTGTTCGGCGGGACCATCCGGGACAACATCGCCTACGGCCGGCCTTCGGCGTCTGAGGCCGAGATTCTGGAGGCTGCGGGGGCGACGCATGTGGACCGGTTCGTGCATTCGCTGCCGGAGGGGTACGACACTGTGCTGGAGGATGAAGGCTCGAATGTGTCCGCGGGGGAGAAGCAGCTGCTGACGATTGCGCGGGCCTTCCTGGCCCGGCCGTCGGTGCTGATCCTGGATGAGGCGACGTCGTCGGTGGATACCCGGACCGAGGTGCTGGTGCAGAAGGCGATGCGTGCGCTGCGGTCCGACCGGACGTCTTTTGTCATTGCGCACCGCCTGTCCACGATCTGCGACGCCGACCTCATCCTGGTGATGGCGGCCGGGCAGATCGTGGAGCAGGGGACGCACGCATGGTTGCTGGCCGCGGGCGGGGCCTATGCGCGGCTGTACGAGGCGCAGTTCGCGGCTCCGGTGGCGGAGGTTTGAGTATGTGAGACTGCCGACTACCTCAGCCTGATCTTGGCAAACTAAATTTCTATGTGACCCTCGTCGACGACGTGCTCCGGCGCGAGCACCACAACTAGGCAGCTGGAAATCTCTGGGGGCCTCTCCGGATACGAAAGGAGGGCCCTCGCTGACCCGATGCATCCTGACCACACCGAATATTTGGAATGGGTCGCGGCGGTGACAAACTCTAACGGACCGATCGACCCAGACCTTCTAGCCATCGCCGAGGGGAACCGGAGGACGCTCGCCAACGGAGGAATGTGATGCCTCTGAAGGCCCAGTTGGCAGCTCTGACGTTCCAGCCCAAATTTTCCAGCCACTGTCTGGACAATTGTTTGAGCCTAACCCCTGCTGCCACTTTGTGGCTCGTTGGCCCGGCAGCTTCCAGACAAGGCGCGATGGGATGCAGTGGGCGGCACTTTGCTCACTGGTTCCCCTCCTAACACGCTTTTACATATGTGCTGCATTTCCGGGGTAATCTGGCCCTTCGCATTTAGGCATGGTTGGTCTGTTTAATTCGATACGGGCGGTGGCCGCCGGCGGCGACCCTCGCAGCCGCCCATCATGCCGGGTTGGAACGGATTCGACGTTCCCCGCTATGTCCAGCGCAGCTACGAGGTGGCGGTCCTGGTGGATAACGACGTCAACATCATGGCTCTCGGCGAGCGGGCCGTGGCGTGGCCGGAGTCCGAGAACATGATCTTCCTCAAAGTCGCCACGGGCATCGGTTCCGGAATCATCAGCAGCGGACAGCTGCAGCGCGGTGCCGACGGTTCCGCAGGCGATGTTGGGCACATTGCAATCGGGCGGGCGGCAGGCATCGCTTGCCGGTGCGGGAATATCGGGTGCTTGGAAGCCATTGCCGGACGGCCGGCTATAGCGGCGGCTCTGAGGGCTGAGGGCGTAGAGCTTGAGCGCGACAGCGACGTGGTTGCCCTGGTCCGAAAAGGAAACCTCCTGGCGAGCCAGACTGTGCGCCAGGCGGGGAGGGATATTGGCGAGGTCCTCAACATGTGCGTCAGCATCCTCAACCCGTCCCTTATTGTTATCGGCGGCTCGATGGCTGAAGCGAGTGAACAGCTCATCGCGGGGATGCGGGAAGTTGTCTATTCACGCTCCACCCCTCTGGCTACCCAGCACCTTTCAATCGTTCAAGCCCGTACCGGGGCCGACGCCGGGGTCATCGGGGCAGGCATCATGGCTATTGAACATGTTCTCGAGCCGGCAAACCTAGAGGCCTTGACTGCGACTTCAGCTTGACACAATCATTATTATCGGCTAAAAGTCAGGCTAGTGATTAGCCTGGTTTCAGGCTATATTTATGCCATGAGAACGGTACCTCTTAGCGAAGCCAAGGACAAGCTTTCCGCGCTTGTAGAGGAAGCAGACAAGACGCATGAGATCATCCAGATCACGCGCCATGGGCATCCACTAGCCGTGTTGATGTCCGCTGACGATCTGGAGTCCCTGCAGGAAACGATCCATTGGCTCTCACGTCCGGGTATCCGCGAAGATTTGGACCAGGCCCGGCACGACATCGCCGAAGGCAACACGGTCAGCGGCGATGAGCTGCGCCGCGAATTTGGACTGCCGTCGAGGTGACCGAGGAATCATCCAATGGGCGCGGGTTATGGAAAATCGAGGTCACCAGCCCTGCACTGAAAGGGTTTCGTCGGCTGCCGGAGAAGGCTGCCGCCGCTATCGTGGAATTCGTTACGGGTGTCCTGGCCGATAATCCGCGCCGGTTCAGCAAGCCCCTCACCAACGAACTCCTTGGCCTGCGCACCGCACGCCGTGGTGACTACCGCGTGCTGTTAACCCTCGACATTGAAGAGCACACCTTATACGTCCACCGCATCGAGCACCGTGCGGATGTCTACAAACCCCGTTAGCAGCCAAACTCATCGAATTTGTGCCATTTGGGCGCCTCTCCCCCAGCTCAGGCTGACGAAACGTCCGCTATCGGTTGTGCGTTAACTCACAGGCGCTGCCTGAAGGTCCTAGCGAGGCCACCAGCCGCCGTCGTAGTACACGGACACACAGCGCAACGTTCCAGCCCCCACCCGTAACCTGTTTAGATGCCTCGTTTCGCGCTTGATATTGACTCCGTCCCCCGCCCTGTCCGCGCCCAGGAACTCCTGGATGCGGTGAACCACCGTGTCGTCATTGCCGATGGGGCCATGGGCACCATGCTGCAGGGCCGGGAACTCTCGCTCGAGGACGACTTCCTGGGGCTCGAAGGCTGCAACGAGATCCTCAACGCCACGCGGCCCGACGTCCTCGCGGACATCCACGACGCGTACTTCGCCACCGGCATCGACGCGGTGGAAACCAACACCTTCGGCGCTAACTGGTCCAACCTCTCCGACTACGGCATCGACGACCGGATCGAAGAGCTCGCCCGCAAAGGCGCAGAAATTGCCCGGGAACGCGCCGAAGCGGCAGAAGCAACAGACGGCCGCGTGCGCTGGGTCCTCGGCTCGATGGGGCCGGGCACCAAGCTCCCCAGCCTCGGACACACCAGCTATGACTACCTCAAGCAGACCTTCGCCCTGCAGGCCGAGGGCCTCATCGACGGCGGCGCGGACGCCTTCCTCATCGAAACCAGCCAGGACCTCCTGCAGACCAAAGCCGCGGTCAATGGCTGCAAGCAGGCCATCGTCACCCGCGGCATCCGGCTCCCCATCTTCGTTACGGTGACCGTCGAAACCACTGGAACCATGCTCATGGGCTCCGAGATCGGCGCCGCGCTCACCGCCCTCGAGCCGCTCGGCGTCGACGCCATCGGCCTGAACTGCGCCACCGGGCCGGACGAGATGAGCGAGCACCTGCGCCACCTCTCCAAGCAGTCCTCCGTCGCCATCGCCTGCATGCCCAACGCCGGCCTGCCCGTCCTTGGTCCCAACGGCGCGCACTATCCGCTCTCGCCCACCGAACTCGCCACCGCACACGAGCAGTTCGTTCGCGAGTTCGGCCTGGGCCTGGTGGGCGGCTGTTGCGGTACGACGCCGGAGCACATGGCCGCCGTCGTCGAACGTCTTGCGCCCTTCCGCGCCAACGGCGCCGTCACCAGCGGCGGGCGGGGCGCCGACGGCGGCCGCGTTCCCACCGAGCGGGAAGCCGGCATCGCTTCCCTCTACCACCACGTGAATTTCGACCAGGAATCCGCGTACCTCGCCATCGGCGAACGCACCAACGCGAACGGTTCGAAGGCGTTCCGCCAGGCGATGCTCGAAGAGCGCTGGGACGACTGCGTTGATATTGCCCGCGGACAGGTCCGTGTTGGCGCGCACCTGCTGGACGTCTGCATTGACTATGTGGGGCGCGACGGCGTGGCCGACATCAAGGAGATCGTCTCACGTTTCGCGTCGGCCTCCACGCTCCCGCTCGTCATCGACTCCACCGAACCGCCCGTGCTGCAGGCCGGGCTCGAACACATCGGCGGACGCCCGGTGGTCAACTCCGTCAACTACGAGGACGGCGACGGCCCCAACAGCCGCTTCGCGCGCATCATGCCGCTGGTAAAGGAACACGGCGCCGCCGTGATCGCGCTGACCATCGACGAACAGGGCCAGGCACGCACCACCGAAGGCAAGGTGGCCATCGCCTCGCGCCTCGTCGACGCCCTGGTAGGCGAATGGGGGATGCGCGTCGAGGACATCATCGTGGACGCCCTGACCTTCCCCATCGCCACCGGCCAGGAAGAAACCCGCCGGGACGGCATCGAAACCATCGAGGCCATCCGCCAGATCACCACGGAATATCCCGGCATCCAGACCACCCTCGGCGTCTCCAACGTGTCCTTCGGCCTGAACCCGGCAGCGCGCATGGCACTGAACTCGGTGTTCCTGCATGAGGCCGTGCAGGCCGGCCTGACCAGCGGCATCATTGACGCCGCCAAGATCGTACCGCTCGCCTCCCTGCCGGAAGAACAGCGCAAAGTTGCCCTGGACCTCATCTGGGACCGCCGCGAATACGACGCCGACGGCAACATCACGTACGACCCCCTGAACAGCATGCTGGACCTGTTCGCCGGCGTCGACACCGCGGCGCTCAAAGACCAGCGCGCGGCAGAACTTGCGGCGCTGCCCACCGGCGAACGCCTGGGGCGGCGCATCATCGACGGCGAAGGCAAGGGCCTCGAAGGAGACCTGGACCTGGCTCGCAGCGAGGGCATGACCCCGCTCGGCATCATCAACGACTACTTGCTTGAGGGCATGAAGGTGGTGGGCGAGCGCTTCGGCGCCGGCGAGATGCAGTTGCCGTTCGTGCTGCAGTCCGCCGAGGTGATGAAGAACGCGGTGGCCCTGCTCGAGCCGCACATGGAGAAATCGGATTCCTCGGGCAAGGGCACCATGGTGATCGCCACCGTGCGCGGCGATGTGCACGACATCGGCAAGAACCTGGTGGACATCATCCTCACCAACAACGGCTACAAAGTCATCAACATCGGCATCAAGCAGGGGATCGCCGAGATCATGGCCGCAGCGCAGGAGCACAACGCCGACGTGATCGGCATGTCCGGCCTGCTGGTGAAGTCCACCGTGGTGATGAAAGAAAACCTCGCCGAACTCCAGTCCCGGGGCCTCGCGAAAAAGTGGCCCATCATCCTCGGCGGCGCCGCCCTGACCCGCGCCTACGTGGAGCAGGACCTGGCGGAGCAGTTTGAGGGAACCGTCCGGTACGCCAAGGACGCCTTTGAGGGCCTGGCCCTCATGGAACCGCTGGTGCAGGTGGCCCGCGGCGCGGACCCGGACGCCGTTGGCCTTCCGCCGCTGAAGAAGCGGATCCATAAAGGCGGCCCGAAGTTCACGGTGACCGAGCCGGAGGCAATGCCCGGCCGGTCCGACGTCGCCTCCGACAATGCCGTGCCCGCACCGCCGTTCTGGGGCACGCGCATTGTGCGCGGCGTGGCACTCCACGACTACGCCGCCATGCTCGACGAGCGCGCCACCTTCATGGGGCAGTGGGGGCTCAAGCCCGGCCGCGGCGATGACGGCGCCTCCTATGAGGAACTGGTGGAGCGCGAAGGCCGGCCCCGCCTGCGGTACTGGCTGGACCGCATCCTCGGCGAGGGAATGCTTGATGCGTCCGTCGCCTACGGCTATTTCCCGGTGGTCACCGAAGGGGAACAGGTGGTGGTGCTGCACCACGGGGAGGATCACGACGGCGTCCTCGGCACCGCGGGGCTCCTCGCCCCCGACGGTGGTTCAGGCGGTCCGATCGGCACCGAACGGCTGCGGTTCGACTTCCCGCGCCAGCGCCGGGACCGGCATCTGTGCCTGGCCGACTTTGTGCGCTCGCGCGAATCGGGGCAGGTGGACGTCCTGCCGGTGCAGCTGGTCACCGCCGGTTCGAAGATCGAAGAGTTTACGTCCAAGATGTTCGCGGCCAACCAATACCGCGACTACTACGAGCTCAACGGCCTGGTTATGCAGCTCACCGAAGCGCTGGCGGAGTTCTGGCATGCGCGCATCCGCTCGGAGCTGGGTTTCGCAGCCGAGGAGCCGAAGGACAAGGCCGGCCTGTTCAAGCTCGACTACCGCGGTGCGCGGTTCTCACTCGGATACCCCGCGTGCCCGGACATGGAGGACCGCCGCAAGGTGACGGAGCTGCTGAAGCCCGAAAGGATGGGCGTGGTCCTCAGCGATGAGCTGATGCTGCACCCCGAACAGTCCACCGACGCCTTCGTGTTCCACCACCCGGAGGCGAAGTACTTCAAGGTGTGAGCTGCGGTCTGAAACGGCCACAATATCTCGACGTTGGCTTACACTCCCAACTGATAAGTAACGCGCCTCCCAGGACGCGGAAGCTGTTTATCGGAAGGCATGTTTGGGCGTGCCCTAACTGGGCGTGCAGGACCATTGTCCATTGAGTAACTGGGGGTGTCCTCATTCATCTAACTTGACGCAGCCATGAGCCCCTCCCGATTATCTGTCCGTTCTCAGTTAAGTTGGCAACGTCGACATGGGATTTTGCCAACTCAGGTGAGACGGATCCGGTCCGAGTCGTTTCAATCAAGTTGGCAATTCCGTAGGCGTCCAGCGCTGAGAATAGGCCGGATGGCCTTGCAGTTACTGGTTTAGGTGATCTCGGCGTTGCCAACTCAAGTGAGAAAACGGCCCCCACCAGTAGATTGCCAAGTTAACTGGGATTCTTGCCAACAAAACTGAGACCGGACATCGTCGCTGCGCCACTATGCGGAACCGAAACGGTTCAGCTTTACGGAAGGCCGGTTATCGGCGTTCCATTTGGTCGCTCGATAGGGGAGAGAATCACGCAATTGGTCCCTGAAACTCGCCCGGCAATTCCTTCGCTCGTGAAGAACATGAACGAGTACGAGCCCCATGCCTTCGCGACGGGGCTCGTACTCGTTCAGGTTGTCGCCTCGCTCGGTGGACGCCAGGTGCTTTTAATTGATCGGGGTGGGCGGTCGTCCGTCGCTGAGCACTGCCAGGACGTTGTCGGCGGCGAGCATCGCCATCGCGGTTCGGGTCTCGACCGTGGCGGAGCCGAGGTGCGGCACGAGCACCACGTTCTCGAGCTCGAGTAATCCGGGGTGCACGCTGGGTTCGTTCTCATAAACGTCGAGCCCGGCACCGGCTATTTGCCCCTGGCGTAGCGCGGCGGCGAGGGCCGCTTCGTCGATGATGGGGCCCCGCGCGGTATTGATGAGGTATGCCGTGTCCTTCATGGCTGCGAGTTGCCCGGAGCCGATCAGGTGGTGGGTGGCGGGTCCGTAGGGGCAGTGCAGGGAGACGATGTCGGAGTTGGCCAGCAGCTCATCGAGCTCGACCCGCCGGGCGCCCAGCTCTGCTGCAACCCCCGAATCGATCTCACTGCGTGACTGGTAGACGATTTC
>NZ_PZKO01000033.1:0-1209 GCF_014926485.1 Pseudarthrobacter sp. AB1
ACGCCTGAACGCCTGAACGGGCCGGGTAGAAGGGTTACGGCGGTCATAGCGTGGGGGAAACGCCCGGTCCCATTCCGAACCCGGAAGCTAAGACCCACAGCGCCGATGGTACTGCACCCGGGAGGGTGTGGGAGAGTAGGTCACCGCCGGAACATCATTACAGGTCGAGAGCCCCCCAACCACCAGGTTGAGGGGCTCTCCCACGTTAACCACCCAACCCACAAAACCCACCCAACCAGCACCACAAACCACCCGCCCGCCGGCCCACAGAACCACGCCCGGCAGTGAAGGGCCTGAAATCCGACACTTCCGCACCTCACGGTGCAATGTCGCATGCACCCGCTGACCTGCCGCCCGCCTCCGATCGACGAGTGGGCGGCTAGCGCGTTGCCGCCGGTCGAGGCCACCCGCCCTATGCGCTGCTGCACGTCTTGCATGGCGGGCGCGCGACGCACGAACGACGCTGGCTGAAGTTGCTCTCATCTGCTGGCCGGGTCGTAATGGAACTGCCGGAGCTCTTGCGGGCAGCGGCAGGCGACGGCGATCTTCGCGGCCCACTCGAGTGCCGCCTCCCGCGAGGGCAGCTCGAGAATGGTGTAGCCGCCGTTGGGCATCTTTTGGCCCGGGTACGTGCCCTCGGTATGAGTGCCGTCACCGGCCACGAGCACCGGGTCCACGTCCTCATCGATCCCGCCGCCGAAGACATAGACGCCGGCCGCCTTGGCCTCGGCGATGACCGCGTGCGAGGCTTCGACCACCGACTCGAAGTCCTCCTCGGGGAACACCATGACCTCACCGGGGAACGAGATCAGGTACTTCGTCATTCGAGGACTCCTTCGCTCCGGCGGCGCCATGTTAGCGGCCATGAAAAACTGCCCATAGGCGGCCACGGAACTGCCCACTGACGGCCATGAAAACTGCCCGTTGGTGGCCATGAGATCTGCCCACTTCCTTTACTTAGCCCTGCTGCTTAAGCGGCGGGAGCCTCTTCCCGGGGTTTGATGACGGTGTCTAGTCGCACCAAAGTCGTCCGGGAAGAGGCCCTAATGAAGTTTGACGGAGAAATCATGGAAATACTTGCTGCGTATGATCTGACCGGATCGTTGCGTGCCGCCGCTGAGCTCACCGGCTGCTCGCACCACACGGTCGCCCGGCACGTCGCTGCCAGGGATGCCGGCCAGCCGATCGCGGAACCGGTCTATCGGGGCC
>NZ_PZKO01000091.1:0-1385 GCF_014926485.1 Pseudarthrobacter sp. AB1
TGGTCTCGGGCAGGTTGATCCCGACGTGTTGGGCGGGGGCCGGTGTGGTGGGTCGTTGGCGGAATCTTTCTGGGTGTCGTTCGTAGTAGTCCTGGTGGACTTGGTCTCGCTTGTCCCAGAGCTCTTTCCAAGAGCCGTTGTGGACTTGTGAGGGTGAGAACAGCGCGATGCCGGAGTGTTTGTGATCGGTGCTGTACCAGTGCACATAGTCGGTGAGGTACTCCCTCGCGGCCTCGAGATCGTCAAAGATCCGGGGGTAGCCGGGCCGGTATTTCATGGTGCGAAACCCTGACTCCGAGAAGGGATTGTCGTTGGAGACGTACGGGCGGTTATGGGACAGTTCCACGCCGTGGGCGGTGAGGGTGTCACGGAGCAGGTTTGATCTCATGGCCGGGCCTGAATCGGCATGCACGATGCGCGGGGCGCCGTGCCGGGCGATGGCTGTCTCGAACATGTCCGCGGCGAGGTGGTCGGACTCGCGGTCCTCCACCCGCCAGCCGACGATCTCCCGGGAGAAGATGTCCATGATGGAGTACACCTTGAAAACCTTCCCCTGCCACTTGGAATAGACGTCGGAGATGTCCCACGACCAGCTTGCGCGGGAAGGTTGGGCGGGCCTGCTGGTCCTCGTACTCTGCCGCGATCCGCCACCAGGTGCGGTTGGAAGCGAGCAGCACGCCGTTGTCCCAAGCTGTGGCGAAGGCATGGTCAACGGAGTTGCCCTTCCCCCAACCGGCCAGGATGAGCCCAAGGATCCGTTCGTGATGCGCGGTGCTGATCCGGGATTCGTAGGCCCGGTCNCCCTGGTGGATCGGGGCCTGCACCGCCGGACGGGGATTGAACCGGTAATGCCAGGTCCCGCGTGACAGGCCCGCAAGCTCGAGCGCTGTCCGCTGGGAGCCGGTGATCACATGCAGCTCCAAGACAAGAGTGTTCTCGGCCGCTACGAATCTTTCTGAGCGCTCGTCGGGGTTGTATCGGGCTCTGGCACGCTCAACTCGTGCAAGAGCCCGATAGCTTTTCCCAGCGCGGAATTCGTATCCTCCAGCTCCTGCACCCGCTTCTGGAGTTTTTCGACTTCGGCANGGTGGGCAGCCATTTCCTTCGCGCGTGCTTTTTCAAACGCGGAGAGCTCACGATTTGTAGGGACCATGCCTCCATGCTCCCGCGGAATCAGGCCACGGTCGATATCGCCCTGGACCAACATCTTGCGCCACCTGCGGAACGTCCAGTCGGAAATGGACTTCGAGGCAAGCCACTCCTTCCTGGTCCCGTGCGGCTGCAAATAATACTCATGCATGAACTCACGGATCTCTTCACGCGTAAAACCCTTGTTATCAACGGGCACCGCCGGCTCCTTCAATCAACAGCTAATGAATGACTCA
>NZ_PZKO01000092.1:0-942 GCF_014926485.1 Pseudarthrobacter sp. AB1
GACGTCTCCAACGCGACCGGGCACATGCGCCAGATCCGCGCCGAGATCGCCAAGCTCGCCGCGCTGCCCGAGGACGAGCTCTACGTCGCGGCCAAGGAACTGCAGGCCCCGTATGAACTGGTCAAGGAGGTTGCCGCCGCCGGCAAGCTCCCCGTGGTGCTGTTCACCGCCGGCGGCATTGCCACCCCGGCCGACGCTGCGATGATGATGCAGCTCGGCGCTGACGGTGTGTTTGTCGGTTCCGGTATCTTCAAGTCCGGCAACCCGGCCCAGCGTGCCGCCGCCGTCGTTAGGGCTACTGCCTATTTCGATGACCCGGACGTCATCGCCAAGGCCTCCCGCGGCCTCGGCGAAGCCATGGTAGGCATCAACGTCGACGAAATCCCGCAGCCGCACCGCCTCGCCGAGCGCGGCTGGTAAGACTCTTCGCCGCCGAGCGTCAAGGAGAACCATGACGGCAAGCGCGGAAAAGATGACCACAGTCAGCGCCGGGAACTGCCTGAGGTTAAGGAGGAAACCCTGTTCCGGTGAACCGGACAGCCACAACTGTCCCTACTGCATCGGCCGAAACGGACAAGGAACCGTCCGCAAAAGGTTCCTGGCCGTGGCCACCGTAAGGGCACGGGTCAACCCTGTCTAACCTCCGCGACGACGCAAAATCAGAATTATTACCGCAGAAGATCGATCACAATCTCGATGAGGAGTGGAACAGCATGCAGCAACTCGCGAACCGGCTCGAACGTCTGGGCACCGAAACTGCCTTTAGCGTCGCCCAAGCCGCGGCCGCTTGGAAGGCGAAGGGGAACCCTGTGTATCCCTTCCATCTCGGCGACATCAACATCCCGACGGCCCCCCATATCGTTGAAGCTATGAACCGGGCCATCGCCGACGGCTACACGGGCTATTGCCCCGGACCTGGCATCCCGCAGTTGCGCGAGGCCC
>NZ_PZKO01000093.1:0-873 GCF_014926485.1 Pseudarthrobacter sp. AB1
GTTCCATTCGCTGACCCATTTGCGGATGTCGGACTCGAGCGCTTGGACGCTGCGGTGATCGCTGCGGCGCAGCAGGTCCTCGGTGACGAAGCCGAAGAACCGCTCGACCTGGTTCAGCCAGGATGAGTAGGTCGGCGTGAAATGCATATGGAACCGTGGGTGGTTCTGCAGCCATGTCTTCACAACGGGTGTCTTATGGGTCTGGTAGTTGTCGCAGATCAGGTGCACGTCCAGGCCCTCGGGGACCTGGGCGTCGATCTTGGCGAGGAACTTCCTGAACTCGATGGCCCGGTGCTTGCGGTGCAGGCTGGAGATCACGGAACCGTCCGCGGTGTTCAGGGCCGCGAACAGGGTCGTGGTCCCATGCCTGACGTAGTCGTGGGTCCGCTTCTCCGGCATCCCTGGCATCATCGGGAAGGCCGGCTGGGACCGGGCCAGCGCCTGGACCTGCGATTTCTCATCCACACTGAGCACCACGGCGGATTCGGGCGGGTTCAGGTAGAGTCCCACGACGTCGTAGACCTTCTCCACGAACAAGGGGTCGTTGGAGAGCTTGAACCCGTCGGCGCGGTGGGGCTTGAGCTCGAACGCCTTCCAGATCCGCCCGATCGTTGACTTCGACAGTCCCGAGCGCTCGGCCATCTTCGCCCGTGACCAGTGCGTGGCGTTCTTCGGCGTCGATTCCAGCGTCGCAACCACGACATCCTCGACCTGATCACTGGTGATGCTGGCAGGTCGGCCGGGCCTGGGATCATCGACCAGCCCGTCCAGCCGGCGCTCCAGGAAGCGGCGCCGCCACTTCGCCACGGTATGCGCTTCGACTCCGCACCGGGCGCCCACCTCCACGTTGCTCAGGCCTTCGGCGCTGCCCAG
>NZ_PZKO01000094.1:0-813 GCF_014926485.1 Pseudarthrobacter sp. AB1
TGTAATGATGTTCCGGCGGTGACCTACTCTCCCACACCCTCCCGGGTGCAGTACCATCGGCGCTGTGGGTCTTAGCTTCCGGGTTCGGAATGGGACCGGGCGTTTCCCCCACGCTATGACCGCCGTAACCCTTCTACCCGGCCCGTTCAGGCGTGCCTGTACGGGTGGGAAATCTGGTTACAACATTGTGGTGTTGTTATGTTGTTGTGTTGTGTTCCTGTGCAACGGCCCGTGTGACGGGTTTGTTGTTTGGGAACCACATAGTGGACGCAAGCAGTCTTGTTATCTTTTTACCACCCCGGGTTGCAAACGCTTTTGAACCGTTTGCAGGGGTGGTGTGTGGTGTAAGTTATCGGCCTATTAGTACCGGTCAGCTTCACGAGTCGTTAGTCCTCGCTTCCACATCCGGCCTATCAACCCAGTGGTCTGGCTGGGGGCCTCTCACACACAAGGTGTATGGAAATCTCATCTCGAAGCGAGCTTCCCGCTTAGATGCTTTCAGCGGTTATCCCATCCAAACGTAGCTAATCAGCGGTGCACTTGGCAGTACAACTGACACACCAGAGGTTCGTCCGTCCCGGTCCTCTCGTACTAAGGACAGCCCTTCTCAAATTTCCTGCGCGCGCAGCGGATAGGGACCGAACTGTCTCACGACGTTCTAAACCCAGCTCGCGTACCGCTTTAATGGGCGAACAGCCCAACCCTTGGGACCTACTCCAGCCCCAGGATGCGACGAGCCGACATCGAGGTGCCAAACCATGCCGTCGATATGGACTCTTGGGCAAGATCAGCCTGTTATCCCCGAGGTACCTT
>NZ_PZKO01000095.1:0-742 GCF_014926485.1 Pseudarthrobacter sp. AB1
AGATTATGGAGAGTCTGCAGGACCATGACCGAAGCGATCACGTCCGCCGGGGTCGAGGGGCGGCCGCGCCCGGAGGCGAACAGGTCTGCGAACGCGTCATCGGGGAACAGTTCGTGCCGGTGCTCGGCGAGGAACCTGAACACCGAACCGGCCGGGAGCATATGCCCGGCCAGAGCATCGACATCCAAAAGCTGACGCTGACCATCATCACGACCCTGCATAGATCCAGTCTTAACCAAATCCCGGAACGCTCAAGCAGGCGCGCCTTAAGCCCCCAAAATTATTCAGCGCCGTCCTAGACATCTTTCGCCGGTTAACCCTCCGTGAGTGGGGCAAGGCGTGCGGCCGTTCGTAGTCGTCCCGCTGGATATCATAAAAACACCTTTCCCGACATAAGTAGGAGACACTTCATGGGACGAACACCTGGCGCTACGAACCGCACCTGTTAACGCCAACCGAAAATAGGGCCAATAGTGCCAATTGAAAACGGGGCCACGGGTTGTTGTTCTATTGTGCCGTACTGGCGGCAGGTTGGTGTTTTTTGAGGCGGTAGCTGTTGCCTTTGAGGCTGATGACGTCGGCGTGGTGGACGATCCGGTCGATCATGGCCGAGGCGATGGTCAGGTCTCCGAAGACGTCGCCCCAGCGGGCGAACGGGAGGTTGGACGTCAGAATCATGGACGCGTGTTCGTAGCGGCTCGAGACGAGCTGGAAGAACAGGTTCGCGGCGTCCTGATCGAAC
>NZ_PZKO01000096.1:0-651 GCF_014926485.1 Pseudarthrobacter sp. AB1
GACCGGGACGGACGAACCTCTGGTGTGTCAGTTGTACTGCCAAGTGCACCGCTGATTAGCTACGTTCGGATGGGATAACCGCTGAAAGCATCTAAGCGGGAAGCTCGCTTCGAGATGAGATTTCCATACACCTTGTGTGTGAGAGGCCCCCAGCCAGACCACTGGGTTGATAGGCCGGATGTGGAAGCGAGGACTAACGACTCGTGAAGCTGACCGGTACTAATAGGCCGATAACTTACACCACACACCACCCCTGCAAACGGTTCAAAAGCGTTTGCAACCAACGGGTGGTAAAAAGANAACAAGACTGCTTGCGTCCACTATGTGGTTCCCAAACAACAAACCCGTACCGCACGGGCCGTTGCACAGGAACACAACACAACAACATAACAACACCACAATGTTGTAACCAGATTTCCCACCCGTACAGGCACGCCTGAACGGGCCGGGTAGAAGGGTTACGGCGGTCATAGCGTGGGGGAAACGCCCGGTCCCATTCCGAACCCGGAAGCTAAGACCCACAGCGCCGATGGTACTGCACCCGGGAGGGTGTGGGAGAGTAGGTCACCGCCGGAACATCATTACAGGTCGAGAGCCCCCCAACCACCAGGTTGAGGGGCTCTCCCACGTTAACCACCCAACCCACAAAAC
>NZ_PZKO01000097.1:0-623 GCF_014926485.1 Pseudarthrobacter sp. AB1
GCTGACGGCAAGGTCACACTGGTCAACAACTCGAACGGCACCACCCACCTGATCGCGGACATCGCAGGCTACTACATTGCGGGCACCCCGGCCGTCCCGGGAGCTTTCGTGCCGGTGACCCCGTCCCGGCTGTTGGACACCCGAAACACTGCGCCCGCCGGCGCGTTTTCGTCTGTTTCTTTCCAGGCTGCCGGAGTCGCGGGCATCCCGCTCAAGGTCTCTGCTATTGTGTTCAACCTCACGGTGACCCAGCCNCAGTCTTATGGGCATATTATCGCCTACGCGTCGGGGACCACCCGGCCTACCACCTCCAACGAGAACTTCGTCCCGGGCCAGACCGTGCCGAATTCCGTTACTGTTCCCGTGGGCGCTGACGGCAAGGTCACACTGGTCAACAACTCGAACGGCACCACCCACCTGATCGCGGACATCGCAGGCTACTACATTGCGGGCACCCCGGCCGTCCCGGGAGCTTTCGTGCCGGTGACCCCGTCCCGGCTGTTGGACACCCGAAACACTGCGCCCGCCGGCGCGTTTTCGTCTGTTTCTTTCCAGGCTGCCGGAGTCGCGGGCATCCCGCTCAAGGTCTCTGCTATTGTGTTCAACCTCACGGTGACCCAGCC